>JAZNRT010000063.1:0-35439 GCA_045590875.1 Acutalibacteraceae bacterium
TATGTTGAACTAAACGGCAATCCTATGGGGCTTTGCGTAAAGGACTATGCTGATGTAATATATAACGATATAGAGAATGTTATAAACAACAGAGAAATTGCGGTGCTTTAGATTAGCATAAGTTTCTGAAATTCATAAACATCGAAAGCCATCTCACTTCGCCGCGGAGAGAGATGGTCACCACAAAAGAAATATGCGCGGCGAGAGGAGAAAAATATGACAGAAGTTGTAGGCGTAAAATTCAAGCCTGAGGGCAGAATTTACTACTTTGACCCACTTAAAAAGAGCTATTCCGAAGGCGAGCGTGTTATAGTTGAAACGGCGCGTGGAATAGAGTGCGGTACAATTTCTTCGGCCAATCACGAGGTGGAGGACGAGGCAATTGTAAAACCGCTAAAAAGGGTTGTTCGGGTTGCCACCGAGCAGGACCTTCGAAGAGCAGAGGAAAACCGAAAGAGAGAAAGGGAAGCCTTTCCTGTTTGCGAGCAAAAGATAATCGAGCACGGGCTTGATATGAAGCTTGTGGACGTGGAATGTTCATTTGATAATTCAAAACTGCTTTTCTATTTCACGTCAGATGGCAGGGTGGATTTCCGCGAGTTGGTTAAGGATTTAGCCGCCGTTTTCCGCACAAGAATTGAGCTAAGGCAGATAGGTGTCCGCGACGAGGCGAAGATGCTGGGCGGATTGGGCATCTGCGGTCAGCCCTTTTGTTGTTCGCGATTTTTAAGCGATTTTCAGCCCGTTTCTATAAAGATGGCTAAGGAGCAGGGGCTGTCCCTTAATCCCACAAAAATTTCAGGCACCTGCGGCAGGCTTATGTGCTGTTTAAAATACGAGCAGGATGCATATGAATATCTGAATAAGCTGACCCCTCGTGTAGGCTCTCATGTCCGCACCCCTTCGGGGGATGGTGTGGTTACCGATGCTAACCCTCTTACAGGCATTCTGCACGTAAAGGTGGGCGAGGATGGTATTCCAACCGCTATGCATCGCGACGAGGTAAAGTTTATTCGTCACGGTAAAAAGCAAAACAGCGCCCCCGACCCCGAAGAGGAAAAACTAAAGGAGTTGGAATAGTCTTTGTTGGGGAAGATTTCCCCAATAATTTACACACTTGCATATTTAAAACTATTGTGCTACAATAGGTGTAGCATTAAATCAAATGGAGGTGTTACGAATGGCATACAAAATTTCTGATGAGTGCATCAGCTGCGGCGCATGCGAGGGTACCTGCCCTGTTAGCGCTATCGCTGAGGGCGACGGCAAATACGTTATCGACGCTGATACCTGCATTTCTTGCGGTGCTTGTGCAGACGGTTGCCCCGTTTCCGCTATTGCAGAGGAATAATTTCCTGCAAAACCAACCCGCAGTTTTTTGCGGGTACATATTAAAAACGAACGGCTTATCATAATTCGGGTAAGCCGTTTCTTTTTGTTTCTGCAGTTGAAATCTGAAAACAATATACATAGTATCAGGTATATAAATGAATAAATCCACAAAATATACATAAATTTGTGTATATTATGCATAAAATCACAAAGCATTTGTCAAAGTGCATAATATAAGTAGTTTTTCAAGGGGTTTATTTATAAAAATGCAAGAAAATCCACAAAAAGAATGAATAAGTGTTGCATAATTATGCATTGTGTGTTATTATGGTAACATCGAAATTAAGAATTCAGCTTCTGGAGGAATCTAAAATGAATAAAAATTACAAAAAAATCGTGCTTGCATATTCAGGCGGTCTTGATACTTCTATCATTATCCCTTGGCTTAAGGAAAACTATAATAATCCCGAAATTATTGCTGTTTCGGGCAACGTAGGTCAGGCAAGCGAGCTTGAGGGCTTGGAGGAAAAGGCAATTAAAACCGGCGCCTCCAAATGTTATATCGAAGATTTAACCAAAGAATTTTTAGAGGACTACGTTTTTCCTTGTGTTGCCGCAGGTGCAAAATATGAGGACTATCTTTTGGGCACTGCCTTTGCGCGTCCGCCTATTGCAAAGAGAATTGCTGAAATTGCAATAAAAGAGGGTGCAGACGCTATCTGTCATGGTTGCACAGGTAAGGGCAACGACCAAGTGCGTTTCGAGCTAGCTATCAAGGCTTTTGCTCCTAATATGCCTATAATCGCACCTTGGCGCGAATGGGATATTAAATCCAGAGAAGAAGAAATCGACTACGCTGAGGCTCACAATGTTCCCCTAAAAATCAACCGTGAAACCAACTATTCTAAGGATAAGAACATTTGGCACCTTTCTCACGAGGGTCTTGATTTGGAGGATCCCGCCAACGAGCCGCAGTATAATAAAGAGGGCTTCCTTGAGATGGGCGTTTCGCCCGAAATGGCACCCGATAAGCCTACATATGTAAAAATCCATTTTGAAAAGGGTATTCCCACCGCTATCGACGACAAAGAAATGGGCGCAGTTGAATTGGTGGAAACTCTTAATAAACTCGGCGGCGAAAACGGCATCGGACTTCTCGATATTGTTGAAAACAGACTCGTTGGTATGAAATGTCGCGGTGTTTACGAAACACCTGGCGGTGCAATTCTTTATAAGGCTCACGAAGTGCTTGAGAGCATCTGCCTTGATAAAGAAACCGCACATTATAAAGCTCTTGTAGCTCAGAAGTTGGGCGAGCTTGTATACAACGCACAGTGGTTCTCGCCGCTTACTGAGGCTATTTTAAGCTTTGTGGAAACTACACAGCGCACCGTAACAGGCGATGTTACCTTAAAGCTTTATAAAGGTAATATGATAAATGCCGCTGTAACCTCTCCTTATTCACTCTACGACCCCGAAATTGCTACCTTCGATGAAGACGAGGTTTACGACCAAAAGGATTCTCAGGGCTTTATCAATCTTTACGGTTTGCCCATAAAGGTTATGGCAAAAATGAAGGAAAAGAACAACCTTCCTAAATAATCAGTTTTATTAAAGTGTGGCGGAGTATATCTCTGCCACACTATATGACTTAATTAAGAACAAAAAAGTAGGTATTAAAATGGATAAAATGTGGGCAGGTAGATTTTCGAAATCCCTGGAAAGCATAGCGGAGGAGATTAACTCTTCAATCGGTGTAGATTCAAGAATGTACCGTCAGGATATAAAGGGCTCAATGGAGCACGCGGCGATGTTAGGTGCTCGCGGTATTATCACTAAGGAAGAAAGCCATAAAATTATAGACGGTCTTGAGGGAATACTCTCGGATATAGATAATGGCACCCTTGAAATTGATATGGCGGCTGAGGATATCCATATGTTTGTGGAAATGGAGCTTACCAAAAGAATTGGCGATTGCGGTAAAAAGCTTCACACAGCAAGAAGCCGTAACGATCAGGTAGCCCTTGATATAAGGCTTTATCTTCGTGACGAAGCAGATGAAATAATTGAACTGTTATTAGAGCTTATAGAGGCGGTAAGCGGTGTGGCATCGGCTCACAAAACCGCAATTATGCCTGGATATACCCACCTGCAAAGGGCGCAGCCCATTACCTTTGCCCATCATTTGTTAAGCTACTGTATGATGTTCGAAAGGGATATAGTCCGTTTAAGAGATGCTGTGGCGCATATGAATTACAGCCCCTTAGGCTCTTGTGCGTTGGCAGGTACCACCTATAACACCGACCGCCAAATGGTGGCAGAGGCTTTGGGCTTTGACGGTATAACCCTTAATAGTATAGACGGAGTTTCCGATCGTGATTTTTGCATAGAGCTTATGAATGCCTTTGCAATAATTATGATGCATCTTTCAAGATTTTCAGAGGAAATAATACTTTGGTCCAGCTGGGAGTTCAAGTTTATTGAGCTTGACGACAGCTTTACCACAGGCTCAAGCATAATGCCCCAAAAGAAAAACCCTGATATGGCAGAGCTGGTGCGGGGTAAAACGGGCAGAGTCTACGGCAATTTAATGGCACTCTTAACCACCCTTAAAGGTCTTCCGCTGGCATACAATAAGGATATGCAGGAGGATAAAGAGGCAATTTTCGACAGTATAGATACCGTGAAATTGTGCCTTAAGGTGTTTGCACCAATGGTTGCCACAATGAACGTGCTTGAGGGAAATATGTATACCGCCGCAGGCAAGGGCTTTATAAATGCCACAGATTTGGCAGATTATCTTGTTAAAAAAGGAATGCCCTTCAGAACCGCCTACAAAACCGTTGGCGAAACGGTGGCATATTGCATATCTAAGGGCGCTGTTTTAGAGGATTTGTCCTTTGAAGAATACAAAGCAATTAACCCATTATTTGAAGAGGATTTGTATTCTGAAATATCCCTTGAAACCTGTGTGAACAAACGAATTTCAATGGGTGGCACGGGCCCCCAATCTGTGGATATGCAGATAGAGCATATAACAAATTTTATAAGAACAAACAAAAAATAAACGAGGAATTATTATGAGCAAAAAGGTTTTTATAGACGGCAAAGCAGGCACAACGGGGCTTAGAATTTACGAGCGCCTTGCAGAGAGAAAGGATATAATCCTTATCACCCTGCCTGAAGAAAAGCGCAAGGATATAAATGCCCGCCGGGAGGCTTTGAATTCTGCCGATATAGCCTTTTTATGTTTGCCCGATGCGGCGGCAAAGGAGTCGGTAAGCCTTATTACCAATCCCGAAACGGTGGTTATAGATACCTCTACCGCCCACAGAACAAACAGTGATTGGTGCTACGGCTTTCCCGAATTGTCCAATAGTCACAAGGAAAAGCTAATGGCATCCAAACGAATTGCCGTCCCCGGCTGTCACGCAAGCGGATTTATTGCCCTTGTGTATCCACTTATAAAATCGGGAGTTTTGAATGAAGACAGCCTGCTTAGCTGCTTTTCGGTAACAGGTTATTCAGGCGGCGGCAAGAAAATGATAGAGGAGTATGAGGATAGCAATAGAAACATTGCGCTGTCTTCGCCCCGTCAGTACGGTGTGGCACAAGCCCATAAGCATTTACCCGAAATGTGCGCCGTTACAGGGCTCAAAAATGCTCCTGTTTTTTCTCCGATTGTAGCGGATTATTACAGCGGAATGACTGTTACCGTGCCACTTCACAAAAGTACGCTTGAAACAGATTTATCGGGAGCTAAGGAAATTCTCAAAAACGCTTACAGCTCAGGCATAGTGCAATATGTTGAAGAAATAAGCGAGGGTGGATTTGTTTCGGCAAATGCACTGTCGGGCAAGGACTCAATGATTTTATCGGCAGAGGGTAATGAAGACAGAATACTGCTTATCTCTCATTACGATAATCTTGGCAAGGGTGCTTCGGGCGCGGCCATAGAATGTATGAATATAAAGTTAGGTGTCAACCCAACCGAGGGCTTGGTGCTATAGGGCTTGGGTTGATTTAATACAAATTTTATAATTTTTTGTATAATGGTAAAAAGTTCGTGTTTGCTTAAAAGGAGAAGAATATGGAAATTATATCAGGTGGTGTTTGTGCCGCAAATGGCTTTTTGGCAGGGGGTATACACTGCGGCATAAGAAAGAACAAAACAAAGCGGGATTTGGCACTGATTGTAAGCGAAAAACCTGCCGCCGCTGCTGCAGTTTACACAACAAATTTAGTTAAGGGTGCGCCTCTTACAGTTACTAAAAATAATATTTCAAACGGTGTGGCTCGTGCAATTATCTGCAACAGCGGTAACGCCAACACCTGCAATGCAAACGGCATAGAAATAGCAGAGGAAACCTGCCGCCTTGCAGCAGAGGCTTTGAATATTGAAGCTCAGGATGTTGTAGTTGCTTCAACTGGTGTTATAGGTCAGCCGCTTGATATAACCCCTATAAAAAACGGTATGCCGGAGCTTGTAAAAAGCCTTTCAGAGTCGGGCAGCCAAAATGCCGCAGAGGGCATTATGACAACCGATACAAAGGTAAAGGAAATTGCGGTAGAATTCACAGTATCGGGTAAAAAATGCCACATAGGCGGAATAGCCAAGGGCAGTGGTATGATTCACCCTAATATGGCAACAATGCTTGTGTTTATCACAACCGACTGTGCAATTTCTCCTGAAATGCTGCAAAAAGCGTTAAGCACCGATATAAAGAACACTTTTAATATGGTTAGCGTAGATGGCGACACCTCCACCAATGATATGGTAACCGTGCTGGCAAACGGTATGGCAGAAAATAAGGAAATTACAAGTGAAGGCGACGAATTCCAAGTGTTTATGAAGGCGCTTAACACCGTAACTGTTCACCTCTGCCGTATGATAGCGGGTGACGGCGAGGGAGCAACCAAGCTGCTTGAGTGCAAAGTAACTGGTGCCCGCTGTGAGGAGACGGCAAAAACCGTTGCAAAATCGGTAATATGCTCCTCCCTTACCAAAGCCGCTATGTTTGGTGCAGATGCCAACTGGGGCAGAGTGCTGTGTGCTATTGGCTACAGCGGTGCGGCGTTAGATGTAAATAAAATAGATGTTTCCTTTAAAAGTGCAAAAGGCGAAATTCCTGTTTGTGAAGCCGGCGCCGGCATACCCTTTAGCGAAGAAAAGGCAAAGGAAATACTTTTGGAAAGCGAAATAGAAATTCTAATAAACCTTAATAGCGGTGAAAACTCAGCCACCGCCTGGGGCTGTGATTTAACCTACGATTATGTGAAAATCAATGGTGACTACAGAACTTAAATTATAAAGAGGAAAAGATATGACAATAGAATTAACTAACGCAGGCCGTGCCGAGGTACTCACTCAGGCACTACCTTACATAAAGAAGTATAACAATAAAATAGTTGTTGTTAAATACGGCGGCAACGCTATGATAAACGAGGAATTAAAGCAACAGGTTATGGAGGATATAGTTCTTCTGTGGCTTATCGGTGTAAAGGTGGTGTTGGTGCACGGTGGCGGTCCCGAAATTACCGAAACTCTCACCCGTATTGGTAAAGAAAGCAAGTTTGTAGACGGACTTCGTGTTACCGACAAGGAAACTGCCGAGGTAGTGCAAATGGTGCTTGCAGGTAAAATCAATAAAAGCCTTGTAAATCTTCTGGAATCCAAGGGCGGCAACGCTATGGGAATTTCGGGTATAGACGGCAGTATGATTGAAGCCGAGTGCAAGGACGAGAGATTGGGCTTTGTGGGAAGCATAACAAATGTGAATGTCACCCCCATCACAGACCTTCTGCATCACGGCTATATACCTGTTGTATCCACTATTGGCTGTGATAAGCAGGGCAATGTTTATAATATAAATGCCGATACAGCCGCCGCATATATTGCGGGTGCTCTAAAGGCTGAAAGGCTAATTTCTATGACCGATATCGCAGGTGTTCTTCGCGATAAGGACGACCCCTCTTCTCTTATTCCCAACATTGATATTAAGGGTGCGGTTGAGCTGTTCCGCGACGGCACAATTTCAGGCGGTATGATACCCAAGGTAGAGTGCTGTATAGATGCAATACACAGAGGCGTTAAAAAGGTAATTATTATGGATGGCAGAGTGCCCCATTCTTTGCTTATAGAAACCCTTACAGACGAGGGCGCGGGCACTATGGTTTCGGAGGATAACGACAATGAGCGTTAAGGCAAAGGATAGCGAATATATTGCCAATACATATGCCCGTTTTCCCATTGTAATTACCGAGGGAAAAGGTTGCCTTTTAAAGGATAACGAGGGCAAGGAATATATAGATTTAGCTTCGGGAATTGCAGTAAACACCTTTGGGGCAGCAGATACTCAGTGGGTTGATGCCGTAACTCAGCAGCTGAGCAAAATTCAGCACACCTCAAATCTTTACTACACCGAGCCTCAGGTTGAATTGGCAGAGCTTCTCTGCAAAAGAACAGGCGCCAAAAAGGTGTTTTTTTCAAACTCCGGCGCCGAGGCAAATGAATGTGCAATAAAGGTTGCAAGGAAATATGCCGCTGAGAAAAAAGGTGCAGCTTGCAATATAATACTAACCCTTAAAAACAGTTTTCACGGCAGAACCGTAACCACCCTTGCCGCAACAGGTCAGGAGGTTTTTCATAAGGACTTTCTACCTCTTACAGAGGGCTTTCAGTATGTAGAGGCCAATAATATTAAGGATCTGGAAGAAAAGGTTAAGGCATATAATCCCGCCGCAATTATGTTTGAAACCATTCAGGGCGAGGGCGGGGTACTGCCCCTAGAGCAGGAATTTGTAAAAAGAATTTCCGAGATAGCGGAAGCTCAGGATATACTTATGATAGTGGATGAAGTACAAACCGGAAACGGCAGAACGGGCAAGCTGTATGGCTATATGAACTACGGAATAATCCCCGATATCGTGTCCACTGCCAAGGGCTTGGGCGGAGGTCTTCCCCTTGGTGCCACAATGCTGTTCAATAAGGTAAAGGATGTGCTTACTCCATCATCTCACGGCTCCACCTTTGGCGGCAACCCTATATGCTGTGCGGGTGCTGTGAATATATTAAATCGCATTGATGATGCGCTTTTGGATAGCGTGAAGGAAAAATCCGATTATATAATAAACACCCTTAAAAGCTCAAAAGGTATAACCGATATCAGCGGTATGGGTCTTATGCTTGGGATCACCACAAAAAGGCCCGCAGGAGAAGTGATAACAGATTGTATGAATAAGGGTGTTCTGGTTATAAAAGCGAAGGATAAGGTTCGCCTTTTACCACCTCTTAATATAACTATGGAGCAGTTGGAAAAGGCTGTAAATGTGATTAAATCAGTATGCGAAAGTGAGGCAACAGTATGAACTTAAAGGGCAGAGATTTTTTAAAGCTTTTGGATTTTTCCCGCGAGGAGCTTTTATATCTTCTTGATTTAGCGGCTGAATATAAGCAAAAAAAGAAAAGCGGCATTCCCCACGATGCTTTAAAGGGCAGAAATATTGCACTGATTTTCGAAAAAACCAGCACTCGTACCCGCTGTGCCTTTGAGGTTGCCGCAAGTGACTTGGGAATGGGTAGCACCTACCTTGACCCAACAGGTTCGCAGATAGGCAAAAAAGAGAGTATTGCCGATACAGCCCGTGTTCTTTCGGGTATGTACGATGCGATTGAATATAGAGGCTTCGGTCAGGAAATAGTTGAAGAGCTTGGCAAATACGCAAGCATTCCCGTAATTAACGGATTAACAAACGAATTCCACCCAACCCAAATTCTGGCAGACTTCCTAACCATTCGCGAGCATTTTGGAACACTCGATGGTATCAAGCTTTGTTATATGGGTGATGCCCGTTATAATATGGGTAATTCCCTTATGGTAGGCTCTGCAATAATGGGCGTGGATTTCAGCGTGTGTGCGCCTAAAAAATACTTCCCCGATAAAGAGCTTGTGGCAAAATGTCAGGAGCTTAGCAAATTGAGCGGCGCTACGCTTCAATTCAGCGAGGACCCCGCTACGGCGCTTAAAGATGCCGACGTAGTTTATACCGACGTTTGGGTTTCTATGGGTGAGCCCGTTGAGGTGTGGGAGGAAAGAATTGCCGACCTTGCTCCCTATCAGGTAAACAAAAAGGCCATGAGCCTTGCTAAAAGCCAAGCGGTGTTCATGCACTGTCTGCCCGCTTTCCACGACCTTAAAACAACAGTGGGAAAAGAAATGAGCGAGCGCTTTTCAAGAGATAGTATGGAGGTTAGTGACGAAGTGTTTGAAAGCGAACAGTCAATCGTTTTCAAGGAAGCCGAAAACAGAATGCATACTATAAAGGCAATTATTGCCGCAGTAACCGAGTAGTTTAATATAGTAAACACAAAAAGACTCCGCAAGATGGTAAAACCTTGCGGAGTCTTTTTCTTTGTCAAAAGTACGATTTATACAAAACAAAAAACAACAATATTACATTTTTCGGTAAGCTGACGGAGTAATTCCCTTAATCTTTTTAAAAAGCTTTGAAAAATAGTATATGTCCTTAATTCCTACAAAAGAGGCTATTTCCCCTATAGAATATGTTGTAGATTTCAGCAGCTCGGCAGCCTTTTTAATGCGGTAATTTATTATATACTGTTCGGGAGAAATGCCTGTTGCTCTTTTAAATATACGGTAGAAATATGTTCTGTCAAGAGAGAAAAATTCGGAAATGCTGCTGGGTGTAATGTCGTTCATATAATTGAATTCCACATACCGGACTGCTCTTTCTACTATATGCAAGGCTTTTGTTGCTTCAGACTTGGTGGTTACCTTTTTGCAAAGAACCATTAAGCTTTGTATCAAATAGTGATTAAGTACAAGCTGAGAAACATCGGAACGGGCATTTTCCACATAGTCAAGGCAGTTGGAAATGACCGAAAGAAATTCATCGCTTTTTAAAGGGTAAATATGCACGTTATCTTTTATACCGGTTTCATCAAAATATTGCTTTGCCGAATTTCCACTAAAGCCAATCCAGCAAAAAGACCAGGTGTTTTCGGTGTCTGGAGAATAGTACCAAACCAATTTATTTGGTCTGATTATAAAAATATCACCTGCATTAACCTTGTGCTTTTTGCCCTCTACCTCAAAATATCCCCAACCTTTTACCACATAATGTATCAGGTAATATTTTCTTGTATGGGGTGTGCTGGAAAAGTTCAGGCTGCAGTCCTCGTAGCCGCAGTTTACCATATACAAATCTGATAGGGACTTTTTGGGGTTAAAAAATTCTTTTCTCACATACATCACCTCTTATTGTAATTATACAATAAATTTTCAAATATAGCAACATAAATACAAATTATTTGCAACCACATTCCATTGTTGTGCCTCAAATTGAGACTATAATAAAAATAAAAGGAGGCATTATTATGAAATTTGGTACACTTTATGCTTATTGGACACACGAATGGACGGGGGATTACTTCTACTTTGCTAAAAAGGTGGCAGAGTTAGGCTTCGACATTCTTGAAATTTCTGCAGGAGATTTGCTTAAAATGAGTGACAGCGAAATAACTGAGTTGCGCGCTCTGTGCACTTCACTAGGCATTGAAATCTCTTGTAATATTGGCCCTGCAAAATGTTATGATGTTGCGGCAAAGGACGAGGCAACTAGAGCGAACGGAATAAAGTTCCTTTCCGATATAATGGAAAAAATGGATAAGCTGGATTCAAGAAGTATTGTTGGCGTTATGTATACATATTGGCCAAACGATTTTTCAGACCTGGATAAGGATGCCATTTGGGAGCGCAGTGTAAAAAGTGTTAAAAAACTGGGCACGGTAGCAGATGGTTTAGGAATAGATTTTTGCCTTGAGGTAGTAAACCGTTTTGAGACCACGCTGCTTAACACAGCAGAGGAAGGTGTGCGCTACTGTAAGGATGTAGATTGCAAGAGCGTGAAGCTGTTGCTAGATACTTTCCATATGAATATAGAAGAAGATAGCATACCCGATGCAATACGCACAGCAGGCGATTATCTTGGTCACCTACACGTAGGCGAGGGTAATAGAAAGCTCCCCGGAATGGGACATTTGCCGTGGAAGGAAATAGGAAAAGCACTTAACGAAATCGGATTCAGTAAAGGTGTTGTTATGGAGCCCTTTATGACTATGGGCGGAAAAGTAGGAAGTGACATCAAGGTGTGGCGCGACCTGACAGGCGGCGCAACCTCCGAGATTATGGATAAAAACATAGAGAAATCTCTTAAATTTTTAAGAGAAAGTTTTGCTAAATAAGGAGTGAATCCAAATGGCAGAAATCTGGACAATGGGAGAAATGATTGTTGAAATTATGAGAGATAAGGAAGACTGTCCTTTGGGTATCCCCGATACCTTTAAAGGTCCTTATGCCTCAGGCGCGCCTGCAATTTTTATAGATACCGTAGCTAAAATCGGCGGAAGCGGTGGAATAATCGGTGCAGTAGGTGACGATGATTTCGGCAACTGTATAACAGACAAGTTAATTAACGATGGTGTAGACTGCTCAATGGTCACCCAAAGCCCCGTTTTGCCCACAGGAAGTGCGTTTGTTACCTATTTTCATAACGGTGACAGAAAGTTTATCTTTCATATAGCAGGTACAGCCGCAGTTGTGGCGGAGGGTATGCCGAAAATGCCCCAGGGCGCAAAATATTTTCATATAATGGGCTGTTCCCTTTCGGCAGAAGAGGCTTTTGCAAACAGAATAATAGATACAATGGATGTATTTTATTTTGGCGGTGCAAAAATCACATTCGATCCAAACATACGTCCTGAGTTAATGAAGGACGAGGGTTGTATGAACAGAATAAAACGGGTTATGGAAAGAACAAGCATATTTATGCCCGGAAAATCAGAACTTCTTATGCTCACAGAGAGCAAAACCGTAGCCGAAGCTTGCGAAAAATGCTTTAAGGAATACGGTATGGAGATGATAGTTGTTAAAAACGGCGGAGAGGGAAGCATCATTTACACACCGAATATGGAATTATCTCTTGGAATATATGAGGTAGATGTAAAGGATACAACAGGAGCAGGAGACAGCTTCGACGGCGCATTTCTGGCATCTCTTGCCGCAGGAAAATCAATAGAGGCCTCTGCCAAAATAGCCTCCGCTGCTGCGGCTCTTAATACTGCTGCCTTTGGACCTATGGAGGGTGTTATAAATCCGCAGACTGTTTCTCAAATGATAGCAAAGGGTGAAAAATAATGTTAGTTTCAAGTTTTGATATGATAAAAAAGGCACAAGAAAACGGTTATGCTATTCCCGCCTTTAATGCTGAAAATATGGAAATGGTTCAGGGAATACTAGCGGCAGCGGAAGAATGTCAGTCACCTGTAATAATTCAAACCACTCCCACAACCGTTGACTACATAACCCTTGAGCTTATGGTGGCTATGGTTAGCGCCGCAGCACAAAAGGTTTCGGTTCCCGTAGCCCTACATCTTGACCATTGCAGCAACTTTGATGATGTAATGAAGGCAATAAAAGCAGGCTACAAATCTGTTATGTTCGATGGCTCTAAAAAAAGCTTTGAAGAAAATGTTAAAATAACAAAGCAGGTTGTAGCTGTGGCAAAGCCAATGGGAATTACAGTTGAGGCAGAGCTAGGAACAATAGGTGGAAAAGAAGATAATGTAAGCGCTGATATACAGTATACTTCTGTTGAAGACGCGGAGAATTTTGCAAGGGAAACCGAGGTGGATATTTTAGCCATCGCTATAGGTACTGCTCACGGATTTTATAAGGGTGAGCCTAAACTCGATTTTGACCGTCTTGCCGAAATCAGGAAAAAAATAGAAACACCTCTGGTTTTGCACGGCGGTTCGGGTGTTCCTGATGAAAAGGTACGCAAGGCAATCTCTTTAGGTATGGCAAAGGTTAACTTTGCCACCGAGCTAAGAGCGGCGGCAACTTCGGGTGCAAGGGAAATATTATCTGATAGTTCTGTTATAGATCCAAAAAAATATATGGGTAAGGCAAGGGAAAAGGTAAAAGAGCTGTGTATTGACAAAATTAAACTTTGTGGTATTATGAAAATAGGAAAGTAGGAATTTTGACAATGACAAATGTATTTGATGTAACAGAATATGGTGCAATAGGAAACGATAATTTTGATTGTACAGAAGCATTCCAAAAGGCCATTGACGATGCGGCTAAGGTTAAGGGTGCGGTTATCGTTCCACCGGGCACATATATCTGCGGAAGGTTACAAATGCACACAAGCGTGTGCCTTATGGGATATAAGGGCTGGGGATATAGAGAAACCGGTGGCTCGATAATAAAAGTAAAGGATACTGAGACCACCTGTCTGATTGATGTTAGCGGTGCCTTTGGTGCATGCATTAGGGATCTGCAGCTATTGGGAAACCACTGTGCAGGTAAAAATATACATGGTGTTTATCTAAACATAGAAAGTCACGCAGAAAGTCATCTCAACTATCCCCCTGAGCGTGAGGATAACGCTATTCCTGATCCCGACCAGATAGGCTTCCGAGAGGATAGCGTAACCATTGATAACTGTCAGTTCAAAAATTTTAGCGGAGATGCTATACACCTTTATGGAGTATTTGCATTTACTGTTAAGGATTGTATGATAATTGCCAACAAAGGTAACGCAATCTACATAAAGGGTTGGGACGGTTGGATCAACAACTGTATTATGCACACGAATCACGGTGCCGCTATTTACAGTGATATAATATGTGCCGCCATAACTATGACAGGCAACAGAATAGAGTGGAATCGCAATGGCGGTATCAATTTAAAGAATGCTCACTCTCTTAACATAACCGGCAACTATTTCGACAGGTCTTACGGACCTGCAATCAGCCTTGTTGGTGAAGCTTTTGAATGTAACAATATCACAGCCACCGGAAACATTTTCAATCGAAGCGGAAAATATAGAGAAAGCTTTGAGAAGAATCAATATGAAAACAGCCATCTTTATTTTGATAGCTGCTATAATCTGGCGGTTTCGGGAAACACATTCCTTACAGGTATAGACGATATAGCCATTTGCGAGCCCAGCCCGCATTATGGAATAGCATATCGTAATATAAGCAGCTGTGCCATAATCGGAAATACTCTGGACAAAGGCGCAACAAAGCAGTTGCTTGTGGATTTGGGCGGCAATATAGATAATAGCATTGCCAATAACACCGGAGCACCCTCTGTAAGGGTGAATCCACCTGCCCCTGAGGACAACTAATCTAACAATTGAATAAACAATGGTGCCGAAACCAACTAAGGGTTAATTGAATTCGGCACCGTTTTTATATTCTTATAAGTTTTTAATAAAATACACTTCGCTTATATGCCATAGGGGAAACGGAATATTTAAACAACACCCCAAAACGCACCTTGACAAACGGCGCGCTTTGGGGTAATATATTACAGGTAATTACAAGCATATGCCCCCTTAGTTCAATGGATATGCGAACCGTACCCATTAACGAAATCAAAGATTTCGAATGGGTCCCACGAACCGCAATACGGCTTCGCCGTATGAATAAACCCCTCCTTTTTTCATCTGTAATAAAACACAAGTATCTGCCCCCTTAGTTAAATGGATATAATAAACCCCTCCTAAGGGTTAGTTGATGGTTCGATTCCGTCAGGGGGTGCCAAAGCCCCAAGGACGATAAGTTCTTGGGGCTTACTTCTTGCCTATTACCTCTTCACTCTTACCTTAAAAAGTCCGTGGGGCTTTGAAAAGCAATAAGTAACAAGCGAAAAAGTGTTGCGGCTTCGCCGCCTTTGTGATATAGTAAAACATATCAGCAACAGGTGAAAAGAGTTGAAAGATTATGAATTTAAAAAAGCTAAAAACAAAATTAAATAACCGATACAAGCATAGAATTGAGCTGCATGCACATACAAAGCCTGTAAGTCCTTGTAGCGAGATTTCTCCAAAAGAAATGGCTGAGACTTATAAAAAGCTAGGGTATGATGCAATAACAATAACTAATCATTTTTATCTTTCAAACAAGCTTTCAAAAGAAGAATATATCAACGGTTATCTGAAGGATTTCACCGAGACTAAAAAATACGGTGCTGAGCTGGGGCTTAAGGTCTATTTAGGGGCAGAGATCAGATTTGCCGAAAACAATAATGACTATCTTATTTATGGAGTTAATGAAAATATGCTCCAAGAAATTTACGACCTGCTTCCATACGGAGTTGAGAAATTCAGAAATAATTATAAAATGAATGATAGTGTTTTTATTCAAGCTCATCCTATGAGAGACGGTATAGAACGAATCGCACCCGAACTATTAGACGGAAGCGAAGTTTTTAATATGCATCCCTACTTCAATGCCAGGCTGGGGTTAGCAGCATTATATGCAAAAAGAGAAAACCATTCAATTATAACTGCGGGGTCGGATTTTCACCATCCAAACCAAGAGCACTAAGGGCTTGCGGCGGTTAGGACAATGTCCTTGCCTGAGGATACCTTTGGTTTAGCAAAGCTTCTAAAGAAAGGCGATTATTTATTGGAAGTTGGCAGAGCAAATATTGTTTTACCGTAAAACAATATAAAGGACAACAATATTTCACTAAATACTACAATAATGTGGGTTTTATGTAAAATTATTGTAACAACTATTGCAAAATGTTTACAGCTGTGATATAATTATTCCATTAGTTTTGATACTAATGGAATAATTTGTATGGTTTGCTGTTGCTAAAAAATATTTAATAAATTAAAAGCCGCAGCACCGAAGGAGAAAAAATGAAAATAAGAAGTCGCACCATAAACCTTATCATTGGTCCCTTATTGTTTTTGCTCTGCTGCTTTGCGTTACCCTCAGCGGTATTCGAAACTTTTGCAAGCAGAGCGGCTGTTGGTACAGTTGTCTGGATGGCATTTTGGTGGGTTTCGGCACCTGTTGACTATGCTATAACCGCCTTTCTGCCAATAGCAATAAATGCTATTATTGAGATAACCGATATGTCCTCGGTTATAGCAAACTATGCATCTGAAACAATTCTACTGTTACTCGGCGCATCTATCCTTACAGTTTCATGGGAAAAAACAGGTCTTGATAAAAGAATTGCCGCTAAATTTTTAAGCCTTATCGGCAGCAACTTTAGAAATCAGTTGGTTTTCTGGTTTGTGCTTTCGGCCGTTCTTTCCTCAGTATTGCCAAACTCAATTATCTGCGCAACCCTCACACCTATTGCAGTTTCTATGCTTAAATATGCGGGCGAGGGAGATATTGCAACTAGTAAAAAAGGCTCAAAGCTGCTTATGTATATAGCATACGGCACAGGTGTGGGCGGTATTGCCACCCCTTTGGGCGGTGCTATGAATCTTGTTACCATTGATTATCTACAGCAGATAACAGGGCAAGAGTTTATGTATGTCACTTGGGTTGTGCGTTTTCTGCCCATCACAATAGTGCTTATTTTAAGCAATATAATTTTTATGCTTAGAAATGTGAAGAAGAATGATGATTTAGGAGGTTCAAAGGAATTTTTTATACAAGAATATAAAAAGCTTCCTAAAATGACCTTTGATGAAATCTGCTCACTTTCCCTCTTCCTTATTGCCGCACTCCTTTCCTTTACAAGGCAATTCTATCAGGAGCTATTCCCAGGGCTCAAGCCCGCATATGTATTTGTAATCTGTGCTATTATTTCTTTCCTGATTACAAACAAAGAGGGCAAGCGCCTTATGAAATGGAAGTCGGTGCAGTCCAAAATCGTGTGGGAGCTTATCTACATATTTGCAGGCGGTCTTGCCGTAGGCACCTTGATTAACAGCTCAGGCGCAGCAGCGGCTATTGGTAACGCTGTGGCAAGTATGAGTCTTGACGGCGGACTGATTACAATATTTGTAATAGTGACCATAACTCTTCTTATGTCCGATGTTACCTCAAATACCGCCACCGCCGCCGTTGCAATGCCTATAGTTATTTCAATAATTCAGGGCATTGGAAAAAACCCCATTCCCTATATTTATATTGCATCTATCGGCGTAAACATTTCCTATATGCTTCCCACATCCATTCGTGCAGTTCCTATTGGTTACGGCTTAAAGCCTAAGGATATGCTGAAAGAGGGCTGGAAGATATCCGTAATTGTTATTGTACTTATGACCTTGCTAAGCTATGTGTTATTAAATTATTGGGATGCCTTTAGCACAATTTAAAGCTCAAACTATTTTAAAGCCAATCCCCAACAAATGTGGCAGTTCGCATTTGTTGGGGATTTTTTGCAAAATTTGTAACAAAAAGAAAAATTTTGTATACCTTAAGTGTAATTTCAGGAAAGGGCGCGACTTCCCTTGACAGTAGTTTTGAAAAAGTGTATATTTGAAATATAAAGATAATAAACTACCTTTTTGGAGGACCTTAATGTCATATAAAATTTTAGAATTAGACGGATATTTAGAGCCCTTTGCAGGGTCAATTGAAGCTCGTATGGAAACCTACAAGTCGGTAAAGAAAAGCCTTGTGGGCGCAAGGGGAAGCCTTGTGGATTTTTCAAACGGATATAAATATTTCGGCTTTCATAATACTAAAGAGGGTTTTGTATACCGCGAATGGGCACCCGGTGCTGAGGCGATGTATTTTTGTGGCGACTTTAATAACTGGGATATTTACAAGCACCCAATGGAAAAATTAGAAAACGGTGTATTTCAAATTACGCTTCCAAAGAATACTGTAAAAAAAGGCTCAAAGGTGCAGGCTATAGTAATTCACAACGGCGAAGCATTGCGTCGAGTACCTACCTATGCTACCCGCGTTGTGCAGGATTCTCACACACTTCTTTGGTGCGCTGAAATAGACGATACTCTAGAAAATTTTAAATGGACCGATAGTGATTTCAAACCCAATAAAAACCTTTTTATTTACGAGTGCCATATAGGTATGTCGGGGGAAGAGGGCAGAATAAGCACATATAGTGAATTCCGCCAAAATGTGCTTCCAAAGGTAAAGGAATTGGGTTATAATACCTTGCAGATTATGGCGATTATGGAGCATCCTTACTATGGCTCCTTCGGTTATCAGGTTTCCAACTTTTTTGCCGCTTCTTCTCGTTATGGAACTTCAAAGGAATTAAAGGAGCTTATAAATGAAGCTCATAAAATGGGCATTGCGGTGCTGCTTGATGTTGTTCATTCCCACGCCGTAAAAAACACAGGTGAGGGCTTAAACCTTTTCGACGGCACAACACATCAGTTTTTCCACGAAGGAACACGGGGTGAACACTCGGCTTGGGGAACAAAACTGTTTAACTACGGCAAGCACGAGGTTTTGCATTTCCTGCTTTCCAACCTTAAATTCTGGATAGAAATTTACCATTTCGACGGCTTCCGTTTCGATGGAGTAACCTCTATGCTTTATCGCGACCACGGCTTGGGCTCGGCATTCACCAATTACGGTATGTATTTTTCTGACAATACAGATACAGAGGCCGTTGTGTATTTACAGCTTGCTAACGAGCTTGTTCACAAGCTTAATAAAAATGCCATAACAATAGCCGAGGACATGTCGGGTATGCCGGGTATGGCGCTGAAAATTTCACAAGGCGGCATCGGTTTCGATTACAGGCTCTCTATGGGTGTGCCCGACCTTTGGATTAAAACCTTGAAGGAAATACCCGACGAGCATTGGGATATGGCGGGAATCTGGTATGAACTGACTCAGCGCAGGGCGGGGGAAAAGAATATCGGCTATGCCGAATCTCACGACCAAGCCCTTGTGGGTGATAAAACCATTATGTTCCGCCTTTGCGATGCGGAAATGTATTGGAATATGAGCAAAAACTCCAACAGCCATATAATAGACAGAGGTATTGCCCTGCATAAAATGATACGTTTGCTCACCGCCTCTCTGGCAGGCGAGGGGTATCTCAACTTTATGGGCAATGAATTTGGGCACCCTGAGTGGGTGGATTTCCCTCGCGAGGGAAATGGCTGGAGTTACCATTATTGCAGACGTCAATGGTCACTTGCCGAAAACCCCGACCTGAGATACGATGACTTGAAGAACTTTGATAAGGCTATGCTACAGCTTCTTTCAAAGGGCGGTCTTATTTCAAAGCCCGGTATTTCTCTGTGGTACGACCAGCAGAATAAAATTTTGATTTACAGCAAGGGCGGTAAGGTTTTTGCCTTCAACTTTAACCCCACTCAGTCCTTTGAAGGCTATTTTATACCCACAGGTGATAAGGGCAATTTCAAAGCTGAATTTACAACTGACGATGGGCAATTCGGCGGCTTCGACAGAGTGGATAAAGCTTACCGTTATCAGTCTGAGAAAAAGGAGGGCAAGCAGGGATTTTACTGCTATTTGCCCCAAAGAACAGCAACTGTATTCAAAAAGGTAAAATAAAATATATAGTTACAAAAAAAGTCAGGCTTCATAAGGGAATACATCCTTATGAAGCCTCATTGTTTTGAATTATAATTTACTTTATCTAATTTCTTGCTCTAATGTTTTGAAAACCTCTGTGTTAAAAAACTCACACAGAGATATCTCCAGTCCGTCGCAAAGTTTTTTAATAGTAACAATTCCTGCGTTTTGACTGCCGCCGTTTATTATATTTTTCAATGTAGATGGAGGAACGGCAGAATTCCTCGCTAAAGCATTTACAGACAGTTTCTTTTGTTCGCAAAGTTCCAACAACCTATTTGCTACAGCTATTCGTGTGTTCATGCCATCACTCCCAAAAGTATTATGCACACTTAGTGTAGCTTTTTTGAAAATAATATAACGACCATATATGGACTTTTTGGACCATATATGGTAAAATCCCTTAAGGAGTGGTGATATGAATAAAAAGACATGTTGTTTTACTGGGCATCGTGATATTCCAAAATGGGAGGTTGGAATATTAAAAATTAAAATCAAAAAGGCAATTGTAAATTTAATAAAAGAAGGAGTTATATATTTTGGTGCAGGAGGAGCTAGAGGTTTTGATACTCTTGCAGCAGAGGCGGTATTAGAGTTGAAAAATAAATATCCTGATATAAAATTGATATTAGTTTTGCCTTGCTTGAACCAAACTCGTGGATGGAACGAGAAAGATATAGTTAAATATAACAACATTATACATAGCGCGGACAAAATAAGAGTTTTATCTGATAATTATTATAGTGGATGTATGCATGCGCGTAATCGGTATATGGTGAACAATTCATCATATTGCATTAGTTATTGTCGGCAGACAAATGGAGGAACTGCCTATACAGTAGATTATGCAATAAAAAACGGCAAAAAAATTATATACTTATAATTGCATTTATATATTGAAATATATAATTATGAGTGGTAAAATTATAAAAAACAAAAATGGAAGTGTCGAGGATGGATTTTACAAAACTAAAAATTTATATTGACACCTTAGATTCGTTAGGCGTTCCCTATTGCGATGTTTCGGTTCGCCTTAACCGAGAAGAAGTGTTCAGACATTCTATGGGATATGTAGATACCGAAAAAACCAAGAAGCCCACTCGCAATACCATACAGTGGATGTATTCAATGAGCAAGGTTGTGGCATGCTCCGCTGTTTTGCGTTTGGTAGAAAAAGGCTTATTGGGTCTTGAGGATAAGGTGTCAAAATATCTTCCCGAATACGAGCATCTTAAGGTAAAAAAAGGGGATGAAGTCGTAGACTGCCAAACCCCCTTGCTTATCCGTCACCTTTTTTCAATGCGTAGCGGTATTGATTACGACTGGGGATGCATTTTAGAGGATATGAAAAATCCAAATGCCTCAACCCGCGAGTTGGTGGCAGGTATTTCAAGGAAAACGCTGCTTTTCGAGCCCGATACCGACTATGTTTACGGATTGAGTCACGACATTCTGGCAGCGGTGGCAGAGGTTATAACGGGTATGAAATGGCGCGACTATTTAAAGCAGGAAATTTTCGAGCCACTGGGACTTAAAAATATCGGATTCCACCCCACCCAAGAGCAAAAAGCCAACTTTGCACAGCAGTTTGAGTTAAATTTTGAAGTATTCCGTTCACATCCCCGTTCTAATGATAACGACTTCCGTTTCACCGATGATTACGACAGCGGCGGTGCCGGATTATTTTCTACCCTCGACGATTATATGGAGATAGCAGATGCCCTTGCCAATGGCGGTGTGGCAAAGAATGGCTACAGAATTTTAAATCCTGAAACTATATCCCTTATGTGCACCGACCAACAAACCGAAAACAGCAAGTCTAAAATGAAGCTTGGCTACGGCTACGGATTAGGTGTTCGTGTGCTGAAAGATAAGGTTGAGGGCAAGGCATTAAGCCCTCTTGGTGAGTTCGGTTGGGATGGTGCGGCAGCAAGTGATGTTCGTATTGACCCCAAAAATCACCTTACCATAGTTTTCACAACTCATATTACGGCGGCAGGTGTGCTTTTTCACACCGCCCATCCATACATACGCAATCTTGTGTACGAGGCATTAGGACTTGCCGAGGAATATTAAATTATAAAACAAAATCCCGAAGCTTTCATTTTCACTGAAAGTTTCGGGATTTTTTATTATTTTATAAGTGAAGAACAAAATCTAGCAAGAACTATCGGTGTGCTCACATTTTGCTTTAAAAACATATTTGCCGCATTCACCGAGTCGATAATATTTATCAACTCGCCTCGGCTGAGAGTGTGTCGCGATGCCTTCCCTAAGGAAAGCTTGCGAAGCTCAAGAGAGGCGCAGGAACTGAGGGTAGCTAAAAGATTGTGAAGACCCACAGGGTCGCGTTCAAATTTATGCAGAAGCTTCAGGCATTCATAAGCACGCCTTCCGCTTATCAGCACCAAAAGCTCAGCTGCTGTGCGCACAAGCTCTGCCGAGGCCTCGTCCTTTAGTTGCATAATTGCTCTGCCAATATTATTATCAGCCGATAGAAGCGCCTCGTCAATTTGGGCATCGTCGGTATTGGGGAACTGCTTTTTCAAGAGCCCACAAGCTTCGCTGTAGCTGGGTGCATTCAGGCGAAACACAGTGCAACGGGATATTACAGTATCTAAAAAAACAGATGAAGATTCCGCCAAAAGAATAAACACCACATATTCGGGAGGCTCCTCCAAAATCTTAAGAAATGCATTTTGTGCTTCTCGGTTCATTCGGTCTGCTTTTTCTATTAAGTAGACCTTTTTTTGACTTCTGTCGGGACGCTCAAAGGTTTTTTTGCGAAGGGCACGAATATCATCAACCCTTATAAGGTTATTGCTGTTGGGGGAAAGAAGACTGTAATCAGGGTGGGTCCCCGCCGATAACAACGTACAGTTACGGCATAATCCGCAGTATTCCGTGCTTTCTTCACATAGTATAGCTTTAACAAGCTCTGTGGCAAGGGTGTGTTTTCCCAAGCCCTCGTCACCCTCAAGCATAATTGCGTGGGGCAGGTGACCGCTTTTAAGCATATTGAGTATTACCTCTTTAGTTGCATTGTTGCCCAAGAAGCTTTCAAGCATATTCATACCCGCCTTTCACTGCTTTATATAGTTATCAATAAATAAATCCTACCTTGCGCATAACCTTGCCTAAGGTTCTGTTTGCAATTCGCTGGGCATTCACCGCGCCCTCTTTATAAAGACGCTCTAGCTCTGCCTTGTCTTTGATTAAACGCTGGTAATTTTCGCGAATGGGTCGCAGTTCTTCAACAACTGCTTCGCCCACAGCGAGTTTAAAATCACCGTAGCCCTTGCCTTCAAATTCAGCCTCTACCTCTGCCACAGTTTTACCTGTAACGGTGGAGTAAATACCAATCAGATTATTCACACCGTGCTTGTTTTCACCAATGCAAACCCGTGCCTCGCTGTCGGTCACGGCACGCTTGAATTTTCGCATAATATCCTCAGGGCTATCAAGAAGCGCCACATATGAGTTAAGGTTTTCATCGGATTTTGACATTTTCTTTGTGGGGTCCTGCAAAGACATAACGCGGGCACCCACAGTGGGGATATAAGGCTCAGGAATTTTAAAAACGTCACCGTAAATTCCGTTAAAGCGCACGGCTATATCGCGGGTAATCTCAATGTGCTGCTTTTGGTCCTGACCCACAGGCACAAAATCAGGCTGATACAGAAGAATATCCGCCGCCATAAGGTCGGGGTAGGAGAAAAGGCCCACATTAACATTTTCAGGGTGCTTCACCGATTTGTCCTTAAACTGAGTCATTCGGGACATTTCACCAAACTGTGTGTAACAGCTGAGTATCCAACTGAGCTGCGAGTGCGCCGCCACGTGAGACTGCACAAAAATAATGGATTTTTCGGGGTCGAGCCCAATTGAGAGCAAAAGGGCGTATGTATCAAGAATCTGGCGGCGGAGCTTGGCTGGCTCTTGGCGCACTGTGATAGCGTGCAGGTCGGCAACAGCAAATATACATTCAAACTCATCACTGTTACCCATAAGAGAGAAGTTTTTAAGCGCACCTAAGTAGTTGCCCAAGGTCAAGGCACCGCTAGGCTGAATACAGCTTAAAACCCTTTTCTTTTCGGGTGTTGTAATTATATCGCTCATATCATAAATTCCTTTCGATTGGTATATAACCTCGTATTAAAGTCAAAAATATATAAGTATTGTAACATATATTTTTCTTTCTAACAAGTGGGCGGTGAGTTAATTTTGAAGAAAAACCACAGAAAAAGGTGGACACTTCGTGATATTTTGGTGTTTTCAGCTTCAACCCTTTCTACTCTTGCCATAGTTGGGGGCTGTGTTTTATACTTTTTTTCGGGGCTTTTCGGTATTGAGCCTGTAAAAAATGCAAACGATACACCGGATAAAACCACCCTGCCAAAAGTCAGCTATCTGTTTTGTCAGCCTCAGATGAATGTGGCATATGAATTGATAATTGACTTCCACAAAACCGAAGCCAAAGCCCGAAGGCTTTACCTTGACACCTCTTACTACGAAAAGGGCGGTTTAAGTGAGCTTACAAAGCAGGCGGGAAAATTGGGCGGAGAATATAACGGCACAATAGTTGTAACCGACACTCAGCTTGCCGCCGTTATAGATTATGTAGGGGGAGTAAGCTGTAATGTGGATAAGCGCATATCCACCCTTTGCGGAGGTGTTTCTCTGGGCTACAGCAATCTTGCAGGTATTGCTGCTATCCGCCTTTTCGAAAAAGAAACCGAAAACAGCACCCTGTGTCTTACCTTTGCCGAGGAGCTGCTTAATAAATGGTGCTTGGTGCTTCACAATAAACGAAGCTTCTTTAAACTTCTGGATTTAAGTGACAACGATTTATCCTATGCCGACTATCTGCCCATATCTGAATATTTTAATAGATTCAGCCAATAAAAAATGTTGAAAATGGGCGAAAGTTGTGGTACAATGTATAAAAATTTAATATTACAGAGTAGACGAGCGAGCGTTAAGTGCTTTTGGGAACGGGGAGTTGTCCCAACGACGAAGACTGTATTTTTAAATATCTAACAGTTGCGGTTCGTTTGTCGCATCCCGCTGTGCCGCAGTCGAAGTACCTTTTCGATTTTTTATGGCTCAAGAGATGTTCTGTAAAAAATCGAGGAGGATTTTTTATGAACAACAAATTTGAAGAATCAGGCTTTTTTTATTCCCTAAAGCCGCCAAAGCTTGGCACCTTCGATTGGGTGTTTATGGCTTTGCTTGTTGCCCTTAATATTGTGCTGGAGCGCATTGTGGGCTTTGTGGGCATCGATTCCGCATATGGCATTTCCTTTGTGGTAATTGTTTTTGCCGCCACCCATTACGGACCTTTGGGCGCTGTAATCGTTTCAGCATTGGGAGATTTTTTAGGAGCCTTCATTACGGGTGTTCCCAACCCCGCATTTACCCTTACCGCCATAGTGCAGGGCATTATTTACGGAATAGCACTTTATAAAAACAGAGGCTTATACACCTTCAAAAAAGCCCTTTTTGCCATACTTCCCGCCCAGATAATCTGTTCCCTCTTTATGAACAGCTTCTTTATAAGCTTTTTCTATACAGGGCTCGATGTGTTCTGGCAAAAGCTTTTGTATGTCCGCCTGCCTCAGGTGTTTATCTCAATGCCACTGCAGTTAATAATCACCCAACTGTTTATGAAAGCAGTCTACCCAAGAATAAAACTTCCCACGAGGTAGAATAATTCCACAATTCAATAGAACAAACAAGAGCAGTAAAGAGGCAAACTTTACTGCTCTTTCTTGATTTATTAGGCTTTATCTTCGTCTTCTGAGTAGGGTTCAATAAATATACCGTTGGGTAATACCGTTATTTTTATCTCGTCATCGGTGTCCATATTATATCTTAGGGTAACGAGAGTCGAACCCGTTACGCCTTAAAATCAATAATTTTTCACCTTGTCTTGCCTCATCACTTGTAATACGTCAGTATTACTGCGTTCTTCGTCTTCGCCCATTTAAAAAATTCTTTTATTTTAAGGTTGAAGAGTTTATCTCGTACGCCTTTTTTTCGAAAGACGAAGCGTGAAATTCGCAGTAAGGCTTTCGCCTTACAAGAATAAGCGCAAGAAAGGCGGGAAAAGGCGACGAGAGAAACCGCAATGTGTTCAACTCTCGTTACCCTACCCTTAAATCCTTTGGTATTACTATTCTACCCAATTTATCTAGTTTCTAATAAAAACAAAACTCTTTCTCATTTTGGCAACCCCCTTAAATTTAAAAAGTGCGCAGCCTAAGCCACGCACCGAAAAACGTGAGCTTGTTGTCACACAAATTCTACCATCACACAACCAAGGATTGAGTAATAGAGATCACGTTTTTACCAAAACGAGACCCTCGGTTATCTTGATGGAGTTTTAGAATTTATGTGACACCTTCATAATAACATATTTTTTTACTAAATGCAATATTTTCGTATTACGATTATATAAAACTACTTTTTTGATAAAGATTGCGTTTTTTACCACAAGGTAGGCATTAACTTAAAGTTAGAAAATATAATCTTGCGGGGGTACTTGTAAAATTCGGAAAGATATTATATAATGATATAGAATAAGTATGCGAATGGGGTAACTTATGTTTAAATTCAAGGTAGCAGACATTGTTATGGAGTATGATTGCCACCACACAGATTTTTTCGAGAGGCGGCTAAAGGATTACATCGTAACAGATGAAAAAGCCGACATCTATCTCAAATATTCGGTGGATAATAACATTATTCTTCCTGAGCATAAGGTTACAGGAAAGCTTCGTGACGCCAAAGTGGGCAGTCGTGAAAACGGTAATTTTATAATGTACCTGCAGTCACCCAAAAGCGGCAGAGTGATTTCCTACACCGAGCACAACGAGGATTACACATATAATGAGGTAAAAATCGTTCATATAAAGCCTGGTGAAAAATCAACACTTACCGATTGCGATAGGGAATACCTCAGAAGCGGCGGAATATTTAATAACCGACTTATTTTAGAGGGTGGCACAACCCTGCACGGCTCTTGTATTGCTTATCGCGGCGGCGGAGTTATATTTTCCGCCCCCTGTGGCACAGGCAAATCCACCCACACAGGTATTTGGAAAAAGGTGTTTCGAGATGATGTGGCTTTTGTTAACGACGATAAGCCTGCAATCCGTTTTAAGGGTAATACTCCATATGTATACGGCACACCTTGGAGCGGTAAAACCGAGCTCAACTCAAACATTTCGGTGCCTCTTAAAGGCATAGTGTTTTTGGGCAGAAGTGAAGTGAACACAATTAAAAAAATCAGTGTGGCAGAGGCGGTATGCTTTCTGAACGACCAAACCTTCCCCAGCTTTTACGATAAGCAGCTGTTTGCAAAAAACCTCGATATAATAGAGCGGCTCATAGAAACCGTTCCTGTATATAAGCTTGATTGTAATATGGACGACTCGGCAGCAATTCTTGCACGAGATACGATTTTTAAAGGAGAGTAAATAAATGAGAATTAAAGACGGATTTATGGTAAGAGAAGTCAGCGGAGAAACACTTGTGGTTCCCGTTGGAGAGCAGAGCATAGACTTCAAATCTGTTATTCGCCTTAATGAAACAGGCGCATTTCTTTGGAACAAGCTTAGCGAAGATGCGACAGAGGATGAGCTGGTGGATGCCATTCTTAATGAATACGATGTAGACCGCGACACAGCCTCTGACGATATCCGTCGTTTTGTTGAAAAGCTTGAGGACGCCGGTATTATAGAATGAGCGGTAGTGTAGAACTGCATCAGCTTGTTTTAATTATGCAAGAGGCTTTTAAAGATGGTAAAACCGCCACTCTTACAGCCAGCGGAAAATCTATGGTGCCGCTTCTCCACAGCAGAGAAGATACCGTTATTTTAGGCCCCTGTGAAAACCCGCAAGAATTAAAACGGTTGGATATTCCTCTTTACCGCCGTCCCGACGGCAAGTATGTTTTGCACAGAATTGTTAAGGTGAGAAAAAACAGCTTCGATATGTGTGGCGACGGGCAAAGTGAAATAGAGAAAAATGTTAGCAAAAGCTGTGTTGTGGCGAAGGCCGTGGGCTTTATTCGCGGTGGCAGGCGGTTTTCGGTAGACAGCAGGCGCTACAGGATATATTCTTGGCTTTGGTGTGCAGTTATTCCCTTCAGGGGCATAGCATTCAAGATAAACTATAAACTACGCGGAAGAAAAGCAAATGAAAAACAGTAAAACACTGAAATGGATTTTTAAAAACACAAAAAAATATGTTCCCGCCGTTGTGTTGGTGGCTGTTCTGTCTGCACTGATATCGGTGGGCTATATCCTTTTGGCATATGTTTCCAGCTTTGTGCTGGACATTGCTACTAAAGATAAATCGGGCAATATATATTTTTATATTGCTCTTTTGTTTTTGCTCATATTATTTCAGGCGGCAATGTATGTAATCACCTCATCACTTCGCGTAAGGGTTTCGGGGCAAACCGAAATGCATATTAAAAAAACTATGCTTGAGGGTTTAATAAAAAAAGAATACAGCAGTGTTTCAAAGCACCATTCGGGAGATATCCTTAACCGTTTCACAAGCGATGTGGCGGTGGTTGTTTCAGCATTTGTAGGCATAATTCCCAATGCAATAAGTCTTATAGCCCGCCTTGTGGCGGCAATGGTGGTAATAGCCGCCTTCAGCCCCAAGCTAATGCTGTTCATTCTTGCGGTGGGGTTGGTGGTAGCGCTAGCCGCAAGAATATATTCCACTCTTTTTAAAAAGATACATAAAAAAGTTCAGGAGGCAGAGGGCAAAACTCGCTCTTATATGCAGGAATGCAGCGAAAACATTATTGCAATAAAGGCATTCGGTGCAAAGGCTTCCTTTTCCAACCGCCTTAAAGGGTATATGCTGAAAACCTACAAGCTGTTGCTTCGCAGAAATATGGTTAGCAACGTGTCAAATATAGCAGTTTATATATTGTTTACAGGTGGCTACTATGCCGCTCTCGCGTGGGGCGCCTTTATGGTGAGTAGCGAAACAATTACCTTTGGTGCGCTAACAGCTTTGCTTTCGATTGTATCCCAAATAAGAGCACCTATAACAGGGGTATCAGGACTTATACCTCAGTATTTTTCGGCATTGGCTTCTGCCGAGCGTATTATGGAGCTTGAGGAAATTCCCGATGAGCCCGCACCGCTTCAGAACGAAGAAATTCTTCGTATCTATTCCAATGCTGAGGCTATATTGCTAAACGATATCACATTTTCTTACGACGGTATTCATAACGTACTTAATTCTGCTAATCTTATCGTAAAAAAAGGTGAGGCTGTGGCGCTGGTCGGCATTAGCGGCGAGGGTAAATCCACCATTTTGCGTATGCTTTTAGGTCTTTATTCCCCCAAATGCGGCTCGTTAACCGTAAAAGCAGAAGATAAGGAATATCCCATAACCCCTGCTGTAAGAGGGCTTTTTGCTTATGTTCCTCAGGGCAATATGATTTTTTCTGGCACCATTGCCGATAATATACGCTTTTGCAAGGAAACAGCAACCGATGAAGAGGTGTATAATGCGGCAAAGTGTGCAGATTTGTATGATTTTGTATCAACCCTTTCCGAAGGCTTTAACACTGTAATCGGCGAGCGCGGAACAGGTCTTTCAGAGGGTCAGGTTCAGCGTATTGCAATTGCGCGAGCAATTCTTTCGGGCGCACCTGTGCTGTTGCTTGACGAATGCACCTCCTCGCTAGACGAGCAAACCGAGCAGAGGGTGCTAAATAATATCAAATCTATGACCGACCGCACAATTATAATTATCTCCCACCGTCCCGCTGCATTGGGGCTTTGTGATAAGGTATATGAGCTTGTAAACGGTCAGGTGTATTTAAAACAAAACAAGGAATAGGTGATAGTTTTGTTAAAAAGAAGCTTTGCTTTAATTATTTGTGTATTCATTTTTTTATTTGCATTTTGCGGATGTGAAAAAAATGGAAACAAAACAACAACATCTTCTGCAAAAACAGAAGAAACCGTAAGTGTATCCACCACTGTGGCTATCACCAAAGCAGACCCTGATAAGGATTGGGTTTATGACGCTGAGGGCTATGACGAAATATATCACATTCCTCAGTTTAATATAGAAAATGAAGAAATCAAAGAGCTTAATAAAAAAATAGCAACCGACCTGTATAACGAGGTGAAGGATGGCGACAGACCTAGCATAACATACGACTTTGCGGTTAAGGATTGCTTGCTGTCGGTTTGTGTACGGTTTATGGCAAACAGCTGGGAAGAAAGGTACTGTGCCTATAATGTAAGCCTCAGCGACGGCACACAGGTAACCGATGCTAGATATATGGCAGCATATTTAAGGCTAACCGACGAAGAATACAGAATAGCGGCGGCTACTGCTGTTACCAACGCTTATGAGGACCGTTACATCACCTTTAGGGACAGCAATATTTCGGCTTATAAAAACTATTTATATAAAAACCAAAGCAAAGAGGTAACAGATACCCTTACGGGCTATATTAACCCTCGCGGTGAGTTGAGTTTTTGCGGTGAAATGTACGCTTTCGACGGAGCAAAGCGCTTCTTTACATCAAGCAGTGTAAGCAAACAATAAGTACCGGTTTATATGTAACTATTGAATTATAGGTGTATACAATATGAGGTTTTTTTCTAAAAAATCAAGAACTCAAAAGGCAGTTTTAAAAACCTTCAACGGCAGGCAGATAAATAGTATTACCCGCCGCGTTTACAGTGAGTCGGGTGTCAGCGAAACAATTGTTGGGAAAAACGGCAGAATTGCTGTAGTAGAAGGGAATATACACATAATTTGCGGAACAGACGATGTGTTTTTATGCCCTGTAGAAAAAGCACAATGCAATCTGCTTATGAGCGGAAACGGTGCAACGGTAGAGGGTGAAAATATTATAACGGGAGAATTTGACAGACTTATTGTGTATTATAATAAGCTAGGATAACGAGCTTATTCGGCTAAACCCTTTGTCGCAAAACTAGATAAAGCAAAAAACAAAAGCACACAGTATAGGCTACAAACCTTGCTGTGTGCTTTTAGTGTACGATTATTCGTACAAACCGATAGATAGAATATAACTTAGTCAATGTATTGTTATGTAGAAAATATTATAAAGGTCATATTAAGCTACTGATTATCCCAAAGGTGAAAAGCGCCGTATTTTAGCGACAGACCTATTTTTTGTCTTGCCAGCTTCAGGCATCTGGAAACGCTTGATTTGTTAACACCTCTTTCCTTTGCAATTTGAGTTACGGTTTTTCCATTATAATAGAATTCAATTATAGCATCTCTTTGCAAATCTGAGAGTTCGTTTTTAATAATATCCTTTACCATGCCCTGCAACTTTACAGAAAAGCTACTTTCGTTACCTAAACCAAATCCGCTTGCCAACCAAGGTGATTTGTCGTTGAGTATATCAAGGCTTAAGGTGTTTCGTTTCATTGGCTTTCCTCCGTACGGCAGTTTTGTTATAGTAACTTAGTAGTTTATCAGCCGTATGTTTAAGATATGTTGCTGTGGTAATCAATTCCCTAATACGTATGCGGCTTTTTCGTTGTATCTCCGGTGTAGCATTATCATATTCCTTTTTAATTTCCTCCACACGCTTCATAAGAAGATTGTACTGATTTGAATATTCCTTTCCTAGTTCTTCTAATTTCATTTTGAATTCCTCCCTAGGGGTATAAACTTTACAAGTTAAATAATACCACACGAAACGTGTAGTGTCAAGAGAAAAACACACAATTTGTGTAGAATGTAGAAAATCATGACTAAATATTTCTTTATTTTACAGCAATCATCAAAAAAACACTATTGCAAGTTCACACAGTTTGTGTTATAATGCACATAAGGCAACTAAATAGGTAAGCTCTGTGGGGAATGCTGAATTGGTGGGAACAGGCTGAAACTAATTGGGCTCTATCCTCACACGGTGGGGAGCTTAATCCTATGGTGAATAAAATTTACTGCGCTTCGCACAAAGCGCTTTGTTCACTATTTCTTAAATGTAGTGCCACAAATAAGATTACAGCAAAAAGTAACTATATTACTGTTTGGTTGCGAAGTTATTATTTCTTAGAGGGGATGGTTTTCTTAATGAAAAGTTTTGCAGAAAAATTAAAGCATCTGCGCCAATCCGCAGGATACACACAAGCTCAGGCAGCAAGTCTGCTGGGAATATCGGCAAGCGCCGTAGGTATGTATGAACAGGGTCGGCGCGAACCCGATTTAGAGCTTACCCAACGCATATGTCGGCTTTATGATGTAACACCCGATTTTCTTGTAAATGGCAATTCTGAGGCACCTGCAGAAATCAACGAGATTATTGCGGGAATGAGAAAGCAAATGAAAATGTCGCAAGGCATTATGTTTAACGGTGTTCCCATAAGCGAAGAGGATACCGAAAAGATTTTCGATGCGATGATGCTTGCTGCACAGCTAATAATGCAGAAAAAATCCGAAAGCAAAGAAAAATCAATGTCCGAACAATAGTACTGCAATTCAATTTCCTGAAAGGAGGCACATTATGTATAGTAAAATCAAAAAGACTGTAAAGAGCCTGATAGAGCGATACGGCACAAGCGACCCTGAGGAGCTGTGCCATAGAATGGATATTGTAGTTCTGGATTGCGACCTACCAAAGGTCACAAACGGGTTTTGTCTTACCTTAAGTACGGGTCGTGCAATAGTCCTTAACAACACCTTAGGCTCACGAGAGCGCCGAGCATGTATTGCCCACGAGCTGGGGCACGCACTTTTACATAACGGTGTCAATTATATGTTTGTTCAGGAAAACACCTGTATGGTAACAGGCAAATATGAAAACGAGGCAGACAGCTTTGCTGCTCAGCTTTTGCTGTGGGATAAGCATTTACCCTACGGTTGCACAACCGAACAAATTGCCCAAAAATTCCACCTCTCTGAAGAGGCGGTTGAAAAGGTGTTGCGCTCTAATTAGAAAACCACAATTTATTAGCGTTTGCTCGTCCTTGCCTAAATGCACAAAAAGTTGTGGATTTAATTGAGCAAATGTACAAAATTAGTGGTTAACTGTTGAAATCATATGAACTTTTATATATAATTATTTTGCTATAAAAGTTTTATTAAAGGAGTTGTTCTTATATGAGCAAAATTTCCAAAAAAATCATTTCGCTTGCGCTCAGCGTGGCGATGCTTATGATTACACAATTTGGTGTAGAAGGTGTCAATGCATTCGATATTGATAAATCTCAGCTTAACGATAACGTAATTATCACCCCTACGGGTGGCGAAATTTATGCAGATACCTGTAATTATTCCTTTACTGTAGAGGCTAAGAATGGTTGCACCTTGCAGGCTCTTTATGCCGACGGCGTTGAATTAACACCTGTCGGCGGTGTTTACACCGTAGAGAATGCTACTAGAAGCACCAAGATTACTGCCAAAACCGATCGCGATGAGTTTTCACCCATCGGCGGTATGTTCAGAGGCAAGGATTTAACTAAAAAATCCTCGGTATACGGTACAAGCATATGGGATGATGTGCAGTATTTCGAAACTGTTAACTTCTACGAAGGCGAAACAGTAGCCGATATTTCCACAAGGCTCGAAGCCAAAATGCTTTATCCTATCGACGAAATTATTTCAGTTCAATCCTATGACCTTAAAGAAACATATTATTTAGGTGAAGATTTCAATATTGTGGACGGCAAGATTGTTCTTACCGAGAACACAAGAATTCCTGTTTACGGCAGAGAAGAAGGTCAGGATTTAGAAGACCTTACAATTCTTATTTCTGAAGATGAAGTTGACACCGCTAACGGTAAGTATTTGTGGGGCACCCAGTGGGATGGCAACGTTGGTGGTACAGGTTATTGGGCTCCTCTTTATTGGCAATATGAAATTTGCGTAACTTACACCCATACTAAGGTATGGAGTGAAGATGATTACTATATAAACAAACCCGAATCCAAAAGGGATAAGCTTCATAAATTCCATAAAAAAGCTTCTTCAGGTAAGGCAACAAATGTCCTTTTCATTGGTGATAGTATAACTGCAGGTTATAATGCTAGTTATATGAACAACCCCTATGAATATATTATCGATGGTAGCGGTGTTTCGAGTTATTGTCGTCCGGCAACAAGCGCGGCACTCTTTGGAAATGTTTACACCCAAGATCAGCTTGCTGAATGGGGCGCAGAGCAATGGGTAAATCAAGTTGTTATGGGACTTCGTGAGAAATACGGAGAAGATGTTATTAACTTCACCAATCGAGGTGTTGGCGGCGCCGATGCATATTGGATGGCTAATAATAAGGAGTTTCTCTATAGCGGCGGTGAAGGCTGCGCCGAAACACCTGTGCCCGACCTTGTAATTATGTCTATGGGTACTAACAACCCAGGTATGCCTGTTGGCGATTTTATGCAAAGCTTTGCATCGGTTGTAGAAATGCTTAGAGGCAGAAACCCCGATTGCTGCTTCGTTTTTGTTTCTCCCTTCTATTGCAATAGGCGAGATGAAAACTATGTTTTATCACCTTACAATAATTACAACTACGAGAAAGCCTGGGTTGAGGTTGAAAACGGCGAAAGCATTTATATTGAAGATAATTCAAACATAGCCGTTGTTCCAAACTGGAGTTACTTTAACGGATTCCTTTCTAATAAAACTGTTTTTGACTATGTTTCCGACGCTCACAACCACCCCAATGATTTTGGCCACAATGTATATGCACAGAACGTTCTTTACACCTTAGGCGTTTATGACTGTGAGCATACCGAAACCAAGGTTATAAATCAGGTAAGCCGCAGCTGTACTGTTGACGGTTATTCGGGAGATACCGTGTGTGCCAATTGCGAAAAACTCATAGCCCCCGGTATTACTATCCCTAAAACAGGCCACACAACAGTAAGAGTTGTTGGCACAAAATTAGAAACTTGCGGTAAAGACGGTTATACGGGCGACGAGAAATGTCTTGTTTGCGGTGATGTATTAGTTAAGGGTGAAGTAATCCCTGCGACGGGTAAACACACTTATAACAATGGCGTTACAGCTCCCGCAACCTGCGAAAACGAGGGCACAAAAACCTACACCTGCAGAGTTTGTGGACATAAAAAATCCGAAAAACTATCTGCAAGCGGGCACGATTGGAATGCAGGTTTTGTAACCTCCGCCGCAACCTGCGGGAACGCGGGCACAAAAACCTATACCTGCCTTACTTGTGGCGAACAAAAGCACACTTCTATTGCAAAAATCTCAGGGCATACTTATAACAGCGGTGTTGTAACCAAGAAAGCAACTTATACCGTGGCAGGTGTTAAGACCTATACCTGTACCGTATGTAAGGCTACAAAAACCGCAGCTATTGCAAAGCTTAATAGAACAAGCATTGCCAAGGCAAAGGTAACAGTTAGCGATAAGGCATACACAGGCAAGGCTCTTAAACCCTCTGTAAAGGTAGTTGTAAACGGCAAAACCTTAAAGAATAAAACCGACTACACTGTTTCTTATAAGAACAATAAGAACACAGGTAAAGCCACAGTTACAATAACCGGTAAGGGTGCATACAAGGGCACAAAAAAGGCATACTTCAATATTAAGCCTAAGAAAGCAACCCTTAAAACTGTAAAATCACCCAAGAAAAAGCAGATGAAGTTAACTTGGAAGAAGGACACCAAGGCAACAGGCTATCAGATTACCTACGCCACCAACAAAAAGTTCACAAAGGGTAAGAAGAATGTAAC
>JAZNRT010000064.1:0-7654 GCA_045590875.1 Acutalibacteraceae bacterium
TGCCGTGATGCGACTATATGATTATACTATTTTAAGATAACTTTGTCAAGGTGTTTTGCTTAACCTTTGAAGTGGTGAATTTCTATTGATTTGCTTTGAAGTTATTTCGTTTTTTAGCTTATTAGATAATGAAATTACCCCCGTGTTATCACAGGGGTAATTTGTGGATTAAATTTGATTACTAATCAATACTTCTCTGCTACTTCGAAAATATGAGCGGGAAGCTCGGATTCATCGCAAGAGATAGTAAACACAAAGTTTGTGTTTGTTTCTTCGCTAAGGGCAGATACTCTGTCGAAGAAATCTGCTAATTGGTCGAAATCTCTGCCAACGATTTTTAATGTGGCATCTGCAAAGATATCGGTAACATCGTAGTTGCCTGCACAAACACCGCAAAGCATACCATAGAATGCATCGTAGCCTGTAATACCATAGATATCTGTATTGATTAAACGGGCTTTATGTGTAACACTGAAGTTAAGGGTGTCGCCCTTCTCAATGCAAACTACGTTGCCGTGGGAAGCTTCGGTAGTGGCATTAACAGCTTCAACCAATTTCTTGGTTTTACCTGAGCCCTTGTTTCCGATAATAAGTTTAATCATATTTACCAACTCCTGTTGTATTTATTCCGCCCGAGAGCGGTAATCTATTTATTTATTGAGGCGAGCTTCAAGAGAGGCCTTTTCTGCCTCGTATCCCGGCTTGCCCAGCAGAGCGAACATATTCTTTTTGTAGCTTTCTACACCGGGCTGGTCAAAAGGATTAACACCCAGCACGTAACCCGAAATTGCACAAGCCTTTTCAAAGAAATATATGAGTCTGCCTAAATGTTCCTCATCTGCCTTGTCTATTTCAATAACAAGGTTTGGCACACCGCCGTCTGTATGTGCAAGCACAGTGCCTTCAAAAGCCTTTCTGTTTACAAACGACATCGGCTTGCCTGAAAGGAAGTTGAGACCGTCGGAATTTTCTTTTTCCTCTTTTATCACAACATCCTCGCCGCAATCTTTAATGTTAATTACGGTTTCAAACAGCATACGTCTGCCATCTTGAATATACTGACCCATAGAGTGAAGGTCGGTAGAGAAAATAACAGATGCAGGGAAAAGACCCTTTTGATCCTTGCCTTCACTTTCGCCGTAAAGCTGCTTTAACCATTCGTTCATCATTGTAAAACGAGGCTCGTAGCTTACATAAAGCTCGATTTCCTTGCCTTTGCGGTAAAGCGCATTGCGAAGGGCTGCATATTTATAGCAGTTGTTATTCTCGATATCGTCTGTAGAATATTCCTCGCGCGCTGCTGCTGCGCCCTGCATAAGCTTATCAATATCGGCACCGCTTGCAGCTATTGGCAAAAGCCCAACCGCCGTAAGAACAGAAAACCTGCCGCCCACATCGTCGGGAATAACAAAACATTCATAGCCTTTTTCATCTGCCAGCTGTTTTAAGGTACCACAAGCCTTATCGGTTGTGCAATATATACGCTTGGCAGCCTCTGCCTCGCCATATTTATTTTCAAGAAGTTCACGTAAAACGCGGAACGCAACTGCCGGCTCGGTGGTGGTACCCGATTTTGATATGATATTTACAGAAACATCCTTGCCCTCGCAAAGCTTACATATATCGGCAAGATAAGAGCCGCTTATGTTATTGCCCGCAAAGTAAATTTCGGGTGTGTTCTTATTAAGTGAATTGTAATAGGGAGAATGGAGAAATTCAATAGCAGCTCGGGCGCCCAAATAAGAACCACCTATACCTATTACTATAAGAATATCACTATCGCTTTGGATTTTACTGGCGGCAGTTTTAATTCTTTCAAACTCTGACTTATCGTAATTGATGGGTAAATCCACCCAACCTAAGAAGTCGTTGCCCAGTCCTGATCTATTGTTAATAGCCGTATGTGCCGCACTGATTTGCGGAGCAATACCTTTGATTTCATTTTCACAAAGAAAGTCATGGGCATATTTAGAAGTAAAACTTAAAGACATAAAATTCACCTATCATATTGTGTTGTATTTATTATACATTATTTTGCTCAGTTTTGCAACTGATAATTGCATACATATTATATTTTTTTAAAATTATTCCTTTACAACGATGTTAACGCTTTAAAAATGCGACCAAGTGCCTTTAAAAATGTCAGTTCTTCCACTGATGATGCTGCAATCAGTTCTATTTCACCAATTTTCTTGTTTCCAAACATCACCTTAGCACTGCCTAGCCTTTGCCCTTTGGCAATTGGCGCGGTTACGGTTTCTTTCAGCTCAATTTCAGTGGTAATTTTTCCCTCAGCTCCGTTTTCTATAAGATATTTTCCACTGCCGCTTGGAACTGCCATCACTGTGGATTCACAGCCATTTTCCACAGCAACGGTCGGAATATCCTTTGTTTTTACAGTAACTGTTTGTAATCTCCAGTTTGCAAAGCCGTAATCCAATAGCTTTTTGGCTGTGCCAAAACGTTCATCATTGTTTGCGGCACCCAACACAACAGCACACAGTTCCATTCCCTCTCTTTTGGCAGAAGCACTTACGCAAAAGCCTGCCTGTGAGGTTGTGCCTGTTTTAAGACCCGTAGTCCCGGAATAAAATCTAACCAGCTTGTTGGTATTAACAAGTTGCGATTCTCCGCCGCGAAGAGTATCCATCCAGACGGTGGTGTAATCTTTAATAAGCTCGTGTTTTAAAAGCGCGCAAGACACTATGGCAATATCCTTAGCCGTGCTTAAATGCCCCTTGGCGTCAAGCCCTGAGCAATTCACAAAATTAGTATTATTCATACCTAGCTTTCGAGCCTTGCGGTTCATAGCCGTCACGAAAGCCTCTTCACTTCCGCTAACGGCTTCAGCCAAAGCTACTGTTGCATCGTTGGCTGAGGCTATTACTGTGGCGCGAAGAAGCTCATCCACAGTCATAGTTTCTCCCGGCTCAAGCCATATTTGTGACCCACCCATAGAACATGCATGCTCACTTGCGGAAATCTTGGTATCCAGCTTCAATTTTCCGTTTTCTATTGCCTCCATAATTAGCAAAATTGACATTATTTTGGTTATAGATGCAGGCGCACATCTTTCGTTTGGGTTTACCGAATACAGAATTTTACCCGTATCCCGTTCCATTAACACTACAGATTTACCTTGAATATCCAAAGTTCCCGAACCCACATCGGCATTGGCTTGGAGCACGGAATCCGAATCTGCAGTGAGGTCGTTGGACATATATTCCGTTGAAATTGTGGTTTCGGCAAAAGCGGGAATCGGAAGCAACAAGGCAAGCCCTAAACACAATAAGGTTAAAATAATTTTTTTCATTATCAGTTCTCCCCTTTTGGGGTGCAAAAAGCACCAGCATAAGTTTTTTACTAAATACTTATGTTGGCGCCTTTTATAAAATTCATGTTTAAAATTTGGCTTTTTAATAGCCTAGTTTTTGATTAACCAATATAACCTTGATTCTTCCCTCTGTGCGCTGTTTGGCAGAAACAAGGGTGGTACAGCATATTCTGTTATCACTGCCACAGCCGGCACCCATTATCTCACCCATACCATTATCCACAGATACACATTTACCTGCTTTGCTACAATAGGTATCCTTTCCCAAGCGTTGACAGTTTTTAGGTGCCGCAACTGTTTTTACCCGAAGAACCGCATCGGCTAATGTGGGAACAATCTTATTAACCCCTGCAACAATTACCACATTTTTGGGGCCAAAACTCAAGGCAGAAATTCTGTTGCAATTGCCATCCACGTTATATAATTCTCCACTTTCTGTGATAGCATTCGACGACGAAACATAATAATCTACAGACAGGGAATCAATGAATATTTTTTCCAATTCTTCACGGGAAAGGTCTTTTTTATATCTATCTAAGAATTCATATTCCCCGCACCTTAACAAATCAATAGCACCTATTTGCAAAAGTGTTTCAGAGCCACCGCAAGCCACACTGCTGCCCTTTTCTATAAGCTTTTTCAAAAGTGCCAATGCCTCACCCTTATCTTCAACAAAATAAGGCTCCATACCATTTGCCTTTAGGTTTTTTATTGTGGTTTCAACCGATTTTATCATTTATGCCACTCCAATCAATAGTTAAATACTATCCTTTTTTTGCATATAGCTTAACACCACAATCGGTGTCGTAAGGGGGGATTAGCACCTCCACTGACTCGTGGCGGGAGGTGGGTATATTTTTGCCTACATAATCTGCCCTTATAGGTAGTTCTCTATGGCCTCTGTCTATAAGCACTGCCAATTGAATTTTTGAAGGTCTGCCCATAGAAATTAAAGCGTCCATAGCGGCGCGGGCTGTACGGCCTGTGCAAAGCACATCATCGACCATTATAATGGTTTTGCCCGTGATGTCAAAATTTATATCTGATTTATTGACGCTTGTGTTTATATTGGTAAAAGAAAGGTCATCACGGTGAAGTGAAACATCTAAAGAGCCTGTTTTTATATGAAGTCCCAACTCGGTTAGTTTTTCAGCAATAATAGCCCCCAGTGCCACTCCGCGACGCATTATGCCTATTACGCAAATATCATCTGCTCCCTCGTTGCGTTCAATTATTTCGTGAGAAATTCTGACTAGCGCCCTTTTTACTGCGACCTCATCCATTAAATCAGACCTGAATTCCACATACATCACCTCCAAAATATATGAATATCTTAACATTATATATTTTATTTGTAAAGTGTAAAATTAAATTTTACCAAGGATATTTATGTGAATTTTGCTTTAAAATATTAGTGATAAAATGAAAGGACTTATGAGATGAACAACAGCAAAACGATTATAAACGACACCGTGATTTTCGGCACAGGCGCCTATGCATACGGTATGATAGAGGTGCTTTGGAGAGGGAGTACACATCCTACAATGCTTTTTGCAGGGGGGCTTTGCTTTTTGAGCATTTCTAAAATTGCCGCCTCAAAATTAAATTTTACATCTAAATGTCTTGCGGGCGGTGCAGCAGTTACAGCGGTTGAATTTATTTTCGGTTGTGTTTTTAATTTAGGTTTAGGCTTAAAGGTTTGGGATTACAGTAACCAGCCCCTTAATATTTTAGGTCAGATTTGCCCACTGTTTTTTATTATGTGGTGCGGTCTTACGGCTCTTGGGATACCTCTTTCTAATTTTATGTTAAAGCAGTTAAAACGCAGTAAAGCACCTGCCTAATATAGCAGGTGCTTTGTGATTATACAGCATATACATTGGTTTCCCACGCAGGCAGATAAGGATGATGCCGCAGATACAACTTGTAATCCGGGTTTAATTTATGAATAAGTAAAGGGATATCTATAAAATCCTCTGTTTTATGATAGGCGCTCACCATCAATTTGGGCTTGTACCGTTTTATTGTATCAAAGGCTCCTAAAAGTGCCTCCTCCTCGAAGCCTTCTACATCAAGCTTTACAATATCAGGGGCTTCACACAACATTTCATCCAATGCTTTTACTTCAACGGTTATCTTTCCGTTATCGCAAATAAACGGACTTCTGCCCCCTTTTTCACTAAAGGAGGCTGTTGTGCTTTTACTGCTCACAGCAAAATTTAAAAGCTTGATATTGGGTTTGTTCTGAAGCTTTGGATTTTCTCGAAGCTTTCTGAAATTTACAGGCGCCGGCTCAATAGCATATATACCGCCAAAATCGGGGCAGAATGTAATAAACTCCTCTGCAGTATCTCCGTTGTAGGCGCCCGCATCAATAAATACATCTCCACTTTGGGGCCTGATTATATTTGTGTAAAGTTCCTCGCGGGAAGTTTCAATATCATAAAGATATTGAGGGTCAGCGCTTATTTTGAAATTTATAAGTGATTCCATAATCTTGCGAGATTGCTCATCCGCTAATAAGGAATAAAGCTTTTCTATATCCCCTTTTCGCATTTTCAAAACCTCAGGTGTGAAAATGTCGTTACCAAAAACAGGCACCTCAGGAACATACAGACTACCGTGAACTTTTTTAGAAATTTCCTTGATTTTTAAAAGCAGTTCTTTTCGGTCGGTTGCAAAGCCTAAAAGAATTATTGGCTCAGAAAATTCAGCCATTATATCGCTGAATTTTTGCACCTTAAACCCGCAAAAGGTACGCTCGCGAGCAAAATCATCACTGGCAAATATTCCATCAACGGAAATACCGTAGCTATTCAGATGATAGATTAACTTTTCGGCACCGTTACCCGTTCCGTATATAACCACAGGGCGGTTATCATTTTTTAGGCGCTGATATATAAAATCCTTTGTGAAATTCATTTTAAAGTGAGATTGTAATTTCTTTTCCGTCAGCTTTATATTGGCGATATACCACACCGGCGGAATCCATCATTTTTTTGGAGGCTATAACCGAATCTGTATCGGCATACTTATCCTGCATATATATAATCTCCTTAACCCCCGATTGAATTAGCGCCTTTGCACATTCGTTGCAGGGAAAAAGGGTGGTATAAACCCTGCTGCCTTCAAGAGAGCCGCCGCGATAATTAAGAATAGCATTAAGCTCTGCGTGGCAAACAAAAAGATATTTGGTAGCAAGAGGCTCGCCGTTCCTTTCCCAAGGATAATTATCGTCGGAACAGCCTGAGGGCATGCCGTTATAACCTACCGAAAGTATTCTGTTGGTAGGGCTTACAATGCAGGCACCAACCTGTGTACCCGGATCTTTACTACGATGGGAGGATAGTATCGCGATGCCCATAAAATATGCATCCCAACTAATATAATTTTCTCTTTTCATACTGTTTCACCCTTCTTTGTTTTATTGAATGCCAATGAAATTACTATAAACAGCGGGAATATAACTCCCACCAATATACCAAGTTTTATAGAAAGCTGCTGAGGGTAAAGCCCTGTTTTTAGTGACATATTAGCTATGAATCCCGTTTTTTCAGTGGATTCCGAAATAAGTCCCAACAACCAAGGACCTACCGAACAGCCGCAATCCCCCGCCATTGCAAGAACACCGAACATAGCAGTACCACCTCTGAAATGGGTTGAGGCAAGGCTTAAGGTGCCGGGCCACATTATACCAACCGAAAATCCGCAAATCGCACAGCCTGCAAGGGATAAGAATGGGTTGAGGGAAATCCCTGCCAGAGCGTAGCACACAACACACAATGCGGCACTACCCATCAAGGCTTTTTTCAGGGGCAGCCTTTCACCGTATATTCCGTGAAGTACCCTTGCAAATCCCATAAATACTGCGAAAGCACAAGGTCCTAACAGGTCTCCCATAACCTTGGAAACTCCCAAGCCTTTTTCTGCAAAATATGATGCCCATTGCGCCATTGAAAGCTCCGCCGCGCCTGCGCAAAGCATAAGAATTATCATAAGGATAAATATGGGCTTTCTAAACAATGCCCCAAGCGGTTCCCGTTCGCCCTCACTTATTGTATCGGGCAAGGGGGTTTTTATAAACATAAACATATTTATAAAGGGCACAAGCGCCCAGAGTGGCGGAAAAATATACCAATACTCCTGACCTATTATCTTCATAAGCAGGGTTGTTATGAACACAACCGCCACCTGACCCCAACAATAAAAGGAATGGAGGAAGCTCATAGATGAGCTTTTTTGCATAAGGTTAAGTGAATCCATAAGAGGGCTGACCATTACCTCTATAAGCCCACCGCCTACAGCGGAAAACAGCGTAGC
>JAZNRT010000065.1:0-9342 GCA_045590875.1 Acutalibacteraceae bacterium
CGATATTGATGCCGCATATATGCTTGTGAAGCACTTGGGAATAAAGCATTATGTTATAAATGTTAAGGACGCTGTAGAGGGCGTTGTAAACAGTATACCAGAGGAATTAGAGTTGTCGGCACAAACCAGAACCAACCTGCCACCTCGAATTCGTATGGCAACGCTTTACGCCGTATCTCAAAGCCTTAACGGGAGAGTAGCCAACACCTGTAATTTATCGGAGGATTGGGTTGGTTATTCCACCCGCTACGGTGATGCGGCAGGAGATTTCAGCCCGCTTTCTCACCTCACAGTGGCAGAAATTTTAGAAATCGGTACACTTTTAGGGCTTCCGCAAGAGCTTGTTCACAAAACACCTATCGACGGACTTTGCGGCAAAACCGACGAAGAAAATCTAGGCTTCACATATGCCGAATTGGATAAATATATCCGAGATGGGATAATTGACGACCCCAAGAAAAAAGAGCGCATAGATTACCTGCATCGCATAAATCAGTTTAAACTAGAGCTTATGCCATCCTTTAAGCCTAAAATTTAATTATATAAAAATTACCGCCTACTTGATAGTAGACGGTAATTTTTTGCTTATTAAAAGAAAGATTAGTATGCAATACCCTGTGCAATCATTGCATCTGCAACCTTTTCGAAACCTGCAATGTTAGCGCCTGCAACGAGGTCGCCTTCCATTCCGTATTTCTTAGCAGCATCCCAGGATGCCTTGTAGATGCCTTCCATAATCTGGTGTAGCTTTGCATCAACCTCTTCAGCGGTCCAGCTATAGCGCATAGAGTTCTGGCTCATTTCGAGGCCCGAAACAGCAACACCACCGGCATTAACTGCCTTAGAGGGAGCAATTACAACACCGTTGTCGCGCAGATATGCAACAGCTTCGTCTGTTGTGGGCATATTAGCAACCTCAACATAGTATTTAACGCCGTTTGCAACAATGTTCTTAGCGTCATCAATGCCAACCTCGTTCTGAGTAGCGCAAGGCATAACAACGTCAACCTTTTCACCCCAAGGACGCTTGCCTGCAAAGAAGGGAACACCGAACTTGTCGGCATAATCCTGAACCTTGTCGCGACCGCTTGCACGCATTTCAAGCATAAAGTTGATTTTTTCTTCGGTGCAAACACCGTTTTCGTCGTATATGTAGCCGTCAGGACCGGAGATTGTAACAACCTTACCGCCTAACTCGTTAATCTTCTTAACGGTACCCCAAGCAACGTTACCGAAGCCTGAAACAGCAAACTTCTTGCCCTTAATATCCTCGCCAAAGGATTTGAGCATTTCAACGGTGTAGTAAACAGCACCAAAGCCTGTGGCCTCAGGGCGGATTAAAGCGCCGCCAAAGGAAATGCCCTTACCTGTGAGAACACCTGTGAATTCGTTGCGAAGTCTTTTATATTGACCGTAGAGGTAACCAACCTCGCGTGCGCCAACACCGATGTCACCAGCGGGAACGTCGGTATCAGCACCAATATGCTTTGAAAGCTCGGTCATAAAGCTCTGGCAGAAGCGCATAACTTCGCCGTCGGACTTGCCTCTGGGGTCGAAGTCGGAGCCACCTTTACCGCCGCCCATAGGAAGACCGGTAAGGCTGTTTTTAAAGGTCTGCTCAAAGCCTAAGAACTTGATAACTGATGAGTTAACAGAAGGATGGAATCTGAGACCGCCCTTGTAAGGACCGATTGCAGAGTTGAACTGAACTCTGTAGCCACGGTTAACCTGAACCTGACCATTATCGTCAACCCAAGAAACTCGGAAGCTGATCATACGTTCTGGCTCAACCATTCTTTCAATTACACCGCTTTTTTCAAATTTAGAATCCTGCATAACAACAGGCTCTAAGGATTCAAGAACATCGCGAACGGCCTGTAAAAATTCGGGCTCGCCGGGATTTCTTGCTTCAACGGTTGCATAAACCTTTTTTAAATACTCTGATTTAAACATTATGTAATCCTCCTAACATAGATTATGGTTTAATATTCCATAAAAAAATTTTACTACTAATAATATTCGCCGTCAATAAAAAAATGACTATTTTTACAAAATTTTTCGATTTTTACAAGCATAAAAATACATAAATATCGTTTTTTATGCATATTTACCTATTATTTTGAGAGGCATTGGTAGTATTGTTACAAAATTCACAATCTAGTTGTTAATCAGTTGATTTTGTGATACAATAATTGTAAAGCAAAGGGAGGTAATAAAAATGTCAGTCATAACCATAACAAAAGATAATTTTGATTTAGAAGTATTAAGAAGTGAAAAAACTGTACTTCTGGATTTTTGGGCAAGCTGGTGCGGACCCTGCCGTATGGTTTCACCAATTATAGATGAAATTGCTGAGGAACGCAGTGATATCACAGTGGGCAAGGTTAATGTAGATGAAGAATCTGAGCTTGCTGCAGAATACGGAATAATGAGCATTCCCACTATTCTTGTTATTAAAAACGGCGAAGTAGCAAATCAGATTGTGGGCGCAAGACCTAAGCAACAGATTTTAGCCTTGCTTGATTAAAGGTTAAGCGCTATGGAAAATATTTATGACATCGCAATAATCGGGGGAGGCCCTGCGGGTTACACCGCCGCGCTTTACGGCGCTCGTGCGGGCTTAAAAACCTTAGTTCTTGAAAAGCTTTCTCCCGGCGGTCAAATGTGCGAAACCGAAGTAATAGATAACTACCCCGGTTTCCACGAGGGGATAGATGGATTTACTCTGGGCTTTAATATGCAGTCAGGCGCACAGCGCTTTGGTGCTGAAACAAAATCCACAGAGGTTTTAGAGGTTGACTTAAAAGGTGATATCAAGTTTATCAAAACCGATAGTGGGGAAGTAAAGGCAAAAACTGTTATAATAGCAACAGGTGCTGAGCACAAGCACTTAGGATTATGGCACGAAAATGAACTCATCGGCAAGGGCGTGAGTTATTGCGGCACTTGTGACGGTATGTTGTTCAGAGATAAAACAGTGGCACTAGTAGGTGGCGGAAATTCAGCAGCTGCAGATGCGCTGTATCTTTCGCGAGTTTGTAAAAAGGTTTACTTAATCCACCGCCGCGATACACTTCGTGCCACCAAGATTTACCACGAGCCTCTAAAGAAAATTCAAAACATAGAGTTTAAGTGGAACAGCGAAGTTTCAGAGCTTTTATATGATGCAAAATTAACGGGTGTAAAAATTAAAAACAAAGCAACAAACAGCCAAGAAATCATAATCTGCGATGGCTTGTTTATAAGCATTGGCAGAACACCTCAAACAAAGCTTTTTGAGGGCCAGTTAGAGCTGGATAGCAGCGGCTACATTATTGCTGACGAAACCACTAAAACCAATATAGAGGGAGTCTTTGCCGCAGGTGATGTGCGAACAAAACCCTTAAGGCAGGTTGTAACCGCCGCAGCCGACGGCGCCACCGCCGCCACCGCTGCAGAAGAGCATCTGAATTCATTGTAATGAATTTCTAACCATTCCATTTAAAAATCCCAGTGAGCGTTATGCCCGCTGGGATTTTTTAAAGTGTTTAATAGGTTTTTGCTGCAAAAGCTTTACCTTTGGATTTAATCTTCTTGCCATTTTCTTCTGAATAGGAAACAACCTTGAAATAGTATTTTTTCTCTTCTTCAAGTTTCTTTACATTGTAAGTCTTGGTGGAAGAATCCTTAATAGTTTTAATCTTTTTCCATTCTTGGCTCTTAGCTTCCTTTTTATATACAATGTAGCCGTCGGCATTTTTATCTTTTTTCCAGGTCAGCTTAATGGATTTATCAGTCTTTGATTTAACCTTAGCCTCAATTTTCTTAAGGGTAGAAATGCTGGTTTTCATAGAAGTGTAGTTTTTGCTATCTGTAATAGCAGTAACCTTGAAGCGGTACTTCTTGCCGGCTTTTAGACCTTTTATTGTTTTCTTGGTTTTGGTAGTTGTAATGCTTTTCCATTTTTTGGCTGAGGATATTTTATACTGAACCTTATACTTTTCTGCGCCCTTAACCTTATTCCAATTAAGATATGCAGAGGAATTAGATTTGAGATAATCCTTTTTGAAGTAGATTTTTGCACTTTTAGACGATTTGGTGGTGTATGCATAAATCTCGCCGCCCTTGGTAAGATCAAAGGTGACGGTCTTCTTATTATCCGAAAGTGTACCGTTAGTTTTAGTTATAATGTAAGGCATTTTGATATTCAGAGTGAGCACAAAATCATCACCGTAAATTGCGGCACTGTCTTCCATATCTTCTAAAATGGTTGCGGTGAAGCCTTTGGTTGTGAGCTTGAATTTTTCAAAGTAGCTACCGTTGTCTTCGGTGCCTTCAAGCATATATTTATTTGCTTTTTTGGTTGATGAGAATTTTTCGGTAGTTTCTTCTACATAGCAATCCTTACCATTTACCTTCTGGATTTCCATATCCTTGAATTCGGCCATTGGGTCTTCTTCAAGAATTTCCTCGTCATAATCATTTGTTTCCAAATCCTCACCCTCATAATCAAGAAGGTCATCGTCAGCTATGTCGTCAACATCGAGGTCATCGTCAGTTTCCAGGTCTATAACATCTTCTGTTTCAGTGTCTGCAGATGCAGCATTCTCCATTGCGTACATTTCTTCAATGGTTTCAACAGGGATTGCTGAAAAAATAGTGATTTTACAAGAGCCGTCTTTATTCACTTTAACAGTGTATTCCTGAGCACAACCGCCGAAAACAACTGCTATCATAAGAACGGACAAAACTAATGATAATACTTTTTTCATAAACATTACCTCTTTCTATAATAGTTTTTACATATTTATTATACCAATTTATGGGAAAATGTAAAGTTAAACATACAAATTGGAAGTAAAAGTTTTTTATAAAATTTTGTGCAAAATGTATATAATAAAAATGGCACAGTGCTATACCAATGTTATTAAGATATGCAGATTTTTCGCATACCTACATAATTTGTGGAAGCTTTTGTAACAGCAGTCGAAGTTGTGTGCTTTTTATTTTTGCATCGGCTACGCATTTTCTACTATAAGTGGAATAGAGAAATAATAATTCAAAGTACACAGATAGCAGAAGGAGAATCCCCTGCATAATATTGTGTTTTGCTATATATTATCCACTTTCAATATATCGGTTTGCACGAGGACAGCAGGCAATTTTGAATATAAATCCCTTATTCTCGGTATTTGGTTCAAACTGTGCTCTGGGAAGGCATAGAGATGAAGCAAGTGCAGAGAACTTTCAAATGTTTCATACCCAATCTTGTAAATTTACATTATTTGGTATATAATTACATTGTAAGTTTCGTCGTGTAAGGAGAAAAATATGAAAAAGAATAGAATTATTGCAATAGCTTGTGCCTTTATGGTAGTCATTTCTGCACTGTTTGTTACAGGTGTGTTTAATAACACTGCTGATACGGTAAAATCTGCTCGTATGGGAGACGAGTTAACTCCAGAAGAAGTAAAAACCGCAATTTTACCTAAAGAGGATGTACCTCTCGGTATGTCTTATGATGAGGCGGTGGCTGAAGGTCACCGTGTTCGTCTTTATGACCAGGAGCCGAACGATTACACAGTCATTTTTCAGAATGAAGACGATACCCGTACAATGTATTATTACAACGTACCTGTAAAGCATACCAATTCCGATGGTGAAACCTTTGATATAGATGTTTCTATTGAGAAGTCTAAAGATAAGAAGTACAAATATGCTAATACACAGAATGCCGTTAAATTAGGCTTCCCTAAAAACATCGAAAATGGTATTGATATCAGCGGAGACAGAGATGTCTCCGTTAAGCCCGTTTACGAGCATACAGAAATAGAAAAACAAACAGCCGTTGTAACGGCCCCCAAAGGGGCTTTGCTTGTGACTGCCGCAAGCAGTGTTATACGCTATCTTTCTAATGCTGATAACACAAATACCGAAGCTATCGCAACTGAGGAATATGTAGATTATCCTAATGCCTTTGGACCTGACACAACCCTCCGCTGTACACCCGTTGTGAACGGTGTTAAGCAGGATGTTATATTAGATAAAAATATAGACGAAAACACCTTTTCCTTTGACTTTGATTTTGGCAATCAAGAGCTTATTGGGGAAGAGGACGGAACCTTATCTGTTTACGATAAAGAAACAGAAGAAATCACAGGCTTTATAACACCCATAAAGGTTTTCGATGCAGAGGGTACAGAAGCGGATGATTGCTATTATACATATGAAAAAACCGAAAGCGGCGAATGGCGAGTAACGGCTAATGTTAACGAGGAGTTTTTAAATTCCAAAGAAACAGTTTACCCCGTAACCGTTGACCCTGACTATATCGACACACCGGAATACGGTGTAAAGGATGCAATGGTTAGCAGTGGTTCTGTAACAACTAACTACGGCTCCAACACCTTTTTTTCTGTTGGAATAAATTCCTACGGCTCATCTTTGAGGTCTCTCATTGGCTTCTCCAAGCTTGATTTAACTAATATTGACCCCTCACAGATGTACTCTGCTTCATTTTCATTAAAGGATACTGTGCAATCCACATCAGCGCTTACAATTGAGGCATACGAATACCTGAATTCTTGGAGTGAATCTACCGTTACATGGAGTTCGGCGGGGATGTCGGATGCTTCTAATTACAGCGCCTCTCCCGTTACCTCTATGGTTATTTCTCAGTCGGAGGGTGCCGACAATAAATATCCCCATAGATATTATTTCTCGTTTAAAAGCACAGCTAAAAAATGGTGTCAGTATAAGCACTATCAGTCTTATGGATTTATGTTAAAAGTTAGTTCGGAATCCACTGCAACCAGATACTGTACATTTGGCTCTCATGAGGCATCATCAAATAAACCTACATTGGTTTTCAGATATTACCCACCCGAGCAAACCGTAGCTAATGGTACATATTATTTAAAAAATGCTTATTCCTCAAAATATCTCACAAGAGCCAGTGACGATATTCATGAACACAACGTCCGTCAAAACACTTTGGCCGGTACTTCAGCACAACGTTGGACCATAGAATATTACGCTGATGGTTATTATTATCTCCACGAGGAAGATAATCCTAACCGTAATCTTAAGGTTGAGCACGATGACAATGGCGATAATGTGCGAACGGCAGTCACAACAGAGGGTAGTGACTATCAGCTTTATAGGATTATTCAAAGCAAATATGGCTATAGAATTATGTCTAAAAAGTATCCGAAAAGGTGTGTACAGTTAGAATCAGCCACCACTGCTGAAAGTGCTAACGTAATGAGGGCCGATTATGATAAGGGCAAATATCAGGAGTGGTATTTACAAGCGGAATCTACAATACCCACATCCCTAATCCTCACCCCCGCAACTGCAACTATTGTTGTTGGGCAGACCAAACAACTGACAAAGGCTATATCGCCCTCAACCGCACCTCAAACCACTACATGGGTAAGTAGCAACACAAGCGTTGCTACTGTCAGCTCCTCTGGAGTTGTGACAGCCAAAGCTGCAGGTACTGCTACAATTACTGCAAAATCTTCAAGCTATACCTACGCAAAGGACACCTGTGTAGTAACGGTGCTGAACAAACCCGATTTAACCGTTAGCGCACTTTCTTGCCCAACAGGTGTTGTAGGAAAAGCTTCAACTATCTCCACAACGGTAAAGAACGCCTATTCCACCGCCGCGGCAAGCAAGCTTGCAATTGATGTAAAAAACAGCTCCGGCACAAGTGTTTATTCCACAACCCTTTCAGTAGCCTCTTTAGCCTCAGGCGGAACTAAGGCTTTAACCGCAAGCTGGACTCCAACCGCCGCAGGCACATACACAATAACAGCAACCGCCGACTCAGGCAGTGCAGTTTCTGAGTATAGTGAAAGCAACAATACCAAGACTATAACGGTAACTGTTTTGAACAAACCCGATTTAACCGTCAGTGCACTTTCTTGCGGTGATACAATTATAGGTGAAGCCGCAACAATTTCGGCAACTGTTAAAAATGTAAATTCAACGGCTGCTGCAAGTAAACTTGCAATTAATGTTAAAAACAGTGCCGGCACAAGCGTTTTATCAACCACAAATTCCGTACCGTCTTCATCTGCAAACGGAACGTCCACGACAACCGCAAGCTGGACACCTATTGAAGTAGGAAAACATACAATCACTGCTACCGCCGACTCAGGTAGTGCGGTTTCTGAATACGACGAAACCAACAACACAAAAACCATAACCGTCTATGTGCAAGATAGTTATGATGCAGATGATAGTAGTATAGATGGTGCAAACCCTATTTCATTTAATAATGTTACGACAGATAATGCCTACGGAACAATTTCTCAATCCATAGTTACTGGTCATTATATATATAAATCGGGCGATGTAGACTATTTCAAACTAGAAGCAGAAAACCTCATTATGACCGAAATCGAAATACCCGAAAACACAACGGTATCGGTTGAAGACGGCGAGGGCAATGTCCTTGCAGAATCATCAACTGGGGGCAGTAGATTAAAGGTTAAATCCACCCTTAACCCATGCTATATCAAGGTTACTTCAACAACTGTTGGTAGCTATACCTTGAATGTCAACGCCTACACAGAGAAATAAGGAGGGGTGAAGAATGTTTAAAGGTAAAACAAAAAGATTTTTGCAGGTAGTTTCTGTCTTGCTTTCCTTTGCCCTTTTTGCAGGAACTTTCACAGCTGCAGCAGAGGCAACAGAAAACTACAACACCACTCATATATGGCTGATTGACGACCAATTAACATCTACTGCATATTCCGAGGATTTGTTCAGCAAATATGAAGACGGCAATTTTGAAACCAACACCGCCGAAGTTTTCACATATAATGAGTCGGGAGAGATAGATTATACCTATTCTCTCTCCGGCTCTGTTGGTGATGCCACAGCCTCTCTTGACCTGAATTTTTGGCACAATACTAATGATTTAGGGAATGCGCCGTATGATTCAAGTATTGTAGATAGGTCTGAAGAATTTGCTATTCAAACCAGTGGCACCAATTTTATGAACTCGGTCTATGGCTTTGGTATAGGCTGGAGTCTCGGTATGCCACAAATTGAATATATCGACTCCACCGCCGCATATTTCCACACAGGCGAGGGCAAGGCATACCGCATAGGTGCTGTAGCTCCAGCCGACGAAAGCGCTGAACCAACCTACAGGCTCTGCGGATTCCCCTATGACTATACCATAGAGAAAAATATAGTTTTCGAAACCGAAGAAGACACCGAGGGCACCTTGCAGGGCTTCATAGGTACCGATAGATACGGAAATAAAGACTACTTCAACCTCGACGGAAGATTTGTAAAATCTGAGGATAGAAACGGTAATATTCTTAAAACCGTCACCTACGATGA
>JAZNRT010000066.1:0-6540 GCA_045590875.1 Acutalibacteraceae bacterium
TGGGTAAAATTGATATGACCGCGACCCAAAGCGGAGTGAGAAACATACTCATCCTGAGTAAAAAGGGAAAGTAGGTTTTTAAAGTCCATATTCGTCACCATATCCTCAAAACCAAGTATCACAGAACAATTATAACACCGCAAAGCAGTTTTTACAACAGAAAAAAAGACAAACTGTATTAGAAAACGGTTGCTTTTGCTAAAAAAATAACCGCAGAAAAACGCAAAATACACAGCAAAACAAGGCATCTGTTATTTTCTTTTGGAAAACAACCTATGCCTCACTATTTTACTATAGACCAAAATAAGCCAAGCTTATTTTGCGGCCTTATTCATACGAACTACAAGATTGGACTTTTTGTGAGCGGCAGTGTTCTTGTGAAGAAGACCCTTGGAAGCAGCCATATCAATCTTCTTAACGGCAGCCTTTACAACCTCGCCCATATCCTCTGCTTTTGCTTCGATAGCAGCGTCGGCCTTCTTAATAGAAGTACGGAGAGCAGAACGTGCAGCTCTGTTGCGCTCGTTGCGAGCCTCTGCGATAAGAACGCGCTTCTTTGCAGACTTAATGTTAGGCATATTTTTACCTCCTTAAAAAATTGCAGTACGATTATATTACCACTAAACGCCCCAAAAATCAATAGTTTTTTTAAAAAAATCCTCAAAAAGGCAAAATTTTAATAAATAGCACGAAAAAACCTTAAAAATGGAAGGAAATTGTTGTTGAGATTTTTAGGGAGGTGGTATATAATATACTATGCATTATTATGTGTACGCGCACATATGCGCGCGTGCGCGTAATAAAAACCAAGACCTGCAGAGGAAAATCAAGGAACAGTAACTATGAAGGAAATTTATTTAGATAACAGCGCCACCACAAAACCCTCGAAAAAGGCGATAGAAAACGCTACATATGCGATGGAAACCCTTTGGGGCAATCCGTCGTCGCTGTATATAAAGGGCTTTGAGGCGGAAAAGCTTGTAACCCGCGCTCGCGAGGGTGTGGCAAGGGTGCTGAGCGCTAAGGCTGAGGAAATATTTTTTACAAGCTGCGGCACCGAAGCTAACAACACAGCGATTTTCGGCGCTGTGGAAAAGTTGAAAAAACGGGGTAACCGCATAGTGGTTTCCTCCATAGAGCACCCCTCGGTTTTAGAGCCTGCAAGGGAATTGGAACGACGGGGATTCCAGGTGGTTTATCTGCCTGTAAATTCCGAAGGCAAGGTAACCGAAGAGGCATTGCGAGAAGCCATAAACGAAAAAACCATACTTGTTAGCCTTATGGCGGTAAACAACGAAACGGGGGCAATTCAGCCAATAGACAAGGTAAAGGGCATCATAAATGCTGTGGGCTCCCCTGCCCTTTTTCATTGCGACGCTGTTCAGGCATTTGGAAAAAAGCAAATAGATGTAAACAAATTGGGAGTGGATTTACTAACCCTTAGCGGCCACAAAATTCACGCGCCAAAAGGAATAGGTGTGCTTTATAAAAAGAAAGGGGTAACCATTCCCCCCTACCTTTTTGGAGGAGGTCAGGAAAAGGGCTTCCGTTCGGGCACAGAAGCCGTACCGCTGATATACGCTCTTTTAGGCGCGGTTGAAGAACTGCGGGATGTTCCCGAATGCGCGATGGATTCATTGTGGGGCTATGCCAAAGAAAAGCTGGCGGAGTTAGAGGGTGTGGTTATCAACTCCCCTGCCGACGCGTTGCCCTATATAATGAACATTTCGGTTTTGGGCTATAGAAGTGAAACGCTACTGCACTTTTTAGAGGCTGAGGGAATTTATGTTTCCAGCGGAAGCGCCTGCTCAAAGGGTGCGCAAAGCGGAGTGCTGAGCGCTATGGGAATTTCCCGCGACAGGGCAGACAGCGCGCTGAGAATAAGCTTTAGTAAGCACACCACCGCTGAGGACATTGATGAATTTTGTCGGTGTATAAGAAAGGCGCAAGGAAAGCTTAAAAGAAAATAGAAGCAGAAGGAAAGAGAAATGAAAGAAATAATACTTATAAAAAACGGTGAATTGGCATTAAAAGGCCTCAACCGTATGACCTTTGAGGATATACTTGTTAAAAACATCCGCCGAAATATCGGTGAGCTTGGCAAATTTTCTGTGAAGAAAGCTCAGTCCACCATCTACATAGAGCCCCTTGAGGAGGACTATCCCTTCGACGAGGCGCTGGAAATAATGAAGCAGATTTTCGGTATAGCCGCCTTTACCCGCGCATTGAGTGTGGAAAAGGATATGGATGTGATACTGAACACGGCTCCCGAATATTTGGGCGAACGGCTGAAAAACGCAAAAACCTTTAAGGTTGAGGCAAAGAGGAGTGACAAGCGGTTTCCCCTTACCTCTCCCGAAATCAGCCGAGAGCTGGGCGGAAAAATTTTAAGCCGTTATCCCCACTTAAAGGTAGATGTTCACAACCCCGACGAGCTTATTATGGTGGAAATTCGCGACTACGCCGCCTATATTCACGGTCAGCAGATAAGGGGCGCAGGCGGTATGCCTGTGGGCTCAGGCGGAAGAGCCGCTGTGCTGATTTCAGGCGGTATCGACTCCCCCGTTGCGGCTTATATGATGGCAAAACGCGGGCTTGAGCTTAATGCAATTCATTTTGCCTCTCCCCCCTACACCAGCCCTCGTGCCGAGGCAAAGGTTATGAAGCTATTAAAAATTGTTTCCCGCTTCAGCGGACCTATAAGAGTGGGGGTTGTTCCCTTTACCGAAATTCAGGAGCAGATTGGCGAAAAATGCCCTGAGGACTATTTCACCCTAATTATGCGCCGATTTATGATGAAGATTTCCGAGGGCTTGGCAAGAGAGAGGAACTGCGCGGCGCTTATAACCGGCGAAAGCGTGGGTCAGGTGGCAAGCCAGACTCTGCCCGCCCTCAGCGTTACCGACGCGGTTGTGAATATGCCCGTTCTCCGACCGGTTATTGGTATGGATAAGGACGAAATTATTGAAATTTCCCGAAAGATAGAGGCATTTGAAACCTCCATAGAGCCCTATGAGGACTGCTGCACCGTGTTTACCCCTAAGCACCCAAAAACCCGCCCACAGCTGGAAAGGGTAATCGAGGCGGAAAGCGCGCTGGATATAGAGGCGCTTATCCACCGCGCAATTAAGGGCACACAGTTCAGGGTTATTGACCGAAACAGCGAAATTTAAAAAAATAACAGCCTCTAAATTCAAGAGGACTGTCGAGGCTTTTTCGTTAACAGAAAAATGAGACTCGGCATTAAGCCTTATGTTAGTGTGACAACGACCAGAGGTATGCGTTTTTAGTTTTATCTCTACCCCCTACAATTAAAAAAGTGCGCCAACCAAAGGCAGGCGCACCGAAAAACGCAAACCCTTAGTTGTCGCGAAACAAAACTCAAAAGAATGAGGAATAGCATATAATGTTATTTCACTCTGCTGATTAGGTAATTTGCGTTTTTACCAAGGGCAATGCAGAGAAAATAAAAAGGTGCAAAAGCACAGTATTCCCTAAAAAAAGAGAATATTCCTACATTCCGACTATTGAGTTTTTGTTTCGCAAGAATTATTATACCATAAATTGTTAGCTTTTGCAACTGCAAAAGTTGAGTTGATAAATATCAAGGAGCGTTATTAAAAAATGGATTGCGAGATTATTTGTGTAGGAACAGAGCTGTTGCTTGGAAATATTGTGAACACAAACGCACAGTATTTAGGGCAGGAATTAGCAGCTATGGGCATAAATATGTATAATCAAACAGTGGTTGGCGACAATGCCAACCGACTGAAAACCGCCATACGGGAAGCAATGGACCGCAGCGACATTATAATTTTAACAGGCGGCTTAGGACCCACAGCAGATGATATCACAAAGGAAACGGTGGCAGAGCTTTTAGGTGCAGAGCTCATCCTCGACCCCGATGTGCTAAGGCGGTTGGAGAATTATTACGCAAGACAGGGCAGAATTATGCCGCGAGGAGTGGAAAAGCAGGCGCTCATTCCCGAAGGTGCGGTGATGTTTGAAAACAGAGTTGGCACAGCCCCCGGCTTCGCAATTGAGAAGAATGGCACAAAGATAATAACCATCCCCGGCCCGCCAAAGGAAATGAAGGCGATGTTCGAAAGGGGCGTTAAGCCTTATTTACAGCGTTTTTCAAAAGGGGCAATACTTTCCAACGACCTGCATATCTACGGTATGGGGGAAAGTGAGGTTGCCAATTTACTAGGCGCGCTTCTGGAGGGTGAAAACCCCACCGCCGCCACATACGCAAAGCAGGGAGAGGTAACTGTGCGGGTTACCGCATCGGCAGAGGGTGTGGCAGAGGCAGAGAGCATGGTGGCAAAGCTCACCCACAAGATAGCCCAAAAATTAGGCACAGTGCTTTATTTGGTGGGCGAGGGTGACCTTAGCCTTGCTACGGTGGAAACGCTAAAGCAAAAGAATTTAAAGGTTGCAACTGCAGAATCCTGCACAGCGGGAATGCTTTCAAAAAGCATTACAGATATTTCGGGCTCAAGCGCAGTGTTCGAAATGGGAATATCTGCATACGCCAGTGAAATAAAACGCAAGGTTCTAAACGTGCCTCAGGAAATTTTAGATGAATACGGCGCCGTAAGTCCCGAAGTGGCGGCGCTTATGGCAAAAGGTGTACGTTTGTTATCGTCAGCCGATATCGGCATAGGTATAACAGGTGTAGCAGGACCTGAGCCCAGCGAGGGCAAGCCTGTGGGACTTGTGTATATCGGTATGACCGACGGAAAATCAGTTTGGATAAGAGAGCTTAATGCCGCGGCGGGTAACGATCGGGAAAAGGTGCGCGCTCTCGCCACACTTGCGGCACTTGATATGATACGCAGATATGCCACTGCCTACCCTCAGCCCTTGGGCGGCGGTGCAATGGCGGGGGACAGCATTAAAATTACGCACTCTTCTCAGGATTTTGCTCTGCCAGAAAATTATGAAATTATGGGCTTAGGGGCTTTAGATGAGCAGGAACTTCAAGAAGCGGAAAAGGCAGAGAGCACACCCGCCAAGGAAACCGAAAAAGAGCCTGATTTAGTGGACATTTTAAATGCGCAGGTTTCCGACCCCACCGACAATTTAGAAATGATTGGTTATGAGTTTGACCCCGATGCACATATAGGCTACGAGGATATAGAAACCGATTCGGAGGGCTTTATAACAGAGTTTTTTGATGAAGATGAGGAAACCTCTGCTAACGAGCCTCGCGCACCTTGGTATAAGAGATTTCTTAAATATTTCCTGCCTTGGCGAGATGACTCGGTGGGGGAAATTATAAGAAAAATAATATTCCTTATCGCCCTTACCGTGTTTATCGGCACGGGAGTGTACCTGATAAACTACTATATGCAGGGCAGTGTGAACGAAGGAAAGGTAGAAGAGGCAAGAGGGGTATATAACACCACCGACAACAGCACAAATGAAAACGGAATGCTTCTGCGTTTTGAAGGGCTTTTAAAGCAAAATCCCGATATAAAGGGCTGGGTAAGCATTAAAGGCACAATGATAGACTACCCCGTATACGCTACCGATAATAATGAATTTTATGTAACCCACGATATGAGCAAAGAGCCATCTCGCTACGGCGCAATCTTTGCCGATTGTAACGCTGAAATAACAGAAGAGGGCAACAGCAAGAATATTGTGCTTTACGGCCACAATATGATAGACGATTCAATGTTTGGCAGTCTGCTGGAATATAACCGCCTTGATTATTACAGAGAAAACCCCGTTATAGATTTCGACACCCTTTACGGCAGGGGTGAATATAAAATTTTTGCCGTAATTATAACAAATGTCAACCCCGAAGAGGATGGGGGAAACGTGTTTAACTACCGAAGAAGCAGCTTTGTCTCCGACGAGGATTTCTTAACCTTTATAAAGAACGTTAAGGTGCGGAGTTTAATTGAAACCGAGGTTGATGTGGCGGCAGACGACGAAATACTCACCCTTTCCACCTGTTCATATGAATTTGAAGAGGCGCGAACGGTTGTATTTGCAAGAAAAATTCGCGAGGGTGAAAGCCGACACACCGATACAGCCTCTGCTAAAAAGAGCAAAGCTCCCTTATATCCTCAGGCTTATTACGATAAATACGGCGGCGAGAAGCCGGATGTAAATCTGAACGATGTGGAACTTGATGCGGCAAGGGATGAAACAGTGCCCACAAGGGGCTATACCCACAAGGGAGAAACCGCCGAAATCAAAGCAGAGTATATTGTAAGCACAAAGAGTGTCGCAAGCGATGTTGAAAAGACAGTGATAGAAGATTATGTAGGCCTTTCCCTTATAGAGGCCGTTCACAGATTAAGTGACGCGGGGCTTTATATAAGCCATATAAATTATCTCGGAACGGATTCTAATTTGTGCCTTGTTAGAAAGCAAAGTCCGGCTGAGGGCACAAAAACCGCCGTGGGCAGCGGCATAGAGCTAACCGTAAGCGGCAAAAAGGAGCAGATATCCGTGCCTGCATTAGTGGGCAAAACCCTTAAAAAGGCAACAGAGTCCGCTGTGGATAAAGGCTTTACTTTAAGA
>JAZNRT010000067.1:0-3266 GCA_045590875.1 Acutalibacteraceae bacterium
CTACAAATGACGACAAGCCAAAAAGTGCCGAAATTATGCTTATTTTGGGCAGGTTCGGATTGTTCGTGTTTGCTTAACCTTAAATGTCTAATATTTTCACAAAAAATTTTAATTTCATCATTCAATTTCATACTATCGCCATAAATATGATAACACATTGTTAGCATAAATGCAGCACTAGAGTTAGTATAATGTTATTAAAATATTATTGAGGTGTTAGCATGGCAACAAATAAGATACAAACAGGCATAAGATTTGAGCCGGAATTACTTTACAAAATCACTCAGGTGGCAAAGCAAAACAAACGCTCACTTAACGCACAGCTTGAGTATTTGTCACAGCTGTGTGTAAATGAATATGAAAAAACAAACGGAGAAATACCTATAGACGAGAATGTGATTTATAATAAATAATATGCAATAACAGTGCTTTAAAATGAATTTATGATAAAAGAAAACCGCAGAATTATCTCTGCGGTTTTTGCATGTTATTAAGAGTTATCTTCTTTGCCAGAAAGCTTCTTGTCTATTGCTTCAGCGGCGGTTTTGCCGGCGCCCATAGCAAGAATTACTGTGGCGGCGCCTGTTACGGCATCTCCCCCTGCATAAACATTTTCTTTTGAGGTTTCACCCGTTTCTTCTTTTACTATTATTCCGCCCCAGCGATTTACCTCCAGGCCCTCAGTGGTGTCTTTAATAAGCGGGTTGGGGCTTGTGCCTATAGACATTATCACACAGTCAACATCCAGAATGAATTCCGAGTCGGGCTTTTCTATGGGTCGACGTCTGCCGCTTTCGTCGGGCTCGCCCAGAGTCATCTCTACGCATTCTATACCCACAACAGTGCCGTTTTTCGGGTCGCGGTGGTCCTCAGGGTTTTCGTAACCTAATATCCGTTTAGGGTTGCAGAGCAGACGGAATTTAATTCCTTCTTCTTCTGCGTGCTCAACCTCTTCGCGACGGGCGGGAAGCTCATCCATACTTCTTCTGTACACAATATAAACATTCTCTGCACCAAGGCGAAGCGCGGTACGTGCAGCATCCATAGCCACATTACCACCACCCACCACCGCCACGTTGCGAGCTCTCATAATGGGGGTTGCACTATCTTCGCAGTATGCCTTCATAAGGTTGCTACGGGTTAAAAATTCGTTGGCGGAATACACGCCCTTTAATGCTTCGCCGGGGATTCCCATAAAGCGGGGAAGCCCTGCGCCGCTGCCGATAAACACAGCCTCGAAGCCCATTTCAAAAAGCTCGTCAACAGTGAGTGTTTTACCGATAACTATATTGTTTTCAATTTTAACACCAAGGCTTTTTAAGGTGTCTACCTCTTTTTTTACAATCGCTTTAGGCAGACGGAATTCAGGAATTCCATATACAAGCACGCCCCCCGCTGTGTGGAGTGCCTCAAATACAGTAACCTCATAGCCTTTTTTGGCAAGATCGCCCGCGCAGGTAAGCCCTGAGGGACCTGACCCTACAACCGCAACCTTTTTGCCGTTACTTTCGGTAGTCTTTATGCCTTCGGAAGAATGCTCGTTGTGCCAATCGGCAACAAAACGCTCAAGTCTGCCAATTCCCACAGGCTCGCCTTTGATACCACGCACGCATTTTTGCTCGCATTGGGTTTCCTGAGGGCAAACCCGTCCGCATACTGCGGGTAAGCTAGAGGATTTTGCTATTATCCTGTAGGCTTCCTCAAACTCACCCTCCTTTACCTTGTTAATAAATTCGGGTATGTGAATTTTTACGGGACAGCCCTCTACGCAGGGCATGGTTTTGCAGTTAAGACAGCGCAGAGCCTCGTCAATAGCGGTCTGCTCGCTGTAGCCTAATGCCACCTCGGAGAAATTTTTTGCACGAACATTCGCTTCCTGCGAGGGCATAGGGCTTTTATTGGGGCTCATATTCGGTTTTTGCATTTTATTTTACCCCCTTAAAAAGATTGCAGGCTTTTTCATAGCTGTGGCGCTCAAATTCGCCGTACATTCCAGCTCGGCTCATAGCTTCGTCGAAATCTACTAAAAATCCGTCGAAATCTGGGCCGTCAACACAGGCAAATTTGGTTTCGCCGCCTACAGTTAGTCGGCAACCGCCGCACATTCCGGTGCCGTCTATCATAATAGGGTTCATAGACACAGTGGTTTTAACGCCGTGAGGCTTGGTGGAAGCCACAACGAATTTCATCATAATAAGGGCTCCGATTGTTATTACCTCATCGTAATTTTCCCCCGCTTCAATGGCTCTGGAAAGGGGAGTGGTAACAACACCCATCTCTCCATAGGAGCCGTCGTCGGTCATAACGGTGAGCCGATGGGAACAGGCGGCAAACTCGTCCTCCAAAATCACTAAATCTTTGCTTCTGAAGCCTATGATTGTATGTACCTCGCAGCCTCTTTTGTGAAGCGCCTCGGCAATAGGAAGGGCAATTGCACAGCCTACACCGCCACCCACAATGCACACTTTTTTAAGCCCATCGAGCTTGGTTGCTTTGCCCAACGGACCAACAAAATCTTCTATATATTCTCCCGCGGATTTTTGGTTCAGGGCGGCAGTGGTAGCGCCCACTATCTGAAAAATAATTCTAACAGTGCCCATTTCACGGTTGTATCCCGCAACGGTTAGAGGTATGCGCTCGCCCTCTTTATCTACGCGAAGTATAATAAACTGCCCCGCCTCGGCTTTTTTTGCTACAAAGGGAGCTTCAATATCCATCAATGTAACAGTGGGGTTAAGCACCTTTTTATTAACAATTTTATACATCTTTTTCGCCTCTCATCAAAGTGTAACCACTACCATATAATGATAATGCTTTAATTATACACCATCCCACTGCGAAAAGCAAACAAATTTAAACCTGAAATTGCAGCAAACTTAAACTTGGCAAAAAATTTTTATCATACATAAAACACTTGACTTTTTACCACAAACTTGTTATCCTATTATAGTAGCTTTAAAAAAGCTATTCAGGTAAAAAATACCGCAAGAGTCACGCGGGAAGAAGCTAAGCTTTACGCACTGCGCGGCTGCCAAACAATAAAACTTAATAATCATATGCGGATATGGCGGAATTGGCAGACGCGCTAGATTCAGGTACTAACGCGTGAGAGGCTCTTTCAGACCTCTGCTGTTTTCTCCGAAGAACCGCATAAAATCAAGGGGTTTCACGATTTTTGACCTTGATTCCTGTTTGTTCAAAAATCTAAAAAAACACTTATTTCTAACGGATTTCTAACAAACCGTTTCGGTTCTAAGATTTTCGAA
>JAZNRT010000068.1:0-4878 GCA_045590875.1 Acutalibacteraceae bacterium
GCCGCGAATGCAAACAGAGTGTTAGACACTGTGCTGAAAATAAGCATTAAGCTGAGAACAACAGCAATCAACCGTTTTGCTTGTTTTTTCATGTTTTTGCCTACCTTTCTTTCTTTGGATACAATCCAAATAATTTTACACAATAATTATACACCAAATCCAATAAATAACAATGCACAATTCTATCTTTTTATTTGCACTATTCTAAGCATCTTGAACAAAAATTATGCGTAAGATGACTAAATTATATAAAAAAGCACAAAACACTCTGATTTATAACATCCAAAAGTGTTTTGTACTATTATTTATGTGATTAAAAAATGTAATTTTTCTATTTCCTTTAAATCTCAATGCTTACAATACCAGAAGAAAGGGTTTGGGTATTCTCCCCAACCTTTACGATAAGACCGCCCGATGAATCTATATCAACAGCCTTGGCTAAAAACCTGCCGTTTTGTGTAGTAACGGTTATCTCTCTGCCTAAGCCTAAGGAACGAGTGCGTACATCGTTTAAAAATTCGGCACTATATATATATTGTATATCTTTTTCTAAACTATTAAGAATCTCTGCTATCAGTTCATTTTTAGAAATATCTTTTTCACATTCATTTAAAATAGCTGTGGCGATAGGTTTTAACTCATCAGGGAAAACCGTTGCCGCCACATTTACACCTATGCCGATTACCACATAATCAATTTCACCTGTATTGGGTGTGAACACCGTTTCGCACAAAATTCCACACACCTTTTTGCCATTTAAAAAAATATCGTTGATCCACTTTATTTTCGGTTTTAAATCGGTGAGTTTTTCTATTGCCTTGCAAACCGAAAGTGCGGCACAGGTGGTGATTAACCCTGCGTTGAAGCTGCACGCCGACGGTACACAGGCTAATGACATATATATTCCACCCTGAGGCGACCAAAAGCTGTGCCCTCTTCTGCCTCTGCCCTCGGTTTGATAAGCTGCAGTGACTAAGGTGCCGTTTTCAATATTCTTCAGGCTTTTTAAATAAGTGTTAGTAGAACCTACACTTTCCAAGCATATGATTTTTTTGCCGAAGGCTTTTGTTTCAAGATGTTTCTTAATTAAATCAGAATCTATATGCATATTTTCTCACCTACCTAATATAAATAATATCACTATGAGGTATTTTCGTCAAGTTAGCTTTAACCTCAAGTTCGTTCTTGACAAAAGAATATTTAACATATATAATAGTTAGGTTGACGGCGGTTGATACCGTCGCACCTGAGTTAGAAAATTTGGGTCGGTTTGCGCCGACCTGTTTTTTGAAAGGATAGAAGAAAATGGCTAAACAGATAGTTGTTACTCCCGAAGGTCTTAAAAAATTAGAGGATGAGTTGGAATATCTTAAGACCACTGCCCGCGCCGATATTGCTGACAAAATTAAGGTTGCTCGTGGTTTTGGTGACCTTTCCGAAAACAGCGAATATGATGAGGCTAAAAACGAGCAGGCTAAAATTGAAGCTCGCATCACCGACCTTGAGGTTATGCTTAAGGATGTTAAGGTTATCAGCGATAGCGATATTACCAACGACAAGGTTATGCTCGGTGTGAAAGTAACGGTACGCGACGAACAAAAGGGCAAAGACTTGAACTTCAGAATTGTTGGTACAGCAGAGGTTGATGCCTCTAAAGGTATGATTTCTGATGAATCACCTATCGGTAAAGCTCTTATGGGTCACGCTATTGGTGAAACTGTTATTGCCGAAGCTCCCAGAGGCGAAATGAAGTTTACAATTGTTGATATTAAGAGATAGTATTTTTTAGGAGTGTTACAAATGGCAGACGAAATGAACGTTAACCAACAAGCCGAACCCACTGCCGAGGAATTAAATGAAATTCTTAAGGTAAGACGTGAAAAGTTAGCCGCTTTACAAGAGGCGGGTAATGATCCTTTCACTGTTACTAAGTACGAGGTTACACATTGCACAAAAGAAATTCTTGGAAATTACGAAAAGCTTGAAAATTCAACCGTGAAAATCGCGGGTAGAATCATGAGCCGTAGAATTATGGGTAAGGCAAGCTTTTTCCATTTGCAGGATAGCGACGGCAAAATTCAACTTTACATCCGCCGCGACGATATTGGTGAAGAAGAATATGCCGCTTTTAAAAAATACGACATTGGCGATATTGTTGGTGTTGAAGGCTTTGTTTTCACCACCAAAACAGGTGAAATTTCTGTTCACACTCAAAAAATTCAATTGCTTGCTAAGTCGCTTCTTCCCCTGCCTGAAAAGTTTCACGGCCTGAGAGATAACGATTTAAGATATCGTCAGCGTTATGTTGACCTTATTGTTAATCCTGAGGTTCGCGACACCTTTAACAAGCGCTCTCAGATACTTAAGGAAATCAGAAGTTACTTAGATTCTAAGGGATTTTTAGAGGTTGATACACCCATTCTCGTTCCCATTGAAATTGGTGCGGCGGCGCGTCCCTTTAAAACCCACCACAACACCCTTAATATGGATATGTATTTGAGAATCGAAACCGAGCTTTATCTTAAGCGTCTTATTGTTGGCGGTATGAACAAGGTTTACGAGGTTGGCAGAATTTTTAGAAACGAGGGTATGGACACAAAGCACAACCCTGAATTCACCACCATTGAGCTTTACCAGGCTTTTACCGATTATCATGGTATGATGGATTTGGTTGAAGAGCTTAACTCTATGCTTGCCGAAAAAATATGCGGAAGCAAGGTTATTACCTACCAAGGCAAGGAAATTGATATGGGCCATTGGGAAAGACTCACAATGGTTGAGGCGGTTAAGAAATATTCAGGCTGCGACTACTACTCTTGGGGCAGTGACGAGGAAGCTCGCGAGTGTGCTAAGAAAATGCACGTTGAGGTGCCCGCCGACGCCACTAAGGGTACTGTTCTTATTGAACTATTCGATGCATATGTTGAAGAAAAGCTTATTCAGCCCACATTTATTTACGATTATCCTGTGGAAAACAGTCCTCTTGCTAAGCGCAAGCCCGACGAGCCCGCTTTCACCGAGAGGTTTGAGTATTTCATCAACGCAACTGAATTCGGTAACGCTTTCTCTGAGCTGAACGACCCCATCGACCAGAAGCAGAGATTTGAATATCAGGTTGCCCTTAAAAAGGCTGCAGACCCCGACTGTAATTCTGAGGTTGATTACGATTTCGTTACAGCTCTGGAATACGGTATGCCCCCAACAGGCGGCTTAGGCTTCGGTATAGACAGACTGGTTATGCTTCTTACAGACAGCGCGTCCATTCGTGATGTATTGCTGTTCCCCACAATGAAGCCTCTGGATTAAATAAAACAGAATTTAAAGCAGTATCACATTTTTGGTGGTACTGCTTTTTAACACTTAACTATATTGAATTTTTTCTGATTGTGTGCTAATATACCACTGAGGAGTATATTTGAAATGCTAATATGTTTCATATTTTGCGTGCGAAATTATCTATTTATGAATGAGGGTGTTTTTTAATGAATGGTACAATTTCACAACCAATTAAAAGAAACGCCGCAGCTGATATCATCAGGTGTTTGGCCTTTTACTCAGTGGTTTCAGTTCACTTTTTCCTACGTAGCGGCTTTTATGGCAATACAGTTACAGGTGAAAAAATGATGCTAATGGTATTTATGAGATCATTTTTTATTATCTGCGTTCCATTGTATATGATTTTATCAGGATATTTAATGAAAAACAAAACGCTGACAATTGGTTATTACAAAAAGATAGGCAAGACTTATTTAACTTATGTTCTGGCGGCACTATGTTGCATCACCTATTCTGCAATGTTTTTAAAACAGGCTTGGAGTTTAAAACGTATTGTTCTTGCAATATTTGAATTTACAGCGGCTCCTTATGCCTGGTATGTCGAAATGTATTTAGGAATTTTCCTTATTATACCTTTTCTGAACATTCTATATAACAACATACCTACTCAAAACTGGAAAAAGGTTTTGCTATTAGTTATGGTTATACTTACATCCTTTCCTGCTGTATTAAATGTGTATAATTTTAATTCACTTGAATGGTGGTTACAGCCTTCTTCTTCCAGAATTTATTCACAAATTATTCCAGCTTGGTGGACTACACTATACCCTGTAACTTATTATTTTATCGGTTGCTATTTAAGTGAATTTGGTTTGAAAATTAAAAAATCCATCAATTTGATATTTATAGCCTTAACTTGGGTAGCATCTAGTATTTATACCTACTGGCGGTCATACAAAAGCACTTTTATTTGGGGAGATTGGTGTGATTATGAATCAATTTTTAATGTTATCCTAGCCTCATTAATTTTCGTTTTCTTTATAAATTTGAATTATGATAATTTTTCACCCAAACTATCTGCTTTGTTTAAAAAAGTTTCTGCACTTTGCTTTGGTTCTTATTTGGTTTCTTGGATATTTGATAAGATTTTATACACCATTCTTATAGAAAAAGTTCCAGAAATGACCGACAGATTGGGATACTATTTTATAATAGCTCCATTGGTTTTTGTTTGCTCACTGATTTTATCTTTTATTATCAGTAAAATTCAGATTTTACTGGAAAACCTATGGTCTTTTACAAAAAATATTTTCATTAAAGCCAAGGCATAATACTCGTTTTACACATTTACTTGTTTTAAAAGGACTGCAGCGCTGGATTTTGTGCTATAGTCCTTTTTTAATATTTAGATTATTGAAATAACCACCTCTTTGTGGTATATTAGAGTATGCAAAATTTTAAGAATGTGAAGTGAAGCTTAATGAAACGAGTTGACCGTGAGCATTATGACGGCACTAAGGATTGGAAAAACTACTATTGGTTTTATTATAAATGGCACATTTTAGGTGCAATTCTGCTTGTTGCTACCATTGTTATTTGTAC
>JAZNRT010000069.1:0-18965 GCA_045590875.1 Acutalibacteraceae bacterium
CTACACTATTCTTCCTAAAAAAAAGAGCTTACGAATAGGCGTTGTATCCTTGCGGGTACACCCCCTATTCATAATCTCTTTTTGTAATATAAAATTGTTTAAAATTTTCGTTTAGAAATTTTACTGCGGAATCCCATCAACTCGCCATACTGCCTGATTTCCGCAGCCGTTTCCTTTAAAAATTCGCGACATTCTTCATCTTGAGTCAAGGCTCTACCCACGCGTCGCACAGCGGTTATAAAGTCCTTATTAAATTTAACATTTTCGGCATTCTCCGCCAACGGACAAATTCTAACTGCGCGGGTATCAATTTCCGCAGAAATTCTTCCGTTTTCCAACATTATAGGGAATAGGGGAAATATTCTGCAGGATAGCGGACGTGTGTCTCGTTGGCATTCACCATTGCATACACAAAGCCGAACAGTTTCTCCCTCAATCACCCTGTGCGGTGTTTCTTCATAGGGAAAAAGGCGCATACCGTCTGAGTCACTGCCTTTACAGCAGGCGGCGTCGCAAAGCTCACCACAATCGGCAGATAAAGGGGTTAAATCGCCAATAATGGCATATATTTTTTCGTAAAACTCTTTATAATTTTTCAATGTCTATACTCTCTATTATAACATCGTGGAGTGGCTTGTCGGCACCGCCCACTGCCACAGCGGCAATTTTATCTACTACCTCCATACCTTCGTATACCTGACCAAACACCGAATGTCTGTAGTCAAGCCAGGGTGTACCACCCATCTCGGCATATGCCTTAACTATGTCTTCGGGGAATGAGTCGGGCATTTCTTTCATTTGAGAAAGCATTTGTGCAGGAACCGACCTTGCCTGAACAATAAAGAACTGGCTGCCGTTGGTGTTGGGGCCTGAATTTGCCATAGAAAGTGAGCCGCGAAGGTTGTGTGCTTCAGGATGGAATTCGTCCTCAAAGCTGTGGCCGAAAATGGATTCACCGCCACAGCCTGTGCCTGTGGGGTCGCCACCCTGTATCATAAAATCGTTAATCACTCTGTGGAAAATAAGACCGTTGTAATAGCCATTTTCTGCGTGGGTAATAAAATTCTGGGCAGCCTTGGGTGCGTATTCGGGAAGCATAAGAATTTTAATATCACCGTGATTTGTGTGCATTGTTGCAACGGTATCTCCCGCTGCGGGTGTTCTTAATTGTTTTGCGCTCATAATGTTTATTCTCCTTAAATTTTAAATAATCAATCCATATTACCACTCAGCAGCATTATGCAGCTGAGCGCCGCCAAGGGTGCTGTTTCGGTGCGTAGTATTCGCGCACCAAGGGTTGCTGCTATGGCACCAACCTTTATGGCTTTTTCTACTTCCTCTTTTGAAAAGCCTCCCTCAGGGCCTATAACTATTGCTATACTTCCTGATTTATCATTTACAATATTTTTTAGCGGATCACCGCCAAGCTCGTAAAAAATTATGCTTTTGTCAAAATCTTTTAATCTTTCGCAGCAGGCATTAAAGCTTATGGTTTCGCCAACCTTTGGCAATATTCCTCTGCCTGATTGCTTTGCGGCTTCGTCACTGATTCTTTGCAGGCGCTCCTGCTTTTTCTTGGCGGCTTTACTATCGGGCCTTGAAACACAGTGCTCGGAAATCACGGGTATTATTTCATTCACCCCTAGTTCCACCGCCTTTTGCACAACTGTATCCAGCTTGTCGCCCTTTGGCATACATTGAAACAGCGTAACCTTTACAGATGGCTCGGTTAAATTTTGAGTTTCCTCTAAAATATTCAGCTTGACCTCTAGCTCGTCAATATCTTTAATCTCGCATAAATAGTCGTGCCCCGCAGTGTCGCAAACCGTAAGTTTTTCACCCACTCTCATTCTTAAAGAGCGGGAAATATGTCTGGCATCATCACCCTCTATTACGGGGTTATCTTTAAAATATTCCTTGAAAAATCTTGGCATATACATCCTCCGAAAGCCTTGTAATTTTTCTGATTATTCTTTATCTTCACCAATGTCTTCCCCTATAAATTCGTGAAGAGCATCTATATCTATCACGGTGTCGCTGGGCTGAAAAATTTCTTCCTGCAGTAGGTCTTCTTCATCTAAAACCTGCGGTGGTTCAATGGGTGCAGGGATAATTTCCGGATTGTTGAACCAATATTCAGCCAAAAGCTCTCCCTCAGGCCACTCACCGCGGTATTTCAGCGGATGTGCTTTGCGCCAGGCCTTAACCAAAATAAGGTACAGAGCGAAAATCAGCGCGGCAAACAAACTTATTATTAAACCTAAGTAGAGTCCGGGGGTGTTGTATTGGAAGCGTATTTCCACATCGCCCTCAGGTGCTAACACTGCCATAAAACCAATGTTAACCTTTTCTATTTCCACAGGACTTCCATTTACATAAGCGGTCCAACCGTCTTCATAAGGTATCGAGAAAAACACAAGATTTTCCTTTTTGAGGTTTATTTTCGCAGAGAAGCCGGTTTTATCTCGGCTGAATTGGTAGGCGGAAGATTTAGAACGTTTGGTAGCATCCTCCTGCAACTCTATTTCGTCTAGAAAATAGTCATTCTCATAAATATTCTTAAGCCCTAAACGTTTGGCATATTTCTCAATCTGTTCATCCTCCAAAACGATAGACTTAACCATCATATTTGCCCGTTGATCAACCTCTACCGAATCACAGTCGGCTTTAGAAATATAGCTGTCGTAGGTAAACCCATAGGGAATGTAATTGTTGTTAACATAAACATTAAAGTCGTTTTCTTTCTTTAGGAATTCCCAATCGGGCATAAGGGTTTCACCGTTTTCGTTAACAAAGCTTTCTCCGTTCTTTCGACTTAAAAGATATTTTACCGAAAGCAGAGAACGCAGAGCGTAGTTGTCGGTAGAGGGTCTGCTTGCTACCGAGCGCTCTTCCCCCACATATTCATAAAATTCCATAACCGAGCCGGGAACTATGGAGTGAAAAGCGTTTATGCCGGAATACCCTAAAAACATTGCTGTGTTGTCCATACATTCGTAGCAATCTATTCTAAAGGTATCAGGGTCACCCTCTAAATCCACACTGCCCTCGATAAGGTCGGGAATAACCTCGTTTTTTATATCGTAGGAGTGAGATTTACCGCAGCCTATAAACACTGCAGAATAAATAACCGAAATAACGCACACAGCCACAATGGAATTCTTTATAAACAAGCTGTGGTATTTGCGCCAGGCGCGAAGCATCAGCCCCAATACAATAAGAGAACCAAGGGCTATTGCGCAGGTTATCCAAAACCTTGCAATATAGGTTATAGAATCCTCTTCAAAGGTGTAAATTCCAAAATGGGTGATGCTTCCGTCTTCGTTTTTACCGTCGGGCCAAAGTCCTACAATCAGTGTTACTGCGGCGGTAATTCCAAACACCCATTTAAAAGCGGGCTTGAAGCTTACATTATTATCCTCAACCGCCATAACAGTTGCAAGGCACATAATAAGAATAGGCATATAAAACCATCGCGCGTAGTAGGCGCTGTTAAACATATAAAAAGCGGAGTTCAGTATAGGTATAAGTGCCATAAAAAGGCAAAGCTTTAATATGCGGGATATCCAATTTTTCTTCTTATTGCCAACATATGCGAATACACCCACCATGCTGAACAAAGGCAGCCAAGCTCCCATAGAAGACCATTTGATATCTGCATTAGGAAAGAAAACAGGTCTTGCGGGTATATCCGGCGGGAAAAAGAAAATTTGCAGAATGTTGGCATAAATCTGCACCCGTCCGTAAAGCCAGGAGTTGTATCCAAGGCTAACACTTGTAACACGGCTGTTCTGAAGCACAGCAAGTATTGTGGGTAAGAGCAGCACCATAGACATCATAAGCCCCAATACCGCTTCTAATACCATAAGGAAAAAACCGTGTATACTCTGTTTCCAACAGCGGTGAGAGGTGCGGATTATCCAATATATAACACAAAATACCACCATTCCGTAAAAGAAGAAATAGTTGGTGAGGGCACTTACAAACACCATTGCACCAAAAGGACCGCGGCGGCGCTCTACAATGTGCATTTCCATACTAAGCAGAAGCAGAGGGAATATAATAATCGCTTCGTGAAAGTGGTTAAAGAAAACATTGTAAACCGAAAAGCCCGAAAAGGCATACATAATACCGCCCAGCACAGCACTTTCGGGATTTCGCACAAACCGCCTGAGGTAAAAGTAAGCAGCAAGTGCGGCGCAGGCAAATTTTAAAATAAGCAAAGGGCCCATAAGATAGGGCACAAAGCTGTTGGGAAAGGGAAGGGTTAACCAGAAGAAGGGACTACCCAACAAATAAAATGTATATGAGCCGATAAAATTCACGCCAAGGTCGGTGTTCCAATTCCACCCGATTTCACCCGAACGAACAGCATTGTGACACAGTTGGTAAAAGGGGACCTGCTGAACGTTAAAGTCGCCATAAAACAGAAAGTATCCCTCACCTAAAACACAGTAGGGTATAAAAAATGCGGCGGCGGTTAGTAACGCTAAAATGAACACCTGCCAATGCATAGGCTTTTGATTTTTCAAAAGGTTAGTTGGCAACATAAGGCTTCTCCAATTCAATCAAAAAGTTTCCTAAAAAATTACATATTGATATTATATCAGTTTTTGTTATAATATTCAATAGAATTATGTCACAATAAAGGGGTTAGATAATATGTCTTTTCATTTTTTTGCAATGCTATCCCGAATGAAGCATATTGCCCGTTGGGGGCTAATGCGTAATGTCAGAAGTGAAAATCTTTCGGAGCACTCCTTGGAAACCGCCTTCATTGCCCACGCTCTGTGTAAAATCAACAATGTGCGCCTCGGTGGCAATCTTAATGCCGACCGCGCGGCAGTGCTAGCAATGTTTCACGATACAACCGAGATTATAACGGGAGATTTACCCACACCTATAAAATATAAAAACGAACAAATAAAAGCGGTTTATAAGGAAATTGAAAATTCAGCTGCTGAAAAGCTGCTTGAACTGTTGCCTGAGGATTTAAAACCTCAATATGCCGAAATTTACTGCGAAGCGGATAAAGAGCTAAAGTTAATTATTCGTGCGGCGGATAAAATTTCGGCACTTATCAAATGCATTGAAGAGGGAAGAATGGGCAACGACGAATTCAAGGTGGCAGAAAAAAGCACCCGCAGAGCAATAGAGAAGTTAGGCTGTCGCGAGGCAGAAATTTTTATGGATGAATTTTTAGGCAGTTACCGACTGACTTTAGATGAAATGAACACCCAAAATTAGAGGGATGGCTTTTTCTTGACAGTTATGCTATAATAATTATAGTCGGTTATTTAGCAAAAGCATACTGATTGTAATTGAGTAATATCAATAGAAATGTACAAACACTTTTGCTTTTTATACAGAAAGGAAGCGTGGAGATATGGACTTTACAAAGGGACTTTGTATGGGATGTATGAGTGAAATCGGCGAGGAGCAGATATGCCCCAGCTGCGGTTACGATAATTTATCCTCAGATAACGGTGCAGGCTTGCCTGTACGCACAATGCTGGGTAAATATATAATAGGCAAGGTTCTTGACTCGGGCGGTGAGGGAATTACCTACATAGGTAAAAATACCGAAACCGGCGAGAATGTAAGAATAAGAGAGTTTTTCCCGGCTGGTCTTTGCGATAGGAATAAAGACGGTACAGTTAACATAAGCAAAGAAAATTCTTTTAGCTTCAACGAGGCTCTCATATGCTTCTTAGAGCTCGCAAGGTCACTTTCTGCCTTTAACGGTAACGATCATCTTCTTAATGTTACCGACATCTTTGAGGCAGGTAACACCGCCTATTATGTTACAGAGAATGTGTCAGGCATAACATTGCGCGAGTTTTTACTGCGCAATGGCGGTCAGCTCACTTGGGAACAGGCAAGGTCTTTATTCTTACCCCTGTTTTCTGTGCTTAATCAGCTTCACGAGACAAACATTATCCATCGTGGCTTGAGCCCCGAAACTCTGCTTGTTGGGCGCGACGGCAAGGTACGCATAACAGGCTTCTGTATCGCCGCCGCAAGAACAGCCAGAAGTGATATTTCCGCAAGGCTGTTCCCAGGCTTTGCTGCTATTGAGCAATATGGTTTTGACGCTAAATCAGGCCCTTGGACAGACGTTTACGGCATTGCCGCAACACTCTTCCGCACCCTTATCGGTAACCCGCCTCCTGAGGCTACCGAGCGTGTTTCTCACGATAATATGACCGTTCCTGCAAAGCTGGCAGAGGAGCTACCCAAATCGGTGCTTTCAGCCCTTGCAAACGCATTGCAGATAATGCCTGAAAGTCGTACAAAATCCATAGAAAAACTAAAAGAAGGCCTTATGGCAGAAAGCGTTTCTAATACTTCGCTTAAAGAAGAGAGCATCTTTAAGAGCAATGCATTTTTCAAAAAGTACGGAGTGCTTATTATTGCGGTTGCCGCAACCATTCTTTTGCTTATTATTGCAGCATTCACTAGGAACAGCTGGAGTTCTATATTTACCAGTGACCCTGTAGATAACGACACGATATCCGTTCCCACAAGCAGCCGTTTTATAGTTAATGAAGAAAACGAAATAGCAAAGGCTATTGATTTTAAGGGTATGACCTGTGCCGAGGTAGTTGAATATTACGAAGAGCAGGGCTTTAAGGACATTGAAATTGAGGTAGTTTCAAAGAAATACAATGAGGACTATGCTCGCGGCGAGATATATAAGCAAGAGCTTAAGGAAGGCGACGATATTAAATCGGGTGAAAAAATCAAGGTATATGTAAGTCTCGGCAAAGAATTTGTTAAATTACCCGATTTTGTTGAAGATGAAGTAAGCTATAAGGAAGCAAAAATCAAGCTTCTTGAAATGGGCTTCCTGCCTGAAAATATAGTTGAAGTCGCAATAACAAAGCTTGGCGAGAATACCGATGCTATATTTAATATGGAGCCTGAAGGCGGTACAAAGGTAAGCGTTGAATCAACGGTTGAGCTTTCATATTATAAAGAGATTGAAGATATTACCGTTATCAACTTTATCGGTATGAATTACAACAGCGATGTTAAAAACAACAGCGATTACAGTGCATATCAGTTTAAAGTAGAAGAGGTTTATTCCGAGGTATACGACGAGGGAACCATTATTGACCAATCAGTTTCTAAGGGCTCTACCATTAAGAATACCGAAACAATAACCCTTACTGTGAGCCGAGGCGAGCCGCCAACAATGCCTGCGCTTAAAGGTCGCCTTGAAAGTGACGCAACCAATTATTTCTTAAGAAAAGATGTTTCTTACACAGTGATAAGGCAGTATAATTCTTCTGTAAAAGAAGGTCGAGTTATTAAAACCAATCCCAGTGAGGGAGAAACTATTACGGGTAGCGTAACAATTTATATCAGCAAGGGTGAAAAACCTGTGAGCTCCGTTGAATCTACCGTAACCTCCACCCAATCAAGCACAACCGCTTCTACCAACAGCCAACCTACTGATTCTTCGGCGACCGCATCATCGGGAATTGAAGAAGCATCGTCAGATTCTTCCCCTTCGTCAGCCGCATCAAGCACAGATTCAGTTGTTGCCAACAGTGAAGCTCAGTCTTCAAAGGCGGCAAGCAATTCTTCTGCTTTGAATACAAGCTCTAATTAGGTAAAAAAATAATTGACTTAATAGAAGTATTGTGTTATAATAACCTTTGCGTTAAAAGAATTAGCGTCCTTGCTGCGTAAAAATTACGCAGCCAATAGTCCAGAAGGAGGTGCAATTAGATGACTACCAAATACGAGGCCGTTATGGTGTTCACACTCAAAAACGGTGAGGAAGCCGCTACCGCACTGCAGGAGAAATTCGAGCAGTTGATTGCGGAAAACGGAACTCTCGAAAGTGTTGATGTTTGGGGCAAGCGTCGCTTGGCCTACGAAATCAACTACGAGGGCGAAGCACACTACGTACTTTACAACTTCGAGGCAGAAGAAAAGTTCCCCGAAGAAATGTACCGTGTTGCTAAGATTACCGATGGCGTATTAAGAACCTTAATCGTTAAGAAGTAATCAAAAGAAACAAACAAAAAGGAAGTGTCACATATGCTTAACACTGCAATTTTAATGGGCAGACTTACTGCTGACCCCGAACTCAGATACACCGCGTCTAATATTCCTGTTACCAGCTTTTCTATAGCTGTTGACCGTGCTTATAAAACAGGCGAGGAGCGTCAAACCGATTTTATCAATATTGTTGCTTGGCGTCAAAGGGCTGAGTTTGTTTCCAAATGGTTTAAAAAAGGTCAGTTAGTTGCTGTTGAGGGCTCTATCCAGACCCGCCGTTACACCGATAAAGACGGCAACAACAGAACAGCCTTCGAGGTTGTTGCAAACAATGTTCATTTTGCAGAGCGTCGTGATGCTTCATCTGCTGCAGCACCTGCATTCCAAGCAGATTCTGCCGCTACAGCGGCTCCGTCCTTCTCTAACACAGGAGCTGAGGATTTTTCCTCTCTCCCCGGTGACGACGACCTGCCGTTCTAATCTCACTTATCGAGTGTAAATACTAATATAGGAGGCATATACCATGGAAAAGATGGATAGACCTGTCCGCAGAAAGGGCCGTAAAAAGGTTTGCCACTTCTGCGTTGACCGTGTTGAAGTTATAGATTACAAAGACGTAGCTCGCCTTCGTAAGTTCATTTCTGAGCGTGCAAAGATTCTTCCCCGCCGTGTAACCGGCACCTGCGCCGCTCATCAGCGTGAGCTTACAGTAGCAATCAAGCGTGCCCGTTTTGTTGCACTGCTCCCTTATGTAGCAGACTAATCTGTAAAAAAACAAATTTTTAGCACCCACTGAATTTCAGTGGGTGCTATTATTTTTTTGTTTTAGTGTTTTGCAAAATCGCAACCCCGCGTTGCCGTAAGGGGCTTATGATAACCTGCTTGATATAGCAGGTGGGTGCCTCCCCACAGCTTCATGTTTCCTTGAACCGTCGAAAGACGTAAGGCCTGCAGCTCCACTGCGAGAGTAAAGCTCCCGAAAAATTACTTGTAGGGTTATAAAAGCCGCCAAAGTCCACGCACAACGCAGGACGTTTTTTTAGTTTTGATTGTTGAGGTTTAGCCCCAAAGCCAAACGCTCTTTTGAGTTATCCGCCCGCTTTCTCCTTTGGCAATACACAAAGTATTACCAAAGGAGAAACCGCTCGGCTGTTCTCAAAATATCTGTTCGTCAAGGGCGCACACTCCACCATTCCAAACTTAGTTTGAATTATTTGTGATTCAGCACCCGAACAAAACGTTTTTGGGTCATTAACCTTGCTTTGTGAGGTGTGGTGAATTTATTTATTACTGCTCGTCAATTTCGAAGAAATCGCGAAGTCTTTCTATAAAGGCTTCAGAAACGGTTTCGTATTCGTCGTCGTCCTCTATATCAACAAAATATTCTTCGCCGTCTTCTTCCTCAACCTTTACTACCACCAGCTCACCGTCGCTGTCGAGCTGTTCTTTTGGATTATCGTAAACAGGGAGCAGGGCTAAATATCTGCCCATCTCAAACTCAATGGCATCTAACACTTCAAAGGTGTATTCCTTGCCCTCGTCGTCCTCCATTGTTATTATATCCGGATCATAGTCAAAATTCTTATCCATATCACAAAATTCCTTTCATTTACTCTTTTTATATTTTAATATAACTTAGCCGTTTATTCAATAGATTTTTGAAAATTCACATTATTATTTTCAAAAGTGGTCAGCGCCCTGGGAAAGGGCCAAACGCGAAACCTCAATTACATCATCAAAGCTGTTAATTTCCGCACATTTTTTTCGCAAAGTAGCGGCGCCTCTGAGCCCTCGCATATACCAGCCCACATGCTTTCTGGCTTCCAGCAGGGCGGTGTGTTCGCCCTTGTATTTCATCATAAGCTCAATTTCTTTAAGCATAATGCGCATACGCTCCGAAAGGGGTGGTTCGGGAAGAAGGATGCCGTCGCGAAGATAGGCATTGATTTGCGAAAATATCCAAGGTCTGCCCATAGCAGCTCTGCCTACCATTATAAAGTCACAGCCTGTGTATTCATACATTTTCGCCGCCGAGAGGGGGGAATCGATATCTCCATTGCCGATAACGGGTACGGATACAGCATTTTTTACTGACTTTATAATATCAAAATCGACCGGTGGCGCATACATTTGCTCGCGGGTTCTGCCGTGAACCGTTATTGCGGCGGCGCCTGACTCTTCGCATCTTTTTGCAACTTCTACTGCGGTTATGTTGGCTTTATCCCAACCTGAGCGAATTTTCACCGTAACAGGAAGATTAGAGGCTTTTACACACTCTTTAACGATTTCTCCCGCCAGCTTTGGGTCGCGCATCAGTGCACTTCCACCGCCATTTCCCGCCACCTTTGGCGCGGGACAGCCCATATTGATGTCGATAAAAGCAGGGTTTTCCTTTAATGCCACCTGTAAAGCCTCTGCCATAACATTGGGCTCGTAGCCAAAAAGCTGTATGGCTTTTGGTGCCTCCAGGGAATGACACTCCAGCAATTCTTTAGATTTGCGGTCGCCTAAGGTTATGCCCTTGGCGGAAATCAGCTCACTCACGCAGAAGGCGGCTCCATAGCCAATGGAAAGCTCTCGCATAGCACGGTCTGCCACACCTGCCATAGGCGCCAGAGCACAGTAGCCCGCAAACTCAATATTGCCAATTTTCATAAAGTAAATCCCTCCTTTGTTATTTTAATAAAATACAGTCTAAATTATGGAATTTTTTCTAAAACTCCTTGGTGAAATTCCGGTTTCTTTTTTGAAGCATCTAGAAAAATAATACACATCAGAAAAGCCGCACATTGTTGAAATAGTGCTTATGTTATAAACGTTGGATAGCAAAAAACGTTTAGCATGAGAAATTCTGAGCTTGGTTAAATAATCTAACGGTGTAATACCGGTTTCTGTTTTAAACAAACGTCTGATATAATCCTTGTTGTAACCTATTTCTTTTGAAATTAAAGCCATATCCACATTTGCATTAGAAATATTTTCGGTTAAAAAATGCTGAATATTATTAACAAGGGACGAGCTGAATTTTCCGGCAATCAATTTGTTTATATATTCAAATACTGCCATAAGTAACATATCTGCAATATTGTCATAATTTTTATTTTTTTCTATAACGGTTTGCAGAATCATTTTACATAAAGTATAAATGTTATCATCATAATCTATAACACAAAAGGGTTCATCTGTTAAAAAAGGCATATGATTTGCCATTACACATATATCACCAAAACTACTATCTGTTATTTCATCGTGAGGTGTATTAGGCGGTATGATTACTACACTTCTCTTCTTTACAAAAAACTCTTTGTCGCCAATATGGGTACGGCAGGAGCCCTCTGTATAAATAACAATTTCCCAAAAATCGTGGGAATGCATAGCACCATAGGTAATATTAAAAAATTCATGTGAATTTATAACATTCATTTGTTTCACCCCATTGCAGTATATCATAAAAAGTCTGTTTAGTCCATCTTTTTTTCGTATTTTTCGATTGTTGTTATGTTACAGCATTATTATAATGAAATTATCCTAATACTGGAAGGAGTTATAATATGGAAAAGGCAAGAATTATTATTCTCACAGATATCGCTGATTGGTCAAGGGAGCCTGACGATGCACAGTCACTGGTTAGGTTGTTATTATATTCTAACGAATATGATATTGAAGGACTTATTCCAAGCCCATCTATAGGCACACCTATAACCGAAGACGAGGGATATATTACCAGAATTCGTGAAGTTGTTGAGGCTTACGGAAAGGTACAGAGAAATCTGAAAAATCATGCAGATGGATATCCTGATGTTAACGACCTGCTGAGCAAGATTAAAAAGGGTACCAACTATGTAAATATGGAAAAGAGAGCACCCCATTATTCACCTGAACTTATGGAGAAATTCCGTAAAGAGGGAAAGGGTAGAATAGAAAATGTGGGGGAAGGCTTGTCTAATGAAGGTTCGGAATTGATATGCAACAGCATAAAAAGTAGCGACCCCAGAAAATTATATATTTCTCTTTGGGCCGGTTGCGGAACACTTGCACAGGCTATATATGATTTAGAGAAGGAACTAGGACACGACAAGCTCGCAGACCTGCTTAAAAATGTAGAGGTTTATGACATAGACGGTCAGGACAACTGTGGAGCGTGGATAATGAGCAAATACCCTGAACTAAAATGGTGCAGAACAGATACTCAGCACTGGGGATTCTCAGAAACACCCATAAAAAGACCTGATATGTTCGGCGAAAACTGCTTTGTAGGTAATCTTGAAACTGTAAGCGGGGAATGGGTCAACAAAAATATTCAGCGTGTTGGACCGCTTGGAGAGGTTTATCCTTTGGCAGTGCACGGTCTTGAAACAGATACCCCCTCTTTCCTCAGACTTATAAGAAATGGTCTTGATGATTATGAGCATCAGTGGTACGGCGGTTGGGGTGGCAGACACTCAAGAATTAAATCAAAAAATGTACCTGCTGTGCATTACGAATATGTGTACAATTATGAAAATCAACCTTTTTATATGTACCGTGATGAGAATGACACTTGGTATGATAGCTTTAATGATTATACCATGATAAATAGCATTCTGGCACCTCTTTCACGTTTTAGAGAGGACTATCAAAACGATATGGCGGCACGTATGCAGTGGAGTGTTGCTGAAAATTATAGTGATGCTAACCATAATCCTGTGGCGGTAGTAAATGGAAATTCTGCACCTGAGGCTATAATTATTGAGGCAAAAGCTGGGGATACGGTTGAACTTGATGCATCAAAAAGCTACGACCCCGATGGTGATGATATTACATATAATTGGTATTGCTACAAGGAACCGGGAACCTATAACGGAGATATAGAAATATCTGATAACAAAAGTTCTTTGGTGAAAATAACTGTTCCTGAAGATGCAATATGTGATGAAATTCATATAATATGTGAAGTTTGCGATAACAGAACTCCTTTTTATATGAAGGGATACAAACGAATTATCATAAAAACCGGTTGCTGTTTGGTAGATAATCCTCACAAAATTCTTAACGATAGCGAACTTGAATATGAAGGAAGCTGGGAATATAAACAAGAACAGTATGGTATGTATAACGATGATGTTCACATAAGCAGTGAGCCGGGTGCTTGTGCAATAGCCAAATTCACAGGCAGACGAATTATGCTGTGTGGTGGCTCATATAGAGATTGTGGTATTGCGAAAATTATAATTGATGATAAAGAACTTTCCGAAGAAGATTTTTATTCCTATATTTTCCGCTACGATAATAAAAACAATCGTCCGGGAGAATGGATAAGTCGCGGTGAATCCTATTTGTATCTCAGCCCTTATCTGAATTACGGTGAGCACACATTAAAGGTTGTGGTTACAGGAAATAAAAACAGTCTTTCGGAGGGTAATAACATTATCATTGATAGGGTACTTATATTTGAATAAAATCACAGTACAAGGAAGGAATTATTATGTTAGAGCTGCTGAAACAAAAAAATAAAGATATCGAAATTTTCTCGGTAGAAAGTGTGGAGTTTAAAAAATACGGCCGCATAATCCGTGATATTGACACAACTGAGATTATTAAGGTTGCTAAGAGTATAGAGTTTCCAAAGAACGGTAATGCCTATGTTACGGCACATCCCGATTTTGAAAATTTAGCTATTGCCAAGGAAATTGAAAATAAGCTTTTTGGCGCTATGAAAACACAGGTAGGTTATTGTTGGGGATATAATACCTTGATGAATGCAACTGAGTGGCACACATCAAGCGAGATTATGATCGCTGTAACACCAGTAGTGCTTATTCTCGGTAACCTTTGGGATGTGGTAGACGGACAAATCGATTCCTCTTCCTTTAAAGCGTTTTATATGCCACAGGGTACTGTTGTAGAGGTGTATGCAACCTCGCTGCATTATTGTCCTTGTCAGGTCAGCGATGATGGCTTTGGCTGTGTGATTGGTCTGCCAGAAGGAACAAATACCGAGCTTACCTTTAAAAGCGATGATAAGCTGCTTGTTTGCAAAAACAAATGGTTGATTTCACACAAGGACAACAAGGAGCTTGAGACTGCAAATATGGCAGTTGGCATTACAGGACCTAATATAGAGATAATTTATTAACATCAAAAATAAGAAAGGAAAGAAAGTTTATGAAAACAATTAAAGACAAACAACTATTAGTAGCAGCAGATTCAGCGGGGGTTGAATTGAAAGAAGCTATCTGTGAACACCTCAGAAAAAAAGGCTGGGAAATTACAGATATCGGTGTTAAATCCGTAGATGAAGAGAAGCCCGAAATGTTCCATAGAATTGGCTTAAAGGTTGGCGCCAAGATTGCAGAAGGCGAATTTGAAAGAGCACTCATTTTCTGCGGTACTGGTATGGGTATTCATATAGCTGCAAGTAAATGTCCCCACGTACATGCTGCAGTATGTGAAAGCGTTCAATCAGCACTTCGTTGTATTACAGGTAATAACTGTAATGTATTATCTATGGGCGGTCTCTATATTACCAAAACTATTGGTATTATGATGGCAAATGCGTATCTTGAAAATAACTTTGGCGACGGGTATGAAAACTGGGAAAAATTCAATGAATTCCATCAGTTAGCATATGATGAGCTTGAAGCATTTGATTACGAAACATTTAAGGCAAACGGATTCGAATTCGAAGAATTAGGCGAAGAAGACGGATGGATTGGTGAAGAACCAAAGGAATTATCAGGACACCTTGTTGGTAAAGTCGGAACGCTCTAATAAAATTATATATCCGAAAATCAAGGATAAAAAAGTAACCTCGTCCTTGAAAACGTAATCCTTTTTTGCGAAGGTTATTATATCAAAAAGATATTATTAGCGAAAGTTTGCCATACAGGTTTTATAATCTGGTTGGGTCTTTCGTAGAAAGGCAGTTTATAGTTATGATTAAAACAAATTTTAAAAAAGAAGAAAAATGTTTAAGAATTGGTGTTCTTGGTTGCGGACAAATAAATCAGGCTGCACATTTGATTAGTAGCCAAAAAGCAAAAAATGTGCATTTGCAGGCAATTTGTGATGTGTCTGAAGAGCTTCGCAATAAGATGGCGGCGATTTATGAGCCGGATTCGGTTTATTCTAACTATGATGATATGTTAAAAGACCCTAATGTAGATGCTATTGTAATTGGTATCGGCGACCAATTTCATGTTCCATGTGCAAGGCAGGCAATTTTAGCGGGAAAGCCTGTTTTTGTAGAAAAACCAATGGGAGTATCCATAGAGGAATGTGAAGAATTAAAGAAGCTTGCAGAAGAAAGAGGTCTGATGATTCAAGTAGGTCATATGAAGAGATACGATGAAGGCCTTCAGTATGCAAAGAAATTCAAAGAAGAGAAGATGGGAGAGGTAACCACCTATAAAGGCTGGTATTGTGATAGCGTAGGACGCTACACATTGACAGATAACGTGCAGCCGGTTATTTATTCCAGTGATACAATGAAAAGGCCGGCAGGAAATCCCAAGGCGATTTTGGACAGATATTACTTGCTAGGTCATGGAAGTCATCTGTTTGATACAGCACTTTATTTCATGGGGCCTATCAAGAGAATTTCTGCGAGATTTGTTCAAAAAGAAAAGATGTGTTCATGGCTGATTGACTGCGACTTTGAAAGCGGAGCGATTGGAACATTGGATTTGACAATTGCAATTGCACAGCAGTGGCATGAAGGATGTGAAATCTACGGAACAGATGGTACCGTATTTGCAAAAACATTCAATCCTTGGGAATTCCGTTCTTCAATTGTAGAATGTTACGACAAAGCAACAGATATTTGTTTAACACCTGCGGCATATGATGGACAGTTCTACAGAAGAGAGCTTGAAGGCTTTGCTGATAGCATTTTAAACGGAACTGAATGTACAGGCGCAACAGCAGAAGATGGAATGATGGTTATGAAAGCATTGATCGCTACCTATGAGTCTGTTCAGCAAGGTGGAAAATGGATTGATATAGCAAACGTGAAGGGTGGACTGTAAGATTATGAAGCTTGGTATTTTTTCTAGAACATATGAAATTTCAGACTTAGAAGAGACTTATAAGCGCATGACTGCTGAGGGTATTTATCATACGCAGTTTAACTTTTCAAATGCCGGAATCCCAACACTTCCGGAAAGCATCAGTGATAAGGATATGGAGCGCATACGTACGCTGACTGAGAAGTACGGTATTACAATTGATGCACTTTCAGGAACATTTAATATGATTGCACCTGATATGGAAGAACGTAAGAACGGCTGCAAGCAGTTTGAAACACAATGCCGTCTCGCACAGGAATTAAACATTCCCATTGTTTCTCTATGTACTGGCTCGAAGCATCCAAATAATAAGTGGAAATGGCATGATGATAATTTAAAACCATCTTCGTGGGATGATTTAATGCGCACAACGGAAGAAATCATTTCTTATGCTGAAAAATATAATGTGGTTTTAGGTGTAGAAACAGAAGCAAGCAACATAGTATGCACACCTGAGCTTGCAAGAAAATATTTGGATGATACAGGTTCAGAGAATTTAAAAATTATAATGGATGGTGCAAATTTATTCCGTCCTGAACAAGTAAAAGATATGACAGCAGTGTTAGATCATGCATTTGAGCTTTTGGGTAAAGACATTGTACTGGCACATGCGAAAGACTTTAGTTTAGACGGAGAATTGGCATTCGTGGCTGCAGGAGAAGGCATTCTTGATTTTAAACATTATATTCAGTTGCTAAAGCAGTATAAGTATGACGGAGCTTTGATTATGCATGGACTTTCAGAGGAACAGGTTGCTACAAGCAAAAAATTTCTTGAAGGGATTATGTAAGTATGCGGATTTTTAAAAAAAATGACCGCCAATTGGAATATCAGGTTATTGGAGAAGGAAAGCCGTTTGTATTCCTCCACGGAATGGGTGGAAGTGTAAAACAAATTGAATCCACATATATTCCTTTGGACGGTGTACAGCTGATTACAATGAACCAACAGGGACATGGAAGCTCAGATGCAGATTGGGAGAATTTTGATTTTGAGCATCTTGCGGATGATGTGAATTCATTGCTTGATGAATTAAAACTTGATAAGGTCTTCATTGGTGGAATTTCCATGGGAGCTGCAGTGTCATTGAATTTTGCAACCAGATTCCCGGAAAGAGTGGAAGGCCTGCTGCTAATTCGCAATGCTTGGACGATCCAGCCAATGTCTGATGATGTGCAGAAGGCATATTATGATTTGGGTATTACGCTCAAAGAAGGCGGTATCGAAGCATTTTATAGCACAGATGGGTGGGAAATCGTAAAAGAACCATCTGCATATACCAGAAACGCTTTTGTGTCACCCTTTACAGATGATACCTGCTTAAAGTATTGGCAAAAGTATCTGATTCTTCCTAAAAAAACACCCATACATGATTTGAAAGAGTTACATAATTTATCAATGCCTGTTTATATTTTGGCAAACAAAAACGACCTTTGCCATCCGTTTAAAATGGGCGTATGGATGCATGAGAATATAAAGGGCTCTGTGTTTATGGAAATTCCTGACAAAGATAAGGACTCCGCGGAGCATAAGGAACTAATCAACAAAGCAATTAAAACAATGATTTGCGGAGAAAATTGATGGAATTAGAGTTGCAAAGGAAATAGGGTGAGATATAAATAATGTCAAAGATGTATGCATTTGGAGTAGATATCGGTGGAACAACGATTAAGATGGGCTTGTTCGAGACAATCGGAGTTCTTTGTGATAAATGGGAATTTCCTACAGATACAAGTGAAAGTGGTAAAAATATTCTTCCCGCTATCGCAAAAGTAATTGAGGAAACGATCAAAAAAAGAAATATTGAAAAAAATGACATACAGGGAGTTGGCATAGGCGTACCGGGACCTGTTTTAAATCACGCAACTGTTCAGAAGTGCCTGAATCTTGGATGGGGTACTTTAAATGTCAAAACAGAATTAGAGAAATTGATCGGACTTTCTGTTACGGTTGAAAACGATGCAAATGTTGCTGCTTTGGGCGAAATGTGGCAAGGCGGTGGAAAAGGACACGATAATGTTGTAATGGTCACATTAGGTACTGGTGTCGGTGGCGGAGTTATCGTTGATGGGAAAGTACTTTCAGGTGTGTTTGGTGCAGGCGGAGAAATTGGACATTTAAAAGTAAATTTTCAGGAAGAGGAATTGTGCGGATGTGGAAAGAAGGGCTGTTTAGAGCAATACGCATCTGCAACAGGTCTTGTAAGAATTACAACGAAAATGCTTGCAGATAATACGGCACTATCCGTGCTTAATGAAATTAAAAATCTAACCGCAAAAGATATTTTGGATGCTGCAAAAGAAGGCGATGAAGTTGCAGTAAAAGCTATAGAAAAGATGGGTTTGTATTTAGGAATAGCATTGGCCAATATTTCTTGTATATGTGATCCAAAAATATATGTAGTTGGCGGCGGTGTATCTAAAGCGGGAACAATTCTTACAGACACTATTAAAAAGTACTTTTTGAAATATGCATTTCACGCATCTGAAAAAGCGGAATTTGCATTAGCAACTCTTGGCAACGATGCTGGAATTTATGGATGTATTAAATTATTGTTGTCAACCACCGAAAGAAATTACGATTATTAAGAGGAACAGTAATTGTAAGTTGTATTCTTAAGAACAGCAAAAAGCTGTGTAGAAATTTTCTACACAGCTTTTATAGTTTTAAGCCTAATGAAGTCACGCCTGAATAAGCAAACACGAACAATCCAAACCTGCCCAAAATAAGCATAATTTCGGCACTTTTTGGCTTGTCGTCATTTGTAGGCGCCAGCCTTACAAATTCCTTCGCACCAAAAATCACTCAAAATTCTTCTCATTTTGGGTCGCAGAATTTTAAAGGAGAGGATTTTTGCCTGTGCGAGGCATAAAACGCAGCCAATACTTTTCGTATTGGCGAGTATTT
>JAZNRT010000070.1:0-4986 GCA_045590875.1 Acutalibacteraceae bacterium
ATGGTAATAAACCGTTTTGCCGTTGCCTGTAAGGAAACCATTTTCGGGCTTAGGTCTGTTAACTGCGGTGCATCCGTAAGCGGTATTAGTAAACAATTAAATATTGCATTCAAATTTGAATTTACCGTTACCGATGCTGTGGGTCTCACCGTTGGGCATAGTAACTATGGCGGTGCAGTTTGCGGGTATGTTTACGGATATTGTGAACATATCCTCTTTCTTTTCCCATTGAACATCCACATTTCCACAAACGGTTTTCACAGAGGATTTTAATTTGTTTATATGCTTAGTAAGATAAGGCTTAATTCCAACCACTCTGTAGCCGGGCTCCAACGGGGTTATGCCAGCAAGACGGCTGTAAAATCCACTCATAGCACCACCGAACATCTGATGGTTGTGTGAGTCCATATCACCCCGCTCATACCACTGCTCCCAAATTGTGGTTGCACCGTGGTCAATCTGATATTTAAAGCTGGGGAATCCATCGTATGTAAAGCAATCGAGGGCGAGATCCACAGCCCCCATATCACTGAGGCATTCTATGAACTGTCTTGCACCGTGTACCCCCACATCATGACGGTTGCCGTTGGCATTGATAGAGCGAATTAGATTGCGCTCTACCTCTTTACGGTCGTATGTAGGCACGAAATTATGCATTAAAGCAATTATGTTCGGGGTCTGTTTGCCGTTGGAATAGCGCTTAGTTGCGGTGTTATAGAATAGCTTATTGTAAATCTCAATACCTTTTTTTACCAAGGCACGATACTTTTCCTCATCTGCTTTTTTACCCAGAAGCTCAGCCATATTTGCAACCGCTTCAATGGCTTTTATTGCAGTAAATATCTCAACTTCTTTTGTGGAGGAGAAGGAGGTCATATGGTCGCCCGGAATGTGGGGTGCACACCAATCACCGAAGGATTCTCCGCCCTCAAAATTGGGGTAATATTTCAGATAACGATTTTCTAAAAATGCCTTTGATGCTTGGTAGTTTTCTTTTATAAAATTGCTGTTTCCGTAGGTCTTATATAAGTTCCAGAATAGTACGCAAAAACTAGCATCGTAGGACATACTTGTGGGTCTATTAAAACCGGTTTCTCTATCCAAACAGAAGTTCAACCAGGATTCACAGAATGAGCAGATGTCGTATGCGTATAGTCCATAAGCGTGGGCATTGAAAAAGTCTATGGCACAGTTCAGGCGTTCATCTCTTTGAGGGCAATCTGCAGTGAAGGTGAAATTGTTGGATTTAAAGGACCAAAGTGCATTTTTTTCCATTCTGTTAATAAGTGCATTATCGGTTTGGAAGCGGGCTTCACCTTCAAAATCAGCACTTATCGCACAGGAAACAAACTCACTCTTTTGGGGTTTGCGTGAAAGTCCTGCAATCTCCATATATCTGAAGCCGTGAAAGGTAAAGTGGGGTTGGTAAGTTTCTATACCGTCGCCCTTGAAAATGTATGTATCGGTATTTTTAGCGTTGCGGTTGGTGTAAATATCTAAATCCAGCTTGTTGTTTTCTGTGCGTAATTCTTCGGCAAAGCGCAACCTTACCGAAGTACCTCTTTTGCCTGTAAGACTAAATCTCACAAAGCCTGCGGTATTCTGACCGAAGTCGATAATATATCTGCCATTTTTAAGGTCGTATATTTTCTTAGGCTCTAGATATTCGGTAATTCTTACACGGGGTGCAATCCAACCCTTCCATTTCGCGCCTTTAACCTCTTCGGCGTAATAAACGTTATCCCAACTGCTGTCGTCAAATTCGGGCAAATTCCAACCGTCGATTTCCTTGGTAGCGTCATAAACCTCGCCGTTGTAAATACCATTGGTTACTATGGGGGAATTGTAGTTGTATTTCCAGGTGTCATCTGTGATTATTTTTTCAATTCTGCCGTCGGTATAGTGTATGTTAATGGTAGCAGTCAGCTTTTTTCTGCCTTCCCAACCGGCGCCCCATATATCAAGGTCGCCGTTATATCCGTCACCTAAAAATAGCGCTATTGCATTATTTCCTTGCTTTATCAGGTCTGTTATTTCGTATACATCGTATCTGATATGGTCTTTGCATTCGGCAGAATAGGCAGGTGCCAACAATCTGTCATCAGGCCTTTTACCGTTTATGTAGAGCTCGTATAGACCAAAGGCGTGAATCTGCAGGGTAACATAATTTATGTCGCCGGAATTAACACTGAAGCTCTTTCTTATCATCGGGCAGGTTTCTGCCTCGTGGTAGTTGATTTCCTGAGGGCTTATCCACTTGGCGTCAATAGCACTACCTAATGTGCCTGTAATAAAATGGGCAACATACGAGGAATATTCCTCATCGTTTATTCCACAGGTTACGCTGTAAAAATACTTTGTATCTTTTTTTAGGGCATCACCCTTATATTCTACATCAAAGGTTTCCTGAGAATCTACCTTTCCGCTGTCCCACACTAGAAGTGAAAAATCAGAATATTCTGATACCTTAACTTGATACCACTCCTGAAAGGTGTTTTTGGTAGTGGATTTTATTTCCCAAGAAAAGCGAGGGCATTTCGTATCCACACCGATAGGTGTGCTTGAATGATTTACTCTTAAATTGATAATTTCTGTCATTTTATTCTCTCCAAAAGCAATAATAAGATAGACTAATTTAATTAGCAACTGTCTTTTTAAATTATAAAGGCTTAATTTACCATTGTCAATGTACAAAATAGACCTATTTGCATAAAACCTTGTCTTTTTTGTGCAAATTTTCTGATTCACGGCACTTCTACATAAAAACCGCCTGAAATTCACGCTTCAGGCGGTTTTGGAAGTTTTATTTTCCTCATCGTATTTGAGGGAAATATCCAAATGCTTTTGGAGTTATTTAATTTTTATGATTTTTTCTGTAGTCCACTTGCTGTATACCTTTTTATTACCGATTTTGCGAACGGCACGTAACTGGACTTGATATTTTTTTCCAGATTTGAGATTTCTTATCGTTTTAGCAGTGGATTTTGCAGTAGTATAATTTTTATACTTCCATTTGCCATTAGATGTTTTATATCTCATTTGGAAACCGTGAGCCCTGCTAACTTTGGAATATTTAACAGAAAAGCTTTTCTGTTTTGCAATTACTTTGACAGTGGGAGTTTTAAGGCGGGTATACATAGTAAGCACATTTGAATATTCGCCAAATTGCTTTTTGCCATCGACTGTTCTATATGCTCTTACTTTTATGTAGTATTTGGTGCCGGATTTAAGACCTTTTATAGTATAATAATGTTGTCTACTACCTTTCAGGGTGGTAACGCGAGTATATTTCTTATCACCCGATTTTTTAATATATACTCGGTATCCATTAACCCCACCTTGAGTTTCCCAACTAACTTTCAAGCTTGTGGTTTTGATACCACTGGGAGGATAGCTAAGAGACTCAACTTTTTTTGGGATTTTGTAAGCTGTGTAAATATCACAGGTTTCAAATATTTTATCCTCGGGTATATAATCTCCGTGAGCTATATATCTTTTGATTTTGCAATTCTTAAATGCATTGTAATCAGCAGAGTTAACACTTTCCGGCATTTCTAAAACTTCAAGACCAGTGCAATTCATAAAAGCATAGGCTTTTATAAGTTGCAGTCCCTCAGAAAGTTTTATGTCTTTAAGGCTTTTGCAGTTTTTAAAGCATCGTTCGTTAATTTGTGTTACCTTTTTAGGTATATTTACGCTTTCAAGTTCAGAACCAAAGAATGCATCAGGAGAAATAAATTTTAAATTTTTCGGCAGTTTTACGTATTCTATAGGAGAATATGCAAAAGCATACCTTGCTATAATCTTAACAGTGTTGGGAATCTCAAAAGATTTGTCGTTACCCCAATATTTATAAAGGGTTGTCATATCTTTAGAATAAAGGGCATCTCCTACAACTGTAAAGGCGGTGTTGCCGCTTTCAACTATTATTTTCTTTACCTGATTTTTTACAGGAAAATACGAGTCTGTATAGTTTTTATTGCTTCCGTAATCGTAAATTTCATTCTCGTGCCACGTGTCGTCATCACGATTTGCAGATACAGATAATGATGCAAAGCTTTCAATACTTTTTGGAATAATGTATATCTGTGGTCTGCTGTTAAAGAAGGTATTCCTGCTTGATTCTGAGGAATTGGAACAGTAAACTTCACCAAGTTGGGTTACGGTGTAGCCGTCTACCTCGTTCGGGAATGTAAAATTCGTTGAGGCAGGACCTGTATATTCAACTATACAGGCGTTGTTAGAACTATTATATTGAATCTTTTCGTCCGGATCGATTTCATCTATAAGAACATATTTATATTTTCCATCTAAAGAAACATGAGTTTTGGGATGTATTTTCAAACAAAAATCACATTTCACTGGCTTGGCAGCAAATGTTGGAAAAATTATTGTAGAGTTGCCAACAAGCATTACCATAAGAAGCAGGCAAATTATTCTTTTTTTAGCACTAAAATCAACTCCTTCGATTATAGAATGGTTTGATATGTCTTGTCATAATTTTATTGATATTTTCGCATTGCAATCGCCCCCTGGCAAATTTTCTATAATCAACATATCATATGTAAGGTTATTTGTCAATTCCCACCAAAATTTATAGTAAAATAATACCACCATATCCTCGTGAGAATATAGTGGTATTACTTATTTTTCTTCCCTTATTTTATTTATTCTGTCGCGGATTGCAGCGGCGTGCTCGAATTCAAGTAGCTTTGCTGCTTGCTTCATTTCTGCGGTAAGCCTCTTTATAAGCATTTCCTTTTCCTTGCGGCTGAGCTTTTTGTAAGATTTGGTTTTATCCTCTGCCTTGTGGGAAATCTCAATTATTTCGTGAACGTCCTTTACAATGGTTTTGGGCACAATATTATGGCGCTTATTATAATCCATCTGAATCTGGCGGCGGCGGAGTGTTTCGGTAATTGCCCTTTCCATTGAGGGGGTAACACTGTCGGCATACATAATAACCTGACCGCCTGCGTTTCGTGC
>JAZNRT010000071.1:0-37137 GCA_045590875.1 Acutalibacteraceae bacterium
TAATTCTATCGCGAAGTATACCGTATTCCTGGGCTACCTTATCTATGAGCTTCTTTAAATTCTCAACAACATTGTTCCATATAAAATATGGCGGGCATTGGGGATAAAGCACCACAGCGGGAATTTCCTTTCCCTCGTGGATTAGCTTAGGGATTCCGTGCCTATAAATATGCTGGAAATTTTCGCCTCTCTCCCCTGCTCCGTGAAGATAGACAACAAGGGGCAAGCCCTCGTAATTTTCAGGGTGGGAAACACCGTAATTCATAGGGCATTTTTCACTTATCGCATATATCTTCGTAATCATACTTAAAATTACCGCCTTTTTGATTATTGCTTAGATAATACCACAAACCGACCATTGTTTCAACTGCTTTTCATGTCCACAAAACGGTTGCAAAAACAAAATGGCTGTGCTATAATATCCTTGCGACATAAACTCAATACTCATTTTTCAACAAGGTCTGTATTTTTATTTAGGTAAAAATACAAGCTCTTTTCACACAGCTTTGTTGTAAATGAGGTTTTGTGAGTTTGTGTCGCAGCAATCGGAGCTATGTGTTTTTCGGTGCGTGGCTTCGGCTGCGCACTTTTTTATTAAAAGGAGAGCAGAGTTAATAAAACGCATAAGCAAACACGAACAATCCAATATAATAACTAATAACCCCCGATGCACTTATGTTTAGTGCGTCGGGGGTTGGCTTTAGTGATTTATTTTACAATTACACCCTGAGCGGAGCCGGGAACACCTGCGGCATTAGCCTCGTCGGTGTCGATATGCATAGCCAGAGCATATTTAGGAGAAACGCGGATAACAACATCGCCAAATGTGAGGGCGCGACCCTCGGTATCAACCTTAACAGAAACGATCTCGCCGTCGGTCACACCGAACTTCTCGGCATCTTCCGGAGTCATATGTACGTGGCGCTTTGCAGAGATAACGCCCTCTTTAAGCTCAACCTCGCCCTTAGGACCGCGAAGCTTTATAGCACCGCTGCCCTCTATATCACCTGACTCACGAACAGGAGCCGCCGCACCGATAGAACGGGCATCGGTTAAAGAAAGCTCAACCTGAGTTGCAGGACGGCAGGGACCAAGGATAGAAACACCCTTAAGCTCACGCTTTGCGCCGATAATGTCTACTCTCTCTTCACAGGCAAACTGACCAGGCTGAGAAAGGTCCTTTTTAGGGGTAAGCTCATAGCCCTCGCCGAAGAGGATATCCAAATCCTCACGGCTAACGTGCAGATGACGTGCAGAAATCTCTACTAAAATTGTATCCATATTTATTTCCTCCATAATATTGGTTTTTTGAATTAACGTAATTTGTTATAATTTTGGGGTTATCACCCCGTTTTTTACTCTTCCTCTTGGCTTTCGGGCAGGCGCTCGGCAGAAACCTTTTCAATTCTGCGCTCGTCCATCTCCTCCACCGTAAAGCGGAAGCCTTCAGCTTCAATTACAGGCTTTTCATCCTCCTGAGGAATACGGCCAAGCTCCGACATTATAAATCCGCCGATTGTATCGTATTCACCTTCGGGAAGCATTATAGAAAGCACCTCGTTAACCTCTTCGATATCTGTCATACCATCAAAATTGAAGAAGTCCTCGTTAACCTGCTGGATTTCCTCCTCCTCGTTGTCGTATTCATCTTGAATATTACCAACTATGGATTCAAGCAAATCTTCGATTGTTACTATACCCGCCGTTGCGCCGTATTCATCCGAAACAATAACCATCTGCAAATGCTTTTCGGTCATTTCGTTAAACAAATCATCGCAACGCTTTGATTCGGGGATAAAGTGTGCCTCCCGCATAATTTTGCTTATCTTAAAGCTTTGAGGCACGGGTTTGCCTATATATTTAAGCAAATCCTTTACATATATAATACCACGAATGTTATCCACCTCATCCTCAAAAACGGGGATGCGGGAATAACCCTCGCTCATAGCGATTTTCAGTATGTCCTCAACACTGTCGCTCATTTCAACACACTCAAGCTCGGTACGGTGGGTCATAACGTCTGCCGCAACAATGTCGTCGAACTCGAAGATGTTATTTATCATTTCCTTTTGGCTGTCTTCAATAACGCCTTTTTCCTCGCCCGCATCTACCATCATACGGATTTCTTCCTCAGTAATAACCTCGTCGGAAGCGTTGGGGTCGAAGCCAAAAAGACGAACAACAAGGTTTGTAGAAAAAGATAGGAAAACCACAAAGGGCTTCATAATCCTTTTAAAGAACAGAAGTATGCCCACAACCTTGAAGGAAACCTTTTCGGAGCACTGCATAGCAATACGCTTTGGTGCAAGCTCGCCTAAAACCAAGGAAAAGTATGCGATAATAATGGTAACAACAACTGTGGCAATACCTGTGAGCCAGCTGGGGGCACTCTCCAAACCGATAAGCCCGCTGAACCATTGTGCCAAGGGCTCTGAGAATGCTTGTGCCGCCGATGCCGAGGTAAGGAAGCTAGCCAGAGTTACACCCACCTGAATTGTGGAAAGAAAGGCTGACGGGCTTTCAATCAGGGCTAAAACCTTTTTGGCTTTTTGGTTGCCGTCCTCCGCCATAATGCGCAGTTTATTATCGTTAAGGGAGATAATCGCAATTTCACTCATTGCAAAAAATGCATTAACAATAATAAGGAATAACAACAGTACCAGTTGTAGAATAATCTGAGTCGCAGGATCAGGGTCCATTTTAAATTTTTCTCCATTTCTTTTTGCGGCTTTAAACCGCATTTTTATTCAGGTGTAAATTACACCAGTATTACAATAATATATGCAAATTACCCATTTGTCAACCATCTTTAGTGGGTAGATACCATTTTCTCCAAACCATTTTATCCACAACACCTGTGTAGGACTGAATGATTTTTACCACCTTTGTGGAAACATTTTCCTCCACATAATCAGGCACGGGGATGCCGTGAACTCCGTCTAAATTCATATTAACGGCGGTGTCAACAGCCTGAAGCAGAGATTTTTTGTCGATTCCCGCCAGTATAAAATCTGCCTTGTCAAGTGCTTCGGGACGCTCGGTTGAAGTGCGTATGCACACGGCGGGGAATGGATGCCCTACAGAGGTGAAAAAGCTGCTTTCCTCCGGCAGAGTTCCCGAATCGGAAACACAGCAGAAAGAATTCATTTGCAGGCAGTTGTAATCGTGGAAGCCTAAGGGCTCGTTTTTAATAACACGCTTATCCAATTTAAATCCGCTGCTTTCAAGCCTCTTTTTAGAGCGGGGATGACAAGAATAAAGAATCGGCATATCGTACTTTTCCGCCATAGCGTTAATGGCAGAAAACAACGATAAAAAGTTTTTCTCGGTGTCGATGTTTTCCTCTCTATGGGCAGAAAGAAGAATATATTTGCCTTTAGTGAGCCCCAAACGCTTATGGATATCACTCGCCTCTATGCTTTTGAGATTGGCGCGCAAAACCTCAGCCATTGGCGAGCCTGTAACATAGGTGCGCTCCTTGGGGAGTCCGCATTCATGCAAATAACGGCGAGCGTGCTCGGAATAGGCAAGGTTTACATCGGAAATTATATCCACAATGCGCCTATTGGTTTCTTCAGGCAAGCATTCGTCTTTACAGCGGTTGCCCGCCTCCATGTGAAAAATGGGAATGTGCAGCCTTTTGGCGGGTATTGCGGAAAGGCAGGAATTTGTGTCTCCCAAAATAAGCAGTGCATCGGGCTTAATTTGTGCCATCAGCTTATATGAGCAATCAATTATATTACCGATAGTAGAGCCTAAATCCTCACCTACGGCATTCATATAAACCTCAGGGTCGGCTAATTGCAAATCTTTAAAGAAAACTCCGTTTAGGTTGTAGTCGTAATTTTGCCCTGTGTGAGCAAGGATGCAGTCGAAATATTTACGGCATTTTTGAATAACCGCCGCAAGGCGTATTATTTCAGGCCTTGTGCCTACGATTATTAAAAGCTTAAGCTTACCGTTATCCTTAAAGGAAACCTGAGAATAATCTGCTTTTTTATTTTCCATTATTCTACCACCTCAAAAAAAGTATCGGGTTTTTCGGGGTCGAAGCATTCGTTTGCCCACATAACCGTTACCAAATCTTCCGTTTCACTTAAATTTATAATGTTATGGGTGTAACCCGGTAGCATATGCACCGCCTCAATTTTTTCGCCGCTTACATAGAAATCAAGCACCTCGTCGGAGCCGATTTTCCTCATTCTGATAAGACCCTTGCCTGAAACCACAATGAAAAACTCCCACTTTGTATGGTGCCAATGCTCACCCTTGGTGATATTGGGCTTTGAAATGTTTACGCTGAACTGACCGCATTTTTCGGTTCTTAAAAGCTCGGTGAAGCTTCCTCTGTTATCCACATTCATTTTTAAAGGGAAAGATATTTTATCAGGAGGAAGATAAGAAAGATAGGTTGAGTATAGCTTCTTTGCAAAACTGCCCTTTGGAATTTCGGGCATTGTTAGCCCTTGAGGCTGAGCCTTAAAGGTATAAAGCAAATCCACAATTTCCCCTAAGGTTACCTTGTGTGTGATGGGGGCGGCGCAGTATCTTCCGCCCTCGGTCATCACGGCATTTACACCTTCATATTCACAGCGGTGCTCTCTGCCCTCTAAAGCGCTGAACATTTCGTCAATCAAATCGTCGATATAAAGAAGCTCTAAAGTAACCGACACATCGTTTACGGTGATGGGCAAATCATTGGCAATATTGTTGCAAAAAGTGGCAACGGCGGAATTGTAGTTCGGCCTGCACCATTTACCAAAAAGATTGGGAAAACGGTAAACCAAAGCCTTGGCACCCGTTTCCTCCCCGTAGCGGAAGAACAAATCCTCCCCTGCCTTTTTGCTCTTGCCGTAGTCACCATCGGCATATCTGCCCACTAAAGTTGCCTGAATGGAAGAAGAAAGCATTACGGGGCAGGTGTTTTTATTTTTTTTGAGCAATTCTAAAAGGGTTGAGGCAAAGCCGAAATTACCCTTCATAAAATCCTCGGCATTTTCGGGTCGGTTTACACCCGCAAGATTAAAAACAAAATCACAATCCTTGCAGGCTTCCTCTAAAAGCTCTGCTGAAGAATCAATGTCATAAAGATAAATTTTCTCAATATTAAGGTGCGGGTGGGTTCTGTCCTTACCGTCACGAACCGCCTTCAGTGCTTCTGCCAGATTTTTACCCACAAAGCCTGCGGCACCTGTAATAAGAATATTCATACTTATTTTGCCTCCCAATCCCTCAAGGCTTCCTTAACATAATCGGTGGTAAGAATTTTTTGCACCGTTTCATCTACGTTCAGTCGGCGGGTGTTGTGGCTTGTGTAGGATTCCTCAGCCTCGGTTTGCACATCGCCCTTTATTACAAACTTATCGTAGTTTAAATCTCTGCCGTCGGCAGCAATGCGGAAATAGTTACCCATATCCACACTTCTGAGGCTTTCTTCACGGGTCATAAGGGTTTCGTAAAGCTTTTCACCGTGCCTTGTTCCGATTATATTTTTACCGGTGTTGCCAAACAGCTTTTGTACAGCCAAAGCCAAATCGCCAATGGTGGAGGCATCGGCCTTCTGAATAAATAAATCCCCCGGCTTTGCGTGTTCAAAGGCAAACATAACAAGGTCCACCGCCTCATCCAGGTTCATTAAAAATCTTGTCATATCGGGGTTGGTAATGGTAACAGGATTTCCCGCCTTTATCTGGTCGATAAACAGCGGAATAACACTGCCTCGGCTACACATAACATTGCCATAACGAGTGCAGGAAATAACCGTACCGCCGCGCTCTGCCGCCACTCGTGCGTTTGCACATATAACGTGCTCCATCATAGCCTTTGAAATTCCCATTGCATTTATAGGGTATGCCGCTTTGTCGGTAGAGAGGCAAACAACCCTCTTAACCCCTGCATCCACCGCCGCATGGAGCACATTGTCTGTGCCTATAATATTGGTTTCAACTGCCTGCATTGGGAAGAATTCACAGGAGGGTACCTGCTTTAATGCCGCCGCGTGAAATATGTAATCAACACCGGGCATAGCATCCTTTACCGATTGGGCGTTTCTAACATCACCTATGTAGAATTTAACCTTATTTGCATGCTCTGGGTGTAACGATTGCAAAGAGTGGCGCATATCGTCCTGCTTCTTTTCATCCCGGGAGAATATTCTGATTTCGCCTATGTCTGTTTCTAAAAAGTGCTTAAGCACCGTTGTGCCGAAGGAACCTGTTCCCCCTGTAATCATTAGTGTAGCGCCGGAAAATGCTGACATAAGTAAGCCTCCAAATTAAAATTTTATTTGCAGTGGTCTTTTAACTCTTTTTCAAGTTTTTGTATAAACATTTCTTTTGTAAAGTTGGCATTGTAATAATCAAGCGCCGCCCTTTGCAGGCTCTGCTTGTCCTCACAGTCAAGGAATTTCCTCACTGCCTGTGCCAACCCCTCGCCGCTGTCGGACGGTGCACAAAATCCACAGCCACTGGCATTTATAACATTGGGAATTTCTCCGTCTGCCGCCGCGATAATCGGCTTGCTGGCTGCCATATAGGATTGCACCTTTGCAGGAAGTGTAAGGGATACAAATCGGTTTGATGTCAGTGTTACCAGCATTGCATCTGCCATAGCATAGAAACGCGGCATTTCCTCTATCGGATGCCTGCCGTGAAAAATCACATTGGATAGTCCCATCTGCTCTGCAAGGGCTTTGGAGCTTTCAAGCTCCGAGCCGTCCCCCACTATATGCCAGCGCAATTCTTCTTCCTTTTCCAATATTTTAGCCGCTTCTAGAATTGTGGGAATGCTTTGCGCTGCACCCACATTGCCGGCAAACATCAAATCAACCGTGTCTTTATTTTGCATCGGTGGTTGTGCCGAACTAAAATCAAGGCTTGTGTACTGAGGTAAATATCCTAATTTACCATCCTCTATGCCAAATTCACGGGTGAAATAATCCCGAAACATTTTAGAGGTAATAAGAATTCTGTCTGCCCTTTCGTAAAGCGTTTTAGAAATTTTCCAAAATGCCTTATATATAGCCGAGCCCTCTTTAACTCCGCCCACGCAAAGGCTTGCGGGCCACAGGTCCATACAGTAAAGCACTGCCTTCTTACCCCTCTTTTTGGCATAGGCTAAAGCGGCTGATACCATCATTACGGGTGAGCTTTGGTTGGTAAAAACCACGTCGTACTCTTCCCGAAGCCTTTTGGCATAAAGGGTTGAGGAAATCGCAAAGCTGAAATAGTTAAGAATACGAAACACCACATTATTCCTTCTGCCAATGGTAAAGGTGCGGGTTATTTTAACTCCGTTCCGCTCTTCACAGCGGTTTTTACCCCCTTTATATTCGGGGTAAATATAACCCATAGGATAATTGGGAACGTCGGTTATTATATGTACGGTATGGCCTCTTTGCGCCAATGCCTCACACACATCGGTAAGAGGAAAGGGCTCAGGCCAGTAATGCTGGCAAACCACAAGTATTTTCATTTTATAATCCTTTCACCAGAGCACAGCATTATGCCCTGGTCACAGTTTGTAGTAATCGCTTAACATACACTATACAGTATACTTTATAAAATAGGTGTTGTCAACTTGAATTAGCCTTCTAAGGCACCGCCTTAATTTTAATGTATTCGGCATTTTTTTGCAAAACTCAACCAAAACTATAAGTTTTTTCTATAAAAAAAGGTAATATTTTAAAAAATTAGTACATTTTAATTATTTACAACTGAGAGAAGAAGTGCTATTATATAATATGTGACAAACTGCATTGTCCCGAACTGGGCTTTGCCCCAAGTATTTTTTAGGAGGAAAATTTTCATGGCAAGACAAATGAAAACCATGGACGGTAACAACGCTGCAGCGCACGTTTCCTATGCGTTTACAGAAGTTGCGGGTATTTACCCTATCACCCCGTCCAGCCCTATGGCAGACTATGTTGATATGTGGTCAGCTAAAGGCCTCAAGAACATTTTCGGCACCACAGTAAAGGTTGCTGAAATGCAGTCCGAAGCAGGTGCTTCAGGTACCGTTCACGGCTCTTTGGCAGCCGGTGCTTTAACCACCACCTACACCGCTTCTCAGGGTCTTTTACTTATGATTCCTAATATGTATAAGATTGCCGGCGAGCTGCTTCCTTGCGTGTTCCACGTTTCTGCACGTTGCGTAGCAAGCCACGCTCTTAACATTTTCGGCGACCATTCCGACGTTTACGCCTGCCGTCAGACCGGCTTTGCTATGCTGGCTGAATCCAACCCTCAGGAGGTTATGGACTTAGGCGCTGTTGCTCACTTAGCATCAATCAAGAGCAGAGTTCCCTTCCTTAACTTCTTCGATGGCTTCCGTACTTCCCACGAGCTTCAGAAGATTGAGGTATGGGATTTCGACGATCTTAAAGAAATGTGCGATATGGATGCTGTTGAGGCATTCCGCAAGCGCGCCCTCAACCCTGAGCGCCCTGTAATGCGCGGTTCTCACGAAAATGGCGATATCTTCTTCCAGCACCGCGAGGCTTGTAATGAGTACTACGATGCTGTTCCCGCAATCGTTGAGGAATATATGAATAAGGTTAATGCCAAGATTGGCACCGACTACAAGCTCTTCAACTACTACGGCGCACCCGATGCCGACCGTGTAATAGTTGCTATGGGCTCTATCTGCGACGTTGCAGAAGAGGTTATTGATTACCTCCTCGCCGCAGGTCAGAAGGTAGGTCTTGTAAAGGTTCGTTTGTACCGTCCCTTCTCAGCTGAAAAGCTTTGCGAGGCTATCCCTGCAACCGCTAAGAAGATTGCTGTTCTCGACAGAACTAAGGAGCCCGGCTCTTTAGGCGAACCTCTCTATTTAGATGTTGTTACAGCCCTTGCTACTCGCGGTGTGTCCGCTAAGGTTATCGGCGGCCGCTACGGTCTTGGCTCTAAGGATACTCCTCCTTCCAGCGTATTTGCTGTATACGACGAGCTTGCAAAGGACGAGCCCAAGGCTCAGTTCACTTTAGGCATCGTAGACGACGTTACCAACCTCTCTCTTGAAGAGAAGCCCGCCCCCAACACCGCAGCAGAAGGCACAATCGAGTGCAAATTCTGGGGTCTCGGCGGCGACGGTACCGTTGGCGCTAATAAAGACTCTATCAAAATCATTGGTGACCACACCGACAAGTACGTACAGGCATACTTCCAGTACGACTCTAAGAAAACCGGCGGTATCACAATTTCTCACTTACGCTTCGGCGATAAAGTCGGATCGTAGCCATGTCGTTCTGTGAGCCAAGGAGTTGTGATCAGGTCTTGTCTTCCTAAGACCGCTTGGCCTCCGACTTATCAAAATCATTGGTGACCACACCGACAAGTACGTACAGGCATACTTCCAGTACGACTCTAAGAAAACCGGCGGTATCACCATTTCTCACTTACGTTTCGGCGATAAGCCCATCAAGAGCCCCTACTACATCAATAAGGCAGACTTTGTTGCCTGTCACAACCCCTCCTATGTAATCAAGGGCTACAAGATGGTTAACGACGTTAAGCCCGGCGGCGTGTTCCTTATCAACTGTCAGTGGACACCCGAAGAGCTGGACAAGCATTTAACCGCTGAAGCAAAGCGCTATATTGCAAACAACAATATTCAGCTTTACACCGTTAACGCTATTGATTTAGCAGCCCAGATTGGTCTTGGCAAGCGCACCAACACCGTTCTTCAGTCTGCATTCTTCTCACTCTCCAAGGTTCTTCCTGAGGAAGAGGCTATTGGTTATATGAAAGAAAAAGCCCAGAAGTTTATGAAGAAGGGTAAGGAAATCGTTGAAATGAACGAAAAGGCAATCGACGCAGGTGCTACTGCCTACGTTAAGATTGACGTTCCTGCCGCTTGGGCTACCGCTGAGGACGAGGCAAAAGCCGCCACAGGCACCGATACAAAGCTTGGCAAGATGGTTGCTAACATTATGGGACCCGATGGCAAGATGAATGGCGACAGCCTGCCTGTATGCGTTTTTATGGACCACGCAGACGGTACCTTCGAGCAGGGCGCATCCGCACACGAAAAGCGCGGCGTTGCTGTTATGGTTCCCGAATGGAACGCAGAAACCTGTGCTAAGTGTAACAAGTGTGCCTTCGTTTGTCCTCACGCTACAATCCGTCCTTACGCTCTCAACGCTGAGGAAATTGCAAATGCTCCCGCACAGATGAAGAAGGCTCCCAAGCCTATTGTTAAAACCGATTATACCTACACCCTCGCTGTATCTCCTCTGGATTGTATGGGTTGTGGTGTTTGTGTTGGCGAATGTCCCACCAATTCTCTCAAGATGGTTCCTGCCGAAAGCCAGCTCGCTGAGCAGGAAGTATTTGATTACTGTGTTGAGAACGTTACCGTTAAGGAAGAAACAGTTGCTGTTTCCAACGTAATCTCCAGCCAGTATAAGAAGCCCTTGCTTGAGTTCTCCGGCTCCTGCGCAGGCTGTGCAGAAACCGCATACGCTCGCCTTATCACTCAGTTGTTCGGCGACAGAATGTATATTTCCAACGCAACAGGTTGTTCCTCTATCTGGGGCGGTCCTGCTGCTACTTCACCTTACACCACCGATGCTAAGGGTCACGGTCCTGCTTGGGCAAACTCTTTGTTTGAAGACAACGCAGAACACGGCTACGGTATGTACTTAGGTCAGAAGGCTATTCGCGACCGTCTTATCGAAGAGGTTACCGCTATGACCACCTCCGACAAGGCATCTGCTGAATTAAAGGCTGCTGCTGAAGCATACCTTGCCACCGTTAACGACGGCAAGAAGAATACTGCCGCTTCCGACGCACTCTTGGCTGTTCTCGATAAAGAGAATGCAGATTGCGATATCTGTAAGGATGTTCGTACAAACCGCGAGTACCTCTCTAAGAAATCCGTTTGGATCTTCGGTGGCGACGGTTGGGCATACGACATCGGCTTCGGCGGTCTCGACCACGTCCTCGCAACAGGCGACGATGTAAACATTATGGTATTCGATACCGAGGTTTACTCCAACACCGGCGGTCAGGCTTCTAAGGCTTCCAACATCGGTCAGGTTGCACAGTTCGCAGCTGCAGGTAAGGCTATTGCTAAGAAATCTCTTGCAGAAATCGCTATGTCCTACGGCTATATCTATGTTGCTCAGATTGCTATGGGCGCTAATATGAACCAGACCTTAAAGGCTATTGAAGAGGCTGAGGCATATCCCGGTCCTTCACTCATCATCGGCTACGCTCCTTGTGAAATGCACAGCATCAAGGGCGGTATGGTTAACTGCCAGAACGAGATGAGAAAGGCTGTTGAATGTGGCTATTGGAATATGTTCCGCTTCAACCCTGCATTAAAGGCTGAGGGCAAGAATCCTTTCACTATGGATTCCAAAGCACCTACTGCAAGCTATAAGGACTTCCTTATGAACGAGGCTCGTTACTCTTCACTTACCCGCTCATTCCCTGAGCGTGCCGAAGAGCTCTTCGACAAGGCTGAAAAGACCTCTCTTGAGCGCTACAACCACCTTGTTCGCCTTGGTGAACTCTACGGAAGCAAGGAATCCTAAGTCTGGCACTTTTTAAGAAACCGTTTTCTTAAAGGTGAAATTGGCATAATAACAAAACCCCCAATGCACACTTTGTGCATTGGGGGTTTATCTGTTTCCTTAGTTTTTTATGATTTAGGAGAAAACTTCTTTTCCTCACCCTTTATAAGCCTTACAATATTCTCCCGGTGCATAAAAACTATAAGCGCTGCAGTTACAACCGACAGTATGATTTTATATATGTTATCTCCTGCAAAAATTAAGGTGGTTACTGCTATGCTCAGAGCGGCAAGCATTGAGCCTACTGATACGATTCGGCAAATAAGCATTACAATAATAAATACCGAAAGCCCTATTACCACCTGCTGCCAGCCTAGAAAAATCGCAATAGTTACGGCAACCGACACGCCCTTGCCACCCTTAAAATTAAAAAACACAGGGAAGCAATGTCCTATGATTCCCGCAACACCTGCAATCAGAACTCCTAGGTCACCGTTGAACATACGGCCAATAAGCATAGGAATAACCAGCTTTATGATATCGCACATAAGGGTTATTATACCCGCCTTCATACCAAACACGCGGGCAACATTTGTAGCCCCTGCGTTTCCGCTTCCCTCGCCTCGGACATCTTTTTTATATGCTAGTTTTGTTAAAATTACAGAGGGGCTTATGGAGCCCATCAAATAACCCACAAAAACCTCTATAACATAATACCACATAATATATGTACCTCCGCAAATGCTACAAATATATAGATATTATACTGTAAAAAGCTTGCATTGTAAAGAAGCAAATAATCGAAAAAATGTAAACTATTTTTGTATAATATATCAAAAAGCACCCCACCGAAAATTCGTCGGAGTGCCTTTAAAGCTTTAATATCAGGATTTTCTGTAGGTGGCGCATTTGGTTTCGCCGCAATTATGCGCCGAGCCGCCGCTGGCAATGCTTATTCGATCTGCGCTACAGCATTCGCTGAAATTATAATGGCAGTCACGGGCACCGCATTTCACCCCTGTTACATATTCAGCATTTTCCCTTGCCACCGAGTTTGCCCCCGACAGAAAGCTTAGGTCCCGAAGCGCGGTAAAGCTGGCGCAACAGGTGTCGGCAAGTCTGCCGCCCCCCGATATATCAATGTGTTGAAGCTTGCAAAGTCCTTGAGCGTTGTGTCCGCATTCGGTTACATTACAATTAAGGTCAGGCATTATAAATTCCTCCGTATTTTCGTTTTCTCTGTGTTTTCTATATAATATATTATGCAATTTCAGAATATTTATTATGTGTGCAGAGGGCTTGTAAAAAATTTTTTGAAAAAATTTTTAAAAACCCCTTGACAAAAGAAAAATAATGGGTATAATTTAATTAGTAACAATTCCTATTAAGGAGTGATTATTGATTGAAACGCAACACGGTACAAAGAACCCTGGTATTAGAAACTGTTCGGTCTTTGCACTGTCACCCCACAGCGGAAGAGATTTATAGCGAGGTGGTTTCCCGATGCCCCGCCATCAGCAGAGGCACGGTATACAGAAATCTAAATAATCTTGCCGACGAGGGTGAAATTTTAAGAGTGCAGGTAGCAAACGCACCCGATCGTTTCGATTTTACCACCCATCCCCACGCCCACTTTCGGTGCAAGTGCTGTGGCAAGGTTTTTGATTTCACAATTCCCCACACCGCGCTCCCCGAAGAGCTTAATCAAGGATTTACGGTTGAGGATTATCAGCTGGTATTCTGCGGCAGCTGTCCACAATGCAAAGCTTAAAATTCACATACAGAAAGGAAAGAACAGAATGGCACAGTTTAAATGTAAAATTTGCGGATATGTTTACGAGGGTGAGGAGTTAAACGACTACTACGAATGTCCCCTTTGCCACGCACCCGCACAAAAATTCGAAAAAATTCAAGAAACAAAAAATGAAACAGATAAAGGAGAAAAAACTATGAACTACAAAGGCACAAAAACAGAACAGAATTTACTTACAGCATTCGCAGGCGAATCACAGGCAAGAAATAAGTATACCTATTTTGCCTCGGTTGCAAGAAAAGAGGGTTATCAGCAGATAGCCGCCATTTTTGAGGCCACCGCCAATAACGAAAAGGAGCATGCAAAGCTTTGGTTCAAGGCTTTGGGCGAGCTTGGTGACACTGCACAAAACCTTGCCGCCGCTGCTGAGGGCGAAAATTATGAGTGGACCGATATGTACGACGGCTTCGCAAAGGATGCCGACGAAGAGGGCTTCCACGAATTAGCCGAACAGTTCCGCGCTGTTGCCGCAATTGAGAAAACCCACGAGGAGCGCTACCGCAAGCTTCTTTCCAACGTTGAAATGAAGGCAGTTTTTGAAAAGGCAGAGGTAACTATGTGGGAATGCCGCAACTGCGGACACCTTGTGATGGGCAAAAAATCTCCCGATGTTTGCCCCGTTTGCAACCATCCTCAAAGCTACTTTGAAGTAAGAGCAGAGAATTATTGATATTAACCAAAATAAAAAAAGCAATCAGGCGCTGTTCGCGGCACCTGATTGCTTTTTTATTTTATTGAAAGTTATTTTAAGTTTAGAGTGTTTTAAATGCCTTAAGCCACTCCTCGGCAATAAGCCAGTTTCCGGCATTTGAGGGGTGAACACCGTCGCCAATCCAATGCTGGGCGGGGGCTGTCTTGCAAGCCTCGTTGAATTTTTCCTGAAGAGGTATAAAGGTGAGTCCATATTCCTCCGCTAGTTTTTTAACTATTTTTGCCTTTGCCATAGCACCCTCTAAGAATTTATCCCAAGGCTCGTCGTGGTTAGGAACAGCCAAGCAGAAGGGCTCTAAAAGCATAATTTTTATATTGGGGAACCTCTCCTTAGTGCCCTCAATAAGCAGGCGGTAAATTGCCTCGAAACGGTCGTCTTCTACACCGTTTTCACCATTGATTTCGTGGCCTACATCGTTAATGCCCACAAGCAGGCTTAATACATCGGGCTTCAAATTCCAGCAATCCTTCTTGATTCTGGCATAGATATCCACAATTCTATCACCGCTGATGCCTGTGTTGAGGAATTCGTATTTGTCGGGCTCGTCAAAGCCTAATTTACCTGCGCACATAACGGGGTAACCCTGACCCATACCTAAACGGAAGCCGCCATTTCTTTCTCGACCTGCATCGGTAATTGAATCGCCTAAAAATAAAATTTTCATAAACAATCCCTTCCAAAAAATATCATTTAACTTGAATATATCACCTAAAAATGTCCTTGTCAACTAGTATTTGACTATTTTTTTGTAAAGGTGTAAAATTAAACTGAAAGAAATATCTAAAAAAACAAAGGGGATGCCGCAGTGAGTAAAAAAAGAGGACTGTATATTCACATACCTTTTTGTAAATCCAAATGCTCTTACTGTGATTTTCACTCGGCAGCCGCCGATTGCCATAGGGTAGATTCCTACCTTTCGGCAGTGATTAAGGAAATGGAAAAATATAAAGGCGAAGAGCTGGACACTCTTTATATAGGCGGCGGAACACCCTCACTTTTGGGAGCATCACGGCTAGAAAAACTTTTAAACTCAATACACAAAAACTTCATCCTTTCAGGAGAAGCCACAATGGAAGCCAACCCTGCCGACGATTTATATGAAGTGTTTTCGGCGGCGGCGGGAGGCGGAATAAACCGAATTTCCATGGGAGTACAGTCGGCAGTGGCAAGTGAGCTTGAAATTTTGGGCAGACGGCACACTGTGGAGGCGGCAGAAAAGGCGGTTTTAGACTGCCGACGGGCGGGTATTAACAACATTTCCTTGGATCTGATGTTAGGTATACCAAAGCAGACCCCCCAATCCTTAAAGGAGTCTATTGATTTTTTAGTGTCCCTGGCCCCTACCCATATTTCTGCCTACATTCTTAAACTAGAGGAGGGCACACCTTTGTTTTTAAAAAGACATTCTGTGGGTTTGCCCGACGAAGACACCACCGCAAGCCTTTATCTGCAATCGGCGGAGGCTTTGGAAAAGGCGGGATATTTTCAGTATGAAATTTCCAATTTCTCTAAAAAAGGCTGCGAAGCACGGCACAATCTGAAATATTGGAGATGCGAGGAATATATTGGAATAGGCGCGTCGGCACACGGCTTTTATAGGGGCAAAAGATATTTTTACCCACCTGACACCGACGCCTTTATAGAGCAACCCACAAGAGTTCCCGACGGCGAGGGCGGCGGTGATGAAGAACGCTTTATGCTGGGACTCAGGCTAAAAGAGGGGGTAAATTTAGCCGATTTCCCCGCCTTAGATATACAAAAGAAAATAGACCTATATAAAAAACACGGTCTTTGTGAATTAGAAAACAACCGACTCAGCCTTACTAAAAAAGGTTTTTTGGTTTCTAACGAAATTATTGCGGAATTTTTAAGTTAATTTTCTTTGTTTCAACCTTTGTCGATTTTATTGACAATCATTTGCGGTAATGATACAATAACCCTAACCCTAACTTTTTTAAGGAGGTAAAATATGATAACAACAAATTTCAACAAATCAGCAGGAGATTTTGATATATCCTGGCCTGAGAAGGTTTCTCGGCACGACCTTGTTTATAAAGCACCGCCAACCGACCCTATGCAATACGGTATGCCTTTGGGCAACGGTGATATTGGCGCACTTTTATGGTGTGACGACAGAAAGATATACATAGCCTTTAATAAATGCGACCTTTGGGACGACGGACCTGAGGGTGTTTTTACGGCGGGCGGACACGAGGAAAACACCACCACTCTTCGTCATGGATGCCGAATTATTATAGATTTTGGCTCCCCTATTTTTGACTCCTTCTATCTAAAGGATTTTGAGGCGAGGTTGCACCTGAAAAACGGCTGTGCAGAGCTGAAACTAAACTGTCCCTTTGGCTCATTGTCTGCAAAATTTTTCATTTGTTACAACAGCAGTATCCTTTGCGGGGAAATCGAGACAGATTTTAAAGAAGCGGGAGATATACAAATTGCCCTTGAAAGATACGGCTCCCGTGCATATTCCCGCTGGTACGTGCTTGTAAAGCGGGACGAAACCATAGGTCTTAACGGCACCGATACCCACACCGACGGAGAAAGTCTGTTTATTACCCAAGCCCTTTCTACCGGTGAATTTGTTTGCGCCCTCAAGCCCTTGGGGGATGATTTTTCCTGCAAATGTCAAAACTCTCATATAGTTTCTGCCATCGGCTCCAGCAATAAAAAAATCGGATTTTTTGCAACCATCACCAGCCCACTGGATAGCCCAAATGATAAAGCCTCTGCCCTTAGTGCCATTAAAGCGGCAGAAGATAAAGGTTTTGACAAGCTGCTTTCTGAAAACGAAGAATGCTGGAAGGCTTTTTGGGACAAGTCCTTTGTGGAAACAGACGACGATTATCTTGATAATCTTTGGCACCTTGTTATGTATTATTCCTGCGCAGGACAAAGAGGAAAATATCCCGGACGATTCATAAATTCCCTTTGGAACTGGAATCGGGATGTTCAGCCTTGGTTAAATTATTTCCACTGGAATCAGCAGGAAACCTATTGGGGACTAAACGCTGCAGGCCATCACGAGCTTTGTGAATCTTACCTTGATTTCCGCTTTAATGCTATGGGTATTGCAAAGGATGCCGCAAAATCACTATATGATGTAGATAATGCCCTCTTTGTTTCTGATATTGTAAACCGCCTCGGTTATAGCACAAACGGTCAGCACGAAAAAGACAATCACACACCCGTTTGTGAAATTGCCCTCGACTTTTGGCGCCAGTATCTTTACACCTGCGACCTTGAATTTTTGAAGAAAAAAGCTCTGCCGTATATGATTGGCGCATCAAGATTTATTGCCTCCTGCTTCGTTAAGGAGGAGGACGGCAAGTACCACGCAAAGGGCGGCACTCCTTACGAGGGTAACGAGATTTTTTACGATGTTATCACCGAGCTTACAATGCTCCGTGCCCTGCTTACCGCCACAATAGAAGCTCTAAGACTTGCGGACGAAACCGTAGAGGACGTTGCACATTGGGAGGATATGCTCCAAAATGTTGCAGAGCTCCCCATAATTCCCGCCGACGAAAGATTTTTAAAGGATAACGGCGACGGAACCTATACCCTTCTTCTGGGAAAATTCAAGGGCAAGGTTGTTGATAGCCCCAATATATTGGCTGTTGGAAAATATATGGGAAATTGGCGCTGTGAAGAAGAGGGCCCCGTTGACTACAATAAGCTTGTGGGCAAGTATGTTCCTCATCTTATGCCAAATGATAAGAAAGAGGACCTTGTACAAATCAACGGTATAAATACAATTCAAGACAGCTTGCATAAAAACCCCATCCCCTCTAATGTTCAAAGTGATATCACCCGCCTTTTTGAAGGACACCCGCAAGCATCGGTTGCAGCAGTATACCCTATGAGCATACTCGGCTTAAAGGACAAAGACTCCGAGCTTTATCGCGCAGCCGTTACAACTGCTATGACTATGGCGGATAACAACTGGATTGATAACACAGGCTGGCACCCAATGCCCTTGGTGCTTGCAAGACTTGGCAGAACCGAAGAGGTTGATGAATATATCGAAAACTTCCCCAGTGTTTGGCAATATTATAACAACGGTTTCGGTCATTACGGACCAAGCGGTGTGTTCGTTGCAGATGCTCATATGCCCTTCCGCATCACCCCCGCTTTCGACGCAGATACAAACGAAACCTTTTATATTGAGCCCTTCCGTTTCCGTCATATGGGCTTGGAGCCGCTGGCTGTTTTTGCCGCTACAATGAACGAACGCTTGCTGCAAAGCTACGACGGTACAATTCGCATTGCCCCCGCATACGGCAAAAAAACTGCTAAATTCAAGCTTCACGCAGTTGGCGGTTTTGAGGTTATGGTGCAGATTGAAAACGGAGATATACAGTTTGTTGCAATCAAATCTCTTTTTGGAAACACACTCAAGCTGCAAAATCCATTCGAAAAAGCCTATCTCGACGAAAAGTGTTTCGGTGACGAGGTTATAACTTTAGATACAGAAAAGAACAAAACCTATGTTTTCACCCCCTCTCCCGACACTGAATTTAATTTTGAGCAAGAGGTACCTAAGCAGAACTGCAATGCCAAAATTCGCCCCGACCTCAGGGCAACTCTTGGCACTCTTCGTTCCTTCTGATAATGTATTAGAGAAATATCTAATGTTTTTCCCGTCTTTTGGTGTATTTCATTTTAAGCCTTTCAAATTTTTAGGCTAATTTATGAAATACACCTTGTAAAGCGGAAGTTTGTGTGATATACTATATAAGCGGATAGAGATTCGCCAGAGTCTGGTGTTTTCTGTTCGCTTTTTATTTTATTGTTTCTATTATCTTTATATCTAAACTAATTTTTTTAAGAGGGTAAGCAATATGTACGAGGTAGGGTTCGACAACGAAAAATATTTAAAAATGCAGTCGGAGCATATTTTAGAGCGTATCGCAAAATTCGGCGGTAAGCTTTATTTAGAGTTCGGCGGCAAGCTTTTCGACGACTTTCACGCCTCCCGCGTGTTGCCCGGCTTTGCACCCGATTCCAAAATACGTATGCTTTCTCAGCTAAAGGATCAGGCAGAAGTGGTTATAGCCATAAATGCCGCCGATATTGAAAAGAATAAGGTGCGGGGAGACATTGGCATCACCTACGATCTGGATGTTTTAAGGCTTATTGATGCCTTTCGCGATTTTGGTCTGTTTGTGGGCAGTGTTGTTATGACCCGCTACACAGGTCAGCCCTCTGCCGACCTTTTTAAGCGCCGATTGGAAAGCCTTGGTATACCTGTATACAAGCACTATCCTATTGAGGGCTACCCCTCCAACATAAAGAAGATTGTATCCGACGAGGGCTACGGCGCCAACGAATATATTAAAACTCAGCGAGAGTTAGTGGTTGTTACCGCACCGGGACCGGGCAGCGGCAAAATGGCAACCTGCTTAAGCCAGCTTTATCACGAGCACAAGCGGGGCGTTGCGGCGGGCTATGCAAAGTTTGAAACCTTCCCTATTTGGAACATCCCTTTAAAGCACCCCGTAAACCTCGCTTACGAGGCCGCCACAGCCGACCTTAACGATGTTAATATGATAGACCCATTCCACCTTGAGGCATACGGGGTAACCACCGTTAACTACAACCGCGATGTGGAAATTTTCCCTGTGGTACAGGCTATGATGACCAAAATTTTGGGTTCCTGCCCTTACAAATCCCCCACCGATATGGGTGTGAATATGGCGGGCAACTGCATTTTCGACGACCGCGCAGTGCGTGCCGCCGCCGAGGGCGAGATTATCCGCCGCTATTTTGAGGCGCAGTGCCGCGCTCTTAATGGCGACCGCCGAGAAGATGAAATATGCAAAATCGAGCTTCTGCTTGAACAGGCGGGCACAACCCTTGAAAACCGCCCTGTGATTTCCAAAGCCGTTAAAAGAGCAGAGGAAACCAACGGCCCCGCCGCAGCCTTGGAGCTGCCTGACGGCAGAATTGTAACAGGTAAAACCTCCTCCCTTTTGGGCGCTTCGGCGGCTTTGCTGCTTAACGCACTGAAGCTTCTCAGCGATATCCCTAAAGAGGTTATGCTTATTCCCCCTGAGGTTATTGAGCCTGTTCAATCCCTTAAAACCCAGAGCCTTGGCAACCGCAACCCAAGGCTTCACACCGACGAGGTGCTGATTGCCCTTTGCATATCTGCGGTTACTGATAAAAATGCCAAAAAGGCTATGGAGCAGCTTCCCAACCTCAAGGGCTGCGAGGCACATTCCTCTGTGGTGCTGAGTCAGGTGGATATAAATGTATTCAAAAACCTTGGCATCAACATCACCTGCGAGCCAAAGCACCAAACCCACAAGCTTTATCATTCATAATGCCGATTAAGGGCTTTTATTACCCACAAATTGCAATTTTTCCCTTTTTGGGGATGGGAATTATTAAGGAAATACGGGGCTGTTGCGCTGAAAAGCACTACAGCTCCTGATTTTATGAAGATATCTACATTTTTATTCGTTTTTTGCTGATGTTTATGCAGACAGAGTGTTGATTTTAGCGCGTTGATGTGGTAAAATATCCACATACTTTTGTTTGTAGGTGATACATATGTTATTGAAAATTCTTATGCTCATCGTTTTCTTTGCGGTTATGCTTTCGGTGGGTATTTTTTGCCGTAAGCATTCCACAGATGTAAACGGTTTCGTTCTTGGGGGCCGCTCGGTAGGCCCTTGGCTCACCGCCTTTGCCTACGGCACCTCCTACTTCTCTGCCGTTATATTTGTTGGCTATGCCGGTCAGTTTGGCTGGAAGTTTGGCATTGCCTCCACCTGGATTGGTATTGGCAACGCGGTGCTGGGCTCACTGCTTGCATGGGTTGTGCTGGGTCGTCGCACAAGGCTTATGAGTCAGCATTTAGAGAGCGCCACAATGCCTGAATTTTTTGGCAAGCGCTTTTTGAGCCCTGCTTTGAAAATTGCCGCATCTATTATAGTTTTTATATTCCTTATCCCCTACACCGCCTCTCTTTACAACGGCCTTTCCCGCCTTTTCTCAATGGCATTCCCCGGAATCGACTACTCGGTTTGCGTTATAGTTATGGCGGTGCTCACAGGTATTTATGTTATTGCGGGCGGATATATGGCAACCGCGATTAACGACTTTATTCAGGGCATTATTATGTTGGCAGGCATTGTGCTTGTAATCGGCGCTGTGCTGAATTCAAACGGCGGCTTCGTTGAATCCTTAACGGGTCTTGCACAGGTAGAATTAGAGGGCACCGCCCCCGGCTCCTTCAACTCCTTCTTGGGTCCCGACCCATTAAACCTTATGTTTGTTGTTGTTCTTACCTCTCTCGGCACTTGGGGTCTGCCTCAGATGGTGCAGAAATTCTACGCAATAAAAAGTGAAAAGGATATTAACAAGGGCACAATCATTTCCACCGTTTTTGCCGCAATAGTTGCGGGCGGATGTTATTTCTTGGGCGGCTTTGGCAGACTTTTTACCGACAAATTATCCGTAGATACCGTTACCGATTTGCCTGCCGGCGGTTACGATTCCATTATTCCCGCAATGCTGGAAAACCTACCCGACCTGCTTATAGGTGTGGTAATAGTGCTTGTTCTTTCGGCATCAATGTCTACCCTTTCTTCCCTCGTTCTTGCCTCAAGCTCTACCCTCACCCTCGACTTGATTAAGGACCACCTCATAAAGAAAATGAATGAGAAAAAGCAGGTGCTTATTCTCCGCTTGCTTATCGTTGTATTCATTGTTATATCAGCCTTTATAGCCCTTAACAAGGATAAGCTGGGCTATATCGCAGATATGATGGGCATTTCCTGGGGTGCTCTTGCTGGTGCCTTCCTCGCTCCTTTCCTTTACGGACTCTATTGGAAAAAGGTTACAAAATCCGCCGTATGGGCAAGCTTTATCTTCGGCGCAGGCATTATGATACTCAATATGTTCTTCCGTCCCTATTTCCCCGCCATACTGCAATCCCCCATCAACAGCGGTGTTATTGCTATGCTGGGCGGTCTTGTAATCGTTCCTGTTGTAAGCCTTATTACCCCCAAACTCCAAAAGGATGCTACTGAGGATATGTTCGCCTGCTACCAAAAAAAGATTACCGTTAAGGCTAAGGAGTCCCTTGGCGAATAAAATTAGTTTATAAAAAAACAATATAACAGGTGCTTGTTCCAAAGCGTAGAACAAGCACCTGTTTTTTTATTTTGCGTTTGCTATTTTTACAGCCAGGCTCTCGGTAACCTTATTTAACCTTTCAAAATCCATACAGTCAATATAGCATTTCTCCAAGGCATCGTGGATTGCCTTTGCATCCATTAGCGAATCGGTGGCAAGAGATAGCATCTCAGTCGCTGCACGACGGTTAAAATTCAAACGGTCGCGGTGTAGGTGAAGCGCCTTCATATCGGTAAATCGGCGGGCGTGTATTATTCGGGTGTCCCCCGTAAGCTTGTGGTAGCGGTTGGAGGTGGCAAAGCCCAGCTTTAAGGCGGGAATTATTATGTGCTCATATTTAAGATTTTCCGAAAGCGGGCAAAGACAGGTGATAATTTCGTGCCCTGCCGAAAGAGCGTAATCCCGAATCGTCGAAAGCATATGGGAGGAGGCGGCACCGAAATCGTCGGAGATTACCACAATTTGTTCGCACAGCTTTTCTAATGTGCTTTTATAAAATATGTGTCCATTAGGGGTTAGAGCGCTCAGATATCTACACCACTGGGTGCCCTTAGCTTTAGTTTTTGGTATCATTCGCCTACAGAGGGAGAGCCCGAATTTCTCTGCCTTTTCCCTGTTGCAGCATTGGTCGGCGCAGTCCCTTATATCACCTAGCATAAGCCCTGCGGCGGCAAGATAGTTTCTTGCTCTGCCGTGGCACCTGCTATTCTCGTCGGTAAGGCGCATTATTTCCTCGCCTCTTGATTTTAAATCCTCAGTGTTCCAACAGTCGCCCAAGTTTACTATTTCTTCAACCGCACCCGGATATTTCGGCTCAACTATGTGGGGGGCGGTGCCATCCAGCAGAACAATTTTCATATCTGGGAAAATCACCCCATCAAGGGAGTTAGGGTCGGAGGAGCAGGGGCAGAGATAGACCCTTGCGCCCTTTCTTAAAAAATAATCTGCAATTCTTTTCATCAAGGTGGATTTGCCGGTGCCAGGTCCGCCCTTAATTATATATGTATGCCAGCCGTCACCGTAGCGGAAACTTTCGTGAAATCGCGAGATAAAGCCCTTGGGGGAATTTGCACCGAGAAAAAACATCGGTGCTGAGTTCAATTCGCTTTTCAAGGTCAACAGTCCTTTCTTAATTTTTAAAGCTTTAGCTAAAGGGTTGAATTTTTGGCGCAAAACCTATTATTTCAACCATTTTCTATACATAATATGAACTATTGGCGGTTTTTGTTAATTTAAACTTGATTGACGAAATTTGTCCAATAATGTATAATTGAATAGAACACAAATTGGGAGAAAAAACTCTTGAGAAAAAAGATTTACGAAATAATCGATTCCCCCAGCCACAGATTTGAGGATTAAATTATGCTTATTAACGGTATTCAAAAATTAACTCTGCTTGATTATCCCGAAAGGGTTGCCTGCACAATATTTACGGCGGGCTGTAATTTTCGCTGCCCTTTTTGCCACAATGCGGGGCTGGTTACAAAAATAAACCCTGCGGACACCATACCCACAGAGGAGGTTCTGGAATTTTTAAAAAAACGCACAGGTCTTCTAGAGGGCGTCTGCATTACAGGGGGCGAGCCTCTTTTGCAAGAGGATTTGGAGGAATTCTTAAGGGAAATAAAGGTCTTAGGATATAGCATAAAGCTGGATACAAACGGCTCTAACCCCAAAAAGCTAAAAGCTTTAATAGAAAAGGGACTTATAGACTATGTGGCTATGGATATTAAAAATTCTAAAGCTCTTTATTCGGTTACCGCAGGGGTGGAAGTAGACCTGAGAGATATAAATGACAGCATACATATAATAAAGGAAAGCGGCATAGACTACGAATTCCGCACTACTGTGGTAAAAGGTCTGCACTCTGTTCAATCAATCTCCCAGCTTTCCGCTTGGATTGCCCCCGCAAAAAAATATTTTCTACAAGGTTTTCAGGATTCGGGCAACCTTATTGGCGAAGATCTTGAAGCCGTGTCCCCAAAAGAGTTAGAAGAAATGAAGCGTTGCGCGACAAAATTTTTACCTAATGCACAAATTAGGGGAGTTTAGCACAATATGTAGTTTTTTAGTATTGACACAACACAATATATGCGGTATAATAATTCGCGGACATCACAATATATTGTGGTAATACTAAAATATGAGGAGAATGAAAATGTACAATGTAGTAAAGCGCGACGGAAAGCTTATTTCCTTCGACCTTAGCAAAATCAGTACCGCTATTACTCAGGCTTTTGAAGCCTGTAACCGTCAGTTCAACCCCGATATTATCGACTTTTTAACCCTCAAGGTTACTGCCGATTTCGAGCCGAAAATTGAAAACGACTCCATCTCGGTTGAGCATATCCAAGATAGTGTTGAGTCGGTTCTTATTAAGGCTGGTTACGACGATGTTTCTAAAGCCTACATCATCTACCGCCGTCAAAGAGAGAAGATAAGAAATCTCAACGCCACAATGGTTGACTACAAAAAGATTGTGGATAACTACCTTAACATCAATGACTGGCGCGTTAAGGAGAATTCCACCGTTACATATTCAGTGGGCGGTCTTATTTTAAGCAACTCAGGCGCCGTTACCGCCAACTACTGGCTTTCGGAAATTTACGACGACGAAATCGGCAACGCTCATCGCAATGCAGATATTCACATTCACGACCTTTCTATGCTCACAGGCTACTGTGCAGGCTGGTCGTTAAAGCAGCTTATTCAGGAGGGTCTCGGCGGCGTTTCGGGCAAAATCACCTCAGCCCCCGCAAGCCACCTTGCCACACTCTGCAACCAGATGGTAAACTTCCTTGGCATTATGCAGAACGAGTGGGCAGGTGCTCAGGCTTTCTCCTCCTTTGATACATATTTAGCACCCTTTGTAAAGATGGACAACCTTTCCTACAATCAGGTTAAAAAGTGCATTGAATCCTTTATCTACGGTGTAAACACCCCCAGCCGTTGGGGTACACAGTCACCCTTCACCAACATAACTCTCGATTGGGTTGTGCCCAACGACTTGGCAGAGCTCAACTGTATTATAGGTGGTAAAGAGGTAGACTTTAAATATAAGGATTGCCAAAAGGAAATGGATATGGTAAACCGCGCCTTTATCGAGGTTATGATTGAGGGCGATGCCAACGGCAGAGGCTTCCAGTATCCTATCCCCACCTATTCAATTACCCGAAATTTCGACTGGTCCGAAACCGAGAACAACAAGCTTCTTTTTGAAATGACCTCTAAATACGGCACACCCTACTTCTCAAACTACATCAACAGCGATATGGAGCCCAGCGATGTTAGAAGTATGTGCTGCAGACTTCGTCTTGACCTAAGAGAGCTTCGCAAAAAGTCAGGCGGCTTCTTCGGTAGCGGTGAAAGCACCGGCTCTGTTGGTGTTGTAACCATAAATATGCCTAGAATTGCCTACCTTGCAAAGGACGAAAAGGATTTCTACGCAAGGCTCGACAAGATGATGGATATCTCCGCCCGTTCCCTCAAGGTTAAGAGAGACGTTATCACAAAGCTTCTTGATGCAGGTCTTTATCCCTACACCAAGCGTTATTTGGGCACATTTAACAACCACTTCTCCACCATCGGTCTTGTTGGTATGAACGAGGTTGGCTTAAACGCAAAGTGGCTGAAAGCCGACCTTACAAACAAGAAAACTCAGGAATTCACCAAAGATGTGCTTAATCATATGCGTGAAAGACTTTCGGATTATCAGGTACAATACGGCGACCTTTACAATCTGGAGGCAACACCTGCCGAATCCACCGCCTTCCGTTTGGCTAAGCACGACCTTAAGCACTACCCCGATATGATCACTGCAGGTATGGGCGAGGGCGAAACTCCTTATTACACCAACTCCTCTCACCTGCCCGTTGGCTATACTGAGGATATTTTCACAGCCTTAGATGTTCAGGACGAATTACAGACCCTTTACACTTCGGGCACTGTGTTCCACGCGTTTTTGGGCGAAAAGCTTCCCGATTGGAAAGCCGCTGCAAATCTTGTTCGCAAGATTGCCGAAAACTACCGCCTGCCTTATTACACCCTCTCCCCCACCTACACAGTGTGTAAAAATCACGGCTATATCGCCGGCGAGCACTACACCTGTCCCGACTGTGGCGAGAACACCGAAGTTTACAGCCGTATCACAGGCTACTACCGCCCCGTTCAGAACTGGAACGACGGTAAAACTCAGGAATATAAGGAACGCAAGGTTTACAATATTGCCAATTCTAATCTCACCCACGAGGGCGTAAAGGAAGCCGAGTGCACCGAGTGCGAAGAAAAGCCAACAGTTGCCGACGGTAACTACCTTTTCACCCCCGCCACCTGCCCCAACTGTAAAATTGCCTGTGCAACTCTAGACAAAGCGGGCGTGCCTTACGAAAAAATGCTTGCAAATGAACACCCAGAGCTTGCCACCTCTTTTGGTGTAAAAACCGCACCCACATTGATTGTGGTGAAAAACGGTGTGGCAGAAAAATATGCCGGTGTTTCGGATATCAAGAAATTTCTTAATGCATAATTCAGATTGCATATAACAGACAAGCGCAACCAAAGGCTTCCCTGCGGGGAAGCCTTTATATACAAGCATTATTGCAGTTGCGCTTTAAAGGAGTAAAAATATGTACGATATTATTATAATCGGTGGCGGACCTGCAGGTCTTACCGCCGCGCTTTATGCCCGACGCGCCAACAAAACCGCACTTGTTATTGAAAAGGGTAGCTTCGGCGGTCAGATTACCTATTCGCCTATGGTAGAAAACATACCCGGCTTTATCTCCCTTTCGGGCAACGAGTTTGCCGAAAAATTGGTTGAGCAGGTGTTAGAACAAGGCGCAGAAGTGGAATGTGCCGAAGTTTTAGATATTAAAAACGGTGAAATCAAAACAGTTGTAACCGATTGCGGAGAATTCCAGGGTCGCGCCGTGATAATTGCAACGGGCGCTCGCCACAGAATGTTAGGTCTGCAACGGGAAGAGGAATTTGTGGGCGAGGGAATTTCCTTTTGTGCCGTTTGCGACGGTGCCTTTTACAGTGGCAAAACCGTTGCGGTAATAGGTGGCGGAAATTCTGCTCTTCAGGAAGCACTGCTGTTATCGGATTTGGCAAAAAAGGTTTATGTAATTCAGAATCTCGATTACTTAACAGGTGAAGAAAAACTGCAAGAGCAATTAAGAAAAAAAGAAAATGTAGAAATAATCTTAGGCACCGTGGTGGATTCGCTTATAGGCGACACCGAGCTGTCAGCAATTACCGTAAAAAGTGCCGACGGCACCACCTCCCATATAGAAATTGACGGTATGTTTGTTGCCATAGGCTTGGTGCCCCAAAACGAGCCCTTTAAGAATTTGATTGCCCTCAATAGCTACGGCTATGTGGAGGCGGGCGAGGATTGTCTGACCTCAGCCGATGGTATTTTCACAGCGGGCGACTGCCGAGCCAAGAAAATCCGTCAGGTAGCAACAGCCGCCGCCGACGGCGCAATAGCCGCCCTTGCCGCTTGCGAATATTTAAAATAAAGCCAACCTCTACAATGTTATATAAAAGAGCAAGCCGTGTGAAAACACAGCTTGCTCTTTTATATGGTAATTTTCCCGTCATAATTCACAGAAATGAGGTGCCACCCCTTGCGATATGACACCGTAGAATACCTCTCGCATAGTTGTCACACTAACAGAACATCCTTATTGAAGGGAGATCTTGCGACGAAGTATATCTACCAAAAGATATAGTGCCCCTTCAAAAAGACATTATGCGCCTATGTGGATGCTCTTTGCTATTCTGTTAATGTGACACTCATATTATACCACTTATTTCTGTTTTTTCAATAGCAACTAAAAATAAAAAGTTTTATGAACGTAATGTATTATGCACTATCAACTATAAAAAAAGGAAGCCGTGTTTTTTCACGCGACTTCCTTTTGCTTTTTACTTGATATGATTTTTTAATCTTGCTTTTCCTTAAAGATTTTGTTAATAACAACCGTTGAAAGCACTATAATGCCGATAACAACGAAGATAACCAACATTCCAATGCCCATTCTGGGGAGCATTTCGGAAACTCTTTCGGGGCTGAAGCCTAAAACCTCAAGCTCGTTTGAAAGCATTTCAGCATATTTTGAAAAATCAATCCATTTTTGTAATAGCATGTTTATACCTCCATTAACCGAACATATTAAGGATTATACCGCCCGCGATAACAGATGCAATCTGTCCCGAAACGTTTACACCGATTGAATGCATAAGCAGGAAGTTCTGGGGGTCCTCCTGAAGACCCATTTTGTGAACAATTCTGCCCGACATGGGGAATGCGGAAATACCCGCTGCGCCAATCATTGGGTTAACCTTATTCTTCATAAAGAGGTTTAAGAATTTGGCAAAAAGCACACCGCCCGCTGTATCCACAATAAAGGCGATAAGACCAAGACCCATAATTAAAAGCGTCTGAGGCTTTAAGAACTGCTCGTCGGTCATATTAAAGGCAACCGAAATACCAAGGAAGATGGTAATAAGGTTTGCCAGCACCTTCTGTGCGGTTTCGGAAAGCTGGTTGAGCACTCCGCATTCGCGAATAAGGTTACCGAACATCAAAAATCCGATAAGTGCCGTTGCCTGGGGAATAATTGCAGAGGCAACTACAGTAATAATTATAGGGAACATAATGCGGGTGAGCTTGGAAACAGCCTTCTGCTCGTAGGGCATACGGATAAGGCGCTCCTTTTTTGTGGTAAGAAGCTTTATAACGGGGGGCTGAATAACAGGCACCAATGCCATATAGGAGTAAGCCGCAACGGTGATAGGGCCTACAAAATCAGAGCCTAAGGCGTTTGCAACGGCAATAGATGTGGGGCCGTCTGCCGCACCGATAATTGCGATTGAAGCGGCATCCTTATCGGGGAAGAAGATTGATGCCATGCAAAGGGTGAAGAAGATACCGAACTGTGCCGCCGCGCCGAATATCATAAGCTTTGGGTTGGAGAGCAGCGGTCCGAAGTCAATCATAGCACCGATACCGATAAAGAGCAGCAGTGGGAAAAGCTCGTTTGCAATACCCGCGTTGTAAAGCTCTCTGATAGGTCCTGTAAGCGCATCTGAAAAGGGGATGTTTACAAGAAGTGTTCCGAAGCCCATAGGAAGCAAAAGTGTGGGCTCCATTTCTTTTGCAATAGCAAGGTAGATAAGAAGCCCGCCGATGATGAGCATAATTATCTCGCCCAAGCCGAAGTTGGTTAGATTTTCATACAAAATTTCCATTTGTCGCTAATCCTCCGTAATTTTTTAACAAAATGATTTTATCACAAATTCCAACTAAAAGCAACTGCTTTAGCATAACCTTTTTGCTATATTTTTATAGATTTCTGTGTTGGCGGTTTTAATACGCTTAAAGGAGAAAAGAAAAATGAAGCTGTTTTTTATGGTGATATGCCTTTTAATGGTGTTTGTAAACGGTTGGACTGACGCCCCCAACGCCATTTCCTCGGCGGTGGGAATTCGGGCAATAAAGCCTAGACGAGCAGTGTTTATGGCGGCGGTTTTTAATGTTCTGGGCACCGCCCTTTCCACTGCCCTTGGGGGCAAAGTGGCAAAAACGGTGATAAACCTTAGCAGTTTTCACAACATCCCTAAAGGTGAGCAAGAATTAGGGCTTTGCACCGCTATGCTAGGGGTAATTATATTCGGCTCTATTGCCGCCCTATTTGGGTTGCCCACAAGCGAAAGCCACGCACTGCTTGCGGGAATATCAGGCTCTGCGCTGGCTTTGGGTGGCGGAATAAATACCCAGGAATGGCGGGGTGTAATCTTCGGGCTTATTGCTTCTCTTTTGGCGCCCTTAACTATTAGTGTTGCCTTAGTAAAGCTTATAAGCAGTGTTTGCAAAACCCTTCACCGACGAAAGTTGGATAAATTTTTTAAAGGCTCAGGGGTTGTAGGTGCCGCCCTTGCCTCCTTTCTTCACGGCGCTCAGGACGGACAAAAATTCATAGGTGTGCTTTGTATTTGGCATATGGGTGATGATCCCAACGGCAGTTTGCTTTGGCTTTCGGTAACGGTTGGCGCTGTAATGGGCATAGGCACCGCCGTAGGTGGATACAAAATAATTAAAAACGTGGGGCTTTCAATGGTAAAGCTCCAGCCCTTTCAAGGCTTTTCGGCTGAAGCTTCGGGTGTTATGTCCCTCTACATACTCACAGTCCTCGGCATACCCGTAAGCACCACCCACGTAAAAACCACCGCTTTGCTGGGTGCAGGCTGGGCACTTGGCAGAAAGCAGGTGAATTTTGGGGTTGTAAAGGATATGCTGCTGGCTTGGGCACTCACCTTCCCCTTTTGCGGGCTGATAAGCTACCTGATTTCTAGATTTTAGATGCTGGATTTTATAACCCAATATCTAACAAAACAGGCAATGGGCTAAATATAGTCCATTGCCTGAAATCTAACGTTTAATATCTAATGTATAACATCTAAAATCACATCTCTCTTCTGCCCTCAAGGGCGCGAGAGAGGGTAACCGAATCGGTATATTCAAGGCTTCCGTTCACGGGAATTCCGTATGCCAATCGGGTAACCTTTATGCCAAGGGGTTTAATAAGCCTTGAAAGGTAGCCTGCGGTGGTTTCACCCTCGATTGAGGGGTTGGTAGCCATAATAATTTCGCGGATTTCGGTGTCGCTAAGTCGGGCAATTAACTCCTTTGCACGAATCTGCTCAGGACCTATGCCGTCAATAGGAGAAAGCACCCCGTGAAGCACGTGGTAAACACCGTTATAGTCCCCCGATTTTTCGATTTTTATAACATCGCGAGGGTCCTCTACCACGCAGATGACTGTTTTATCCCGCTTTTCGTTTTTGCAAACGGGGCAAAGCTCGCCATCGGTAAGGTTTTGGCAAATGGGGCAGTAGCTCAGGGTTTTTCGTGCCTGAGAAATTGCCGAAACAAACTCATCTGCCTCGCCTTGTGGCATAGAAAGTATATGGAATGCCAGCCGTGCGGCAGATTTTCTGCCCACACCGGGCAGCCGCGCAAAGGCATCGGTAAGCCGTTTTAATGGGGGTAAATTATAGCCTGCCATATTTAGAATAACCCACCCATACCTGGGATATTAAGCCCTGCAGTGATGGCGCCTAATTCTTCTTCTGAGGTTTTGACAGCTGTTGAAACAGCCTCGTTCACAGCCACTGTAATCAGGTCCTCCAGCATTTCTACATCATCGGGGTCTACGGCATCCGGATTGATTTTAAGCAGCTTTATTTCGTGCTTGCCGTTTACGGTAACCTCTATAAGTCCGCCTCCTGAGGTGGCGGTGAATTCTCTTTCATCAAGCTCGGCTTGCTTGTCTGCCATATCCTGCTGCATCTGCTGTGCCTTCTGGAGCATAGCGTTCATATTTCCGCCGCCCTTGGTCATTCCGGGTACTCTTGCTTTCATTTTAAAAACTCCTTAATTATATATTAGCTTGCGGTTTTATCCGCCACAAAATTACAGATTATTAAGCCTGTCTAAAAAACTCATCATCGGGTCGTTTTTCTGGGATTTTTCTTCTTTTTCCATTACCGGATAGTATTCTCCCCCCAGCACCTCGCCAATGGCGGCACAAAGACCTTTATAGTTAATGCTTTCGGGCTTTGCCAGCATATTTCTTAACTGCACCGATTTTGAATGGATAATTATTTTATTGCCCTGCAAGGTTGCAGTAGAGCCTGTTAAAAAGCTAAAAATCATAGGCGCTGTTTTAAAGCAGGCGGCTACTATATCGTTCCAGGCAGTTAATGGCTCGCCCTCGCCCTGAGGAGGCTCTGTTACCCCTTGGGGCTTTCCTGTAGTTTCGCCGCTTTTTTGCGAGATTGGTGTAGACTCGGCAAAGGCGGTGTCCAAATCAGCTGGGGGAGTTAAATCCTCTGCATATAAATTTTCCGCTTCGCTCTGTGGTTCGGGTTTCGGCTCGGCTGCTTTCGGCTGAGGCTCGGTTTGAACCCTCTCAATAGGCTCTGCCGACGAAACTACCGAAGTCGGTGGTGATGTAACCACTCCTGAGGCAAGCTTTCTCTCAAGCTGAGCTATACGGCGCAAAAGCGCGTCGCCAGAGGTATCCAGTCCGGGAGTAGTGATTTTTATTACCGCCATTTCTATGGCACTGCGGCGGTTTGCCGTGTTCATAGAAGAAAGGGCATCGTTAAATATTCTTAAATACCGCATAGCGGCTTCGATACTGCTGTTTTCGCTGAATTTTTTGTATTTTTCTGCCAGTGCGGCGGTGGAGCCTGCGGCACGCTCAGGCTCGATTCCCGAAAGAACAAGGGAAACCGTTCTGAAAAATTCGCACAGCTCTAAGCAAAGCCGCTGCATATCCACGCTTTCTTGATGAAGCCTTGCTATAACCTCCAGCGCGGCGGCGGTGTTGTTATTTTCAATATGCTCTGCAAGAGAGAAAAGATAGTCGGTAGAGGCTCTGCCGCAAATTGTGTTTACAATCTCTTCGTTTATTTCTTTGCCGGTGGCGGCGCAAAGGTCTAAAATAGATAAGGCATCGCGCATACCTCCGTCTGCCAAGGAGGCAATAAGCATAGCGGCATCGTGGGAAATGACAGCGCCCTCTTTTTCTGCCACATACTCTAACCTTGCCGCTATGGTTTCGGGCTCAATGCGATGGAAATCATACCTCTGACAGCGAGAAAGAATGGTGGGCAAAATTGCGTTTATCTCGGTGGTTGCAAGTATGAAAACCGCGTGCTTCGGCGGCTCTTCTAAGGTTTTCAGCAAAGCATTTGAGGCGGCGGTGGAGAGCATATGCACCTCGTCTATAATATAAACGCGGTATTTTGCCTGAGCGGGAGCAAAGGCAATTCGCTCACGAAGCTCGCGGATATAATCTACGCCGTTGTTAGACGCGGCGTCAATTTCCAAAACATCGGGAAGAGAGTCCTTTAAAATACCCTTGCAATTTTCACATTCACCACAGGGGTTACCGCCCGATGGGTTCAGGCAGTTTATAGCGCGGGCTAAAATTTTGGCACAGGTGGTTTTGCCCGTGCCTCTGGAGCCCGTGAAAAGATAGGCGTGGGAAACGTTGCCCTTTTCCACCTGATGCTGTAGAGTGGTGGTTATATGCTCCTGCCCTACAACGTCGGAAAACATAAGCGGTCTGTATTTGCGATATAGTGCTTTATACATAAAAAGGCAACCTCCCTCGAAAATTTAAAGCGTACTCTTAAATGTACAAACGAACAGATTTACTGCGGCGCACAAGAAAATCCACTTAATGCTGCTCGGTTCCCCGCCTGACATGGTTCGTGGCATCCTGTCGCACAGGACCCGCCCGTTTGCACACTTAAAAGTACGCCAATTAGATTATACTATATTTTATTTTAAAACACAAGAGGATTTTTTGAAGTTAGTCATTAAAAACCCAACGAGCCACCATCCTTACAGAGGGCGCCTCGTTGGGGTCTATGGTGCAAATGCAGAAATTTGTTTATAGCACCTTTCTTATATTAAACCTATCCGAAATCACCGCCCAGCCGGCGGCGAAAAAGCTATCCACAGTCCACACGCCTATGCCTCTTAAATCGTATTCTTCAACCAGCTCAAGCTTTGCGGCATAGCTTCTTGCATCATCGAACCATACCACGTGCTCTCTGCCGCTTGAATCCCGATAATTGAAAAAGGGTGTGGCAGAGGTGGTGTTAAATTCTATAACAGCGCCCCTTTCGGCGGCATACTGCGCCGCCGCATTCAGCCTCAGGTATTTAGCCCTTGTGCCAGAGCGGTAGGGCAGGGTCCAATCATAAGCATAGTTTGGAAGTCCCAAAAGCAGCTTGTCGGGGGGGATAACGTTTACGGCATAGCGAATAACCTTTTCCACCTCATTTAAGGGCGACACCGCCAATGGCGGGCCTGCGGCATAGCCCCAGTCGTAGGTCATAAGCATAATCCAGTCACAGCATTCACCCAGCCTGCGATAATCGTGGCCCTCAAAAAGTATGCCCGACTGATTATCCGAGCTTTTGGGGGCAAGGGCGGTTGTAAGCAGCAGTCCCTCGCGGGAGAGTCTTTCTCCAAGATTACACATAAACACATTGTAGTCCTCGCGGTTTTCCTCGTAAACATACTCAAAATCAAGGTTTATTCCCATATACCCCTTTTGCTTTAAATAGGCGGGGATACCATCAATAAAATTCCGCTGTGCCACATCGTTTCTCAAAAATCGTTTTGCCAGCTCGGAATCAAACGCCTCTTCCTCATTAAGGTTTGCCACCACCATAAGAGGCGCCACATTCTGCGCCCTTGCGGCATCTATTATCCGCTGGTCGTCAATGCCTCTCAGCCTTCCGTCGGGCATTATGTTGTAGCTGAAAACAGAGAGATATGTAAGATAGGGCAAAACCCTTTGCAAAACCTCATCGCGAATATATGAATAACAGTATCCGTTCACATCAATGGTGCGTTTGTTTCTGTTTCTTGGAACGTTAATATACTGATTTGGCATAATTGTATAAGGCGGCCTTATGTTGGGATTCAGCGCCAGCAGCTCATCAAGGCTTATTCCATACTGCAGCGCAATGGAATAAAGGGAATCCCCCCTTTGCACTAAATAAGAGCCGTTTTCACTTGGAATAACCAGCGCCAGACCCTCGGGCAGATATCTTAAATCGGCAATATCATTCAGCCGCTGTATCTCCCCCACGGTGGTGCCAAAATTCTTAGCGAGATTAAAAAGTGTGTCGCCCCGCCTTACGGTATAAATTATCATAGCCACTCCTCCGATTTCTTAAAAAATTCCGTTTATTATATTAAGTTCGCCTGTTATGAACATAAGGCTCAGATATACCACCGCCGTAGTTCCGCCCCCCAAAGCCACCCGCAAGGAAGGGTCGGCGGCTGTGTTCATAGCAAGGTAGCCTAAAGAAATTGCCACCACCACGAATATGAGGGGGTGAATTATCCAGCTTTTATATTTAACCTCGGTTTCGGTAACCTTCAAAAGCCGTTTTATATTAAGCAGTGAGGTTAAAAGATTGCTGTAAACCATAATAAGCAAAAATCCGCTCATTCCGTAGTCATCAAGGAAAATCCAGATAAGTATAATCCTTGTAACAGAATCAATAACGCTGTATATAAAGGAATATCCCTGCTGGTCAAGACCCTTTAAAATGCCGTCGCACACGCTTTCCAGATACATAAAGGGCACCAAGGGCGCAAGGGCGGTTATGAGCACGCCCGTGTCGGAAGAATTATATAAAAGCTCAGCCAAATCGCGGCCGCAAAGAAAAAATATGCCTCCTATAGCTGTGGAAATTATAACCGTTACACCAATGGCTTTTTCGGTGGCTCTTCTCACCCGCACCATTTTGCCCACACTTAAGGCTTCGCTGATTTCAGGTATCATAAGGGTAGAAAAGGCATTGAGAAACGAGGCGGGGAAAAACAGTATGGGAATTGCCATACCCTTTAGCATACCAAACTGACCAAGCGCCCCCTCTCGGCTGTGGCTGTAAAGGGCAATTCGAGCGGGCACAAGGAGATTTTCCACCGTTCTAAGTGCCGTGTGTATGTATTTGCCCGCTGTTATGGGCAGGGCGATGTGCAGCATTCTTCTGGTTACGGGGATTTGTGGCTTCGGTCCGTTTTTGGGCTTAAAGCTACCCATTCTATAAATTATATATAGGAATATACAGCCCGACGCCTCTGCCGCAGTATCACCCAAAAGGATTGCTCCTGTGGAATAGCCAAGCCCCAAGTGGGAAACTCTGCCCACAAGAAATATTATAAGTACTATTCTTACCGTCTGCTCCAAAAGCTGGGAAATGCTGGAAAGTGAGGTGTTTCGCCAAGCGAGAAAATAGCCCCTCAGCACCGCCGAAACACCCATAAAGGGCAGCCCTAAAACAAGCACCCTTATTGCCGTAACGGCGCGGACATCACAAAGCAGATATTTGGAAATCGGCTCTGCCGTAAAATACACAATAGCCATAGTCAGCCCTGCAATAATAAGGGTAAGCGAGAGGGCGCGGTGCATTATTTTTTTGGCGGTGGCACCCGCCTCGGGCAGTTCGGACACCATTCTGGTAACGGCGGTGGAAATGCCGCCCGACGCAAAGGTTGAGGCGAAAACATAAACCGAAATTATAAGCTGATATAGCCCCATACCCTCTGCGCCTATGGCATTGGACATCCAAATTCTAAAGAAAATTCCAACAGTTCTCAATATTATCGAGGTAATGGTAAGGATTGCTGCGTTTTGCAAAAACCTCTTGTTCTTCATATATTAACTCACCTATAAATAAATATACGAAAGCCATAAGGATTATTACACTTGGCTCACCACCCTAGTATTCAAGCATAAGCAAAGTCTCTTGGTCCAAATCGGGCTGTAGGGCGCAGTTGATTGCGTGAGAAATGGCTTTTGCGGCATATACAATCACCGAGTCGATGTCCTTAGGTGTTACAAGCATAGTATTTGAATTTTCGTATTCTTTTCCCGTTATATCTTCGGCAAAGGTGGAAATATCCACAACTGTTGGCACACCGATTGCCACCACAGGCACACCCATCGTGCGTCTGCTTATCTCTTTTCGGCTGTTGCCCACCCCTGAGCCGGGGGTTATGCCGCTGTTGCAAAGCTGAATGGTGGCACCCAGCCTGTTTATATCCCGCGCCGCCAGAGCATCAATTACAATCACAGAATCAGCGCCCGTTTCTTTTGCGGCGGCGCGAATCTGCTCACCCGCCTCGATGCCCGTTTGACCCAAAACCCCCGGCGACACTACTTCAACAGCCCTTAAGCCCTTAAGCCCCACCGAACGGGCAAGCTCTTCTCCAATATGTCTTGTGGCAAAAATTCCGTCGGCAACCTTTGGTCCCAGCGCATCGGGGGTTATGTGGATGTTTCCCAGCCCCGCCACAAGGGTGAGTCGGGCTTCAGGCAAAAGGGA
>JAZNRT010000072.1:0-3396 GCA_045590875.1 Acutalibacteraceae bacterium
GCAACCCTTAAAACTGTAAAATCACCCAAGAAAAAGCAGATGAAGTTAACTTGGAAGAAGGACACCAAGGCAACAGGCTATCAGATTACCTACGCCACCAACAAAAAGTTCACAAAGGGTAAGAAGAATGTAACTGTAGCCAAGGCTAAGACCACTTCCAAAACAATCAAAAAGTTAACCTCTAAGAAGACCTACTATGTAAAGGTTCGTGCCTACAAGACCATTGATGGTAAAAAGGTATACGGAGCATATAGTAGCGTAAAAAAGATTAAGGTTAAATAACTTTAAATTAAAAACGACACTTTAATTTCTAAAATTAAAGTGTCGTTTTTCTTTAGGTGTGTCGTTAGGATTTACAGCACTGCAAAGCAAATGCACCTTTCCGTTATGCACAGCAGCGGCAGGGTTGAAAATATTATCAGCCGCAATTCGTCCCTGCGGTCTGATAATAGGATTACCCTCGTATTTTTTTAGTTTGTTTACCCATTGGAATTCTTCCGGCAGTTTATACATAAACAGTCATTCCAAAATAAACATAGGAATTAAGAGATATACACTTTAATTCACATTATACAAGAATGAAAATTAAATAAAAGAACAAATTAGCATAACAAAGAATATTCTCGCACACATAGAAATTGCAATAATAAAATACGGGTTATAGAGTGGTTTTGTTGTTTATGCACTTCAAATTACAATATTTGTAATTATATACTTGAAATTCTAAACAGAGTGTGATAAAATACATTTTGTCAGCCGCAAGAGTCACGCGGGAAGAAGCTAAGCTTTACGCACCGCGCGGCTGCCAAACAATAAAACTTAATAATCATATGCGCCTAAACGCGGAATTGGCAGTTTTTGCCCGAGCGCTGCCATACGGCAGATACAGCGAGAGGCAAAAAGGCGCAGCGGTCGAAATTTTTCACCGCTCCAAGGTGGAAAAAATTTCGGGCACCGCAAGAGTCACGCGGGAAGAAGCTAAGCTTTACGCACCGCGCGGCTGCCAAACAATAAAACTTAATAATCATATGCGGGTGTGGCGGAATTGGCAGACGCGCTAGACTTAGGATCTAGTGTCACGCACGTGCAGGTTCAAGTCCTGTCACCCGCACCAACTTAAGAAGCCCCCAAAGCCTTTATTTATAAGGCTTTGGGGGTTTCTTCTTACCTTTAGTGCATTTAGGGGATTGTTTGGGCTAAACACTTTTCAATAATTTACATTCAGCAATCTTGCCGCATTGGCAACGCATATCACACAAACGCCCACATCTGCAAAGATGGCAAGCCACATATTGCTTATTCCCAGCACGCTTAAAACCATAACAGCAAGCTTTACGGCAATAGAAATTGCTATGTTGAATCTTGCATTTTTTGTGGTTTTCTTACCTAGTATTATGGCGGTAGCAACGCTGGCAGGGGAATCGTTCATAATAACCGCATCGGCAGCTTCGATTGCGGCATCACTGCCGCTTATACCCATAGAAAAACCAACATCTGCCCGTGACAGCACCGGCACGTCGTTAATGCCGTCGCCCACATAAACTAAACTGCCGTTTTGCTTTTTAGCTATCAATTCTTCCACAGCTTGTAGCTTTTGTTCGGGTAAAAGGCGAGCTTTGTAGCTGTCGATTTTAAGAGTGCGGCATACTTCTTTTGCCTCTTGTTCACTGCCGCCCGTTAGCATTGTAATAGCTTTTATACCCATTTTTTTAAGCAGCGCTATTGTCTGTGTAGAGTCGGGCTTCAAATTGTCACCAACGGTGACCGTGCCTAGGTATTCCTTTTCTTTAGCTATCAGAATGCCTTGAGAATTTTCAGGAACAGTTACACCTAAAGCTTCAAGCCACCGTGCAGTGCCCGCGAAATAGTGAATACCGTCAATTACCGTTTCAACACCCTTTCCTGCAAAATCCGAATGACTTTCTATTTTATATCCATCGGGATTTCCCGCTGCAGCAATACAAAGAGCCAGGGGATGATTCGAATTCTTTTCAATAGCCGCCGCGAGGTTTAAAAACTCCTCAAGTGGTAAAGCTTCACATTCTACCTTTCTTATCATAAAGCTTCCGTCGGTAAGGGTGCCTGTTTTATCGAAGCATACGGTATTTGTACGGCTCAGCGTTTCTAATACACTGCCCCCCTTAATTATAATACTTTGTTTTGATGCTGCCCCCATTCCGCAGAAAAAGGATAGCGGCACCGACACAACAAGAGCACAGGGACAGGACACAACCAAAAACATAAGTCCCCGATATATCCATTCCTCCCATCCGCCAAGGATAATAGGGGGAAGGAGCGCAACGGCAATAGCCAACACAACCACTATAGGGGTATATACCCTTGCAAACCGCTTTACAAAGCTTTCACTTTTGGCTTTCTTTATAGCCGCCATTTCACCTAAAGTAATAATTTTTGCAACAGCGGAATCGGCATACTCGCGGGTGACTCTAACTTTAAGACTTCCGTTTTTGGCAATAGATCCTGCAGTTACACTATCTCCTTCAGCCAACTCTTGGGGTATGGATTCGCCCAACACCGCCGAAACGTCAATGGCAGAAGCACCGCTTAAAATCACACCATCGAGGGGTATTTTCTCCCCCGGCTTTATGGTTATGATGTCGCCTATGTGTATTTCCTCAGGGGAAACGGTCTTTTCTACATCTCCCACAAGAAGTGTTGCGGTATCGGGCTTAAGGTCAAGCAGCGACTTTAATGATTTTCTTGAACGGTTAACTGCAATGTCGCTAAACAATTCGCCCAATTGGTAAAACGCCATTACTGCCACAGCCTCGCTGAATTTCGAAAGGGCTATTGCGCCAATTGATGCGATGCTCATAAGGAAATTTTCATCCATCATTTGAACGTTTTTTATATTCCTCAGCGCCTCAAAAATAACATCATAGCCTGCGGTAATATATGCCGCTATGTATACGGCAATGTAAAGCGGTGCTAGCTTTACGGTATGCTGCAAGGCAATACCCAATATAAGCAGCACCACAGAAATAATTATGCGAATTAGCCTGCTTTTTGCGCCCTTTGTCATAGAGGTATAACCTCGCAATCGGGCTCAATTTTTTTAACAGCGGCTGTGATTTCTGCTATGATTTCCTCGCTGAATTCCTCAGTTTCAACAGCTAGTCGTTGTGTCATAAAATCAATATTGGCGTTATAGATACCCTTTATTTTCTCCACATGCTTTTCGGCTTTTGCCGCACATACAGCACAGCAAATTTCATTTAATTTAAAAATTTTCAGCATATTATGTCACTCCGTAATTATTCCTCAATGTGCTCAACACCTTGGGCGAGTATTGTTTTTACATGGCTGTCTGCCAGTGAATAATAAACAGTCTTTCCTGCTCTGCGGTATTTAATCAGCCTTGCGCTTTTCAGCACC
>JAZNRT010000073.1:0-22514 GCA_045590875.1 Acutalibacteraceae bacterium
TTACTTTCTTCAAGAAATTGTCGGGTCCAATTTATTCTTATCGTTGTTTAATTTTCAAGGTCCATTTTGCCTCCCCACAAAGGGTCAGCTTGATTATATTACCACTTCTATCCCCCTTTGTCAACACTTTTTTGCAAAAAAATTAAGAAAATTTATGAAAATTTTTCGGTCAACTACTAATTGTGTGTTTATACAAAAATATCACCTATATATTGTGTATAATTCACAATAAATAAAGCTTGGGCGTTTATTTCCGCCCAAGCACTTTCTCAAGGTCTTCTGTTGTGTAATTATCGCAATCTAATGATAGTTTTTTGTTATACATATCTAAAAGCTCGTCGTATAATGTTGTTACCGATCCGCAGGCTCCGGATTTATCAATTCTTATCTCTTTTAAGGTACATTGATTGTCTTTTCGTTTGGTGCAAAATGTACATTCGCAAATCATTTTTTATTCCTCCATAAATTAAAAAAGTGCGTAACCAAGGCTACGCACCGAAAAATGCATAGCGTTACGTCGCCAAACGAAATTTTACACCCTCATTAAATAATCTGTGCAAAATTAGCATATGCATTTTTACCAAGTAAAAATACAGATTATTTTTTGAGGCTTATTTAGTTGAAATTTCGTTTGGCTCTTTTAGTTTATCACAGTTTTCTGAAAATATCAACTGTAAATAAAAAAAGTGCGCAACTGAAGTCACGCACCGAAAAATGCACGACCCCGTTAGCGCCAACAATAAATTACATACAATGCACACCATAGTATATAAACCGGAGTATGCATTTTTACCGAGATAAAAACGCATACCTATAGTGTGCAAAATCATATATGATTATGTGTTTATTGTTGGCAAGATAATTTTACCACAGTTTTCTGAAAATTTCAACTGCAAATAAAAAAGTGCGCGGCTCAGGCTCACGCACTTCTAACTTCTACTTCCTCAAGTCCTTAAAAAATGCTTCGAGGATTTCCTTACATTCGGTTTCCAGAATTCCGCCGTGGATTTCGGGAACGGAATTGTATTTTACGGTGGAGAGGTCGGTAAGGCTACCGAAGGAACCCGCCTTATTATCGTAAGCGCCGAAGAAAACGCGATTGATTCGCGAATTTATAATAGCGCCCGCGCACATAGGACAGGGCTCAAGGGTTACACAAATATCGCAACCCGACAGTCTCCACCCGCCTAAGACATTGGATGCCTCGTGTATGGCGGCAATTTCCGCGTGGGACAAGGGGGATTTCAGCTCCTCGCGACGGTTAAAGCCCCTGCCGATGATTTCGCCGTTTTTCACAACAACCGCCCCCACAGGAACCTCCCCCGCCGCGGCGGCTTTTTCGGCTAATCGTAAAGCCTCTTTCATAAAGTCGGTACTTTTCATATTGTCACCCAGCTTAAAATCTGATAAGAGAGTATCTGAAAAACCACATAAAGACCCATAAGTATCATACAAGGGGTGGCGGCGGCTGTTTTCAGCTTTTCGCCCAAGGTAAGTTGGGATTTTTCGTCATTCTCTAAAGCAAAACAATGTGGCTTGTTTTTTGCAAGCAACAACCCTAACGCCATAACAAGGATTGAGAACAAAAAGTAGATGCTGTTCAGCATATATATTCCGGTTGATTGCAGATGGTGGGACAGCATATCCAAAAGGAACGCCACGCCATTGTTAATAAGATGGATAACCACCGCCACAAGCATAGAGCCTGTGCGAACCGTGGCAAAGCCGAGATAGAGACCCATAAGAAAGGCGAAGGGGATTTGCTCAAGATTTCCGTGCATTAAGCCGAAAAGAATAGCCGAAGCAATTATTGCAAAGCCGTTGCCGAATTTTCTAAATGCACCCAGCACAATGCCTCTAAGGGCGAATTCCTCTATAAGCGCAGGAAGAACTGCACCGCCCAAAATCACAAGAATCGGTATATATAAGCTACCCGACGTGTCGGTAGGCAGAGAGCTGGTGTATGGCTCGAAGCCGAGATTTGTGAAGAAAGAGGTGACCATACTGCTAAGCACATTTGAAAGCATACAAACCCCTAACCCCACAAATATTATGGGCAGGGCTATTCCCTTTTCTCGGACTTTAAAGCTACACACGCCTGAAACCCGCACATTCATAGGTACGGTCATAATAATAAAGGGCAGTGTGAACATAATAGTGGATATGAAAATCTGCAAAAGCCACTGCACGCAGGGGTCGGAAATGAGGGTGTTGTCCCCCACTATGCGAACAAATGCCACCTGTAAAATATTCGCTATTGCAAATCCTATCAAAAATGCTCCGCCCACAGCGTTGGCGGTTTTGTAAATTCGCTTTTTTTCAATTTGCTTTTTATCGGGAGTGTTCCAAAAGGTCATAAATAAATTCACCTGTTCTATAGTTTGTCACTGTTTAAAAGCAAAATGCGGCAGTATTCATTATGGGTATTACTGCCGCATTTTATCTAAGAGGGTAAACGGGGTCAAACAACCCGCCCTTAAAATTCACTCCGAACAAACTTGAAAGGAGCTTCGTAGCTACCCTCTCTCAATAATTTAGTTATTCCTCCTCTGCCTCAGCTTGCTGAGTTACCGCTTCATTCTCGTTGGCGGTATTCTCTTCGGCTTCCGGTTCGTCGGTGTCGGTACCAACGTCGCCGCTGTCGGCATCAGGGGCATCGGGCAGCACGGTTTCCTCCTCGTCATCGTGCGCCACAGGTGCAATCTGCAGAACAAACGCATCATCCCGCTTGAACTTCATAACCCGAACACCCTTTGAGGGACGGGCAAAGGTGCTGATATCGGCGGCAGCAATGCGGATTATTACACCGTCGCTTGCCATCATAATGATGTCGAGGCTTTCGTCTACAGCCACAACACCTGCAACATCGCCGTATTTTGCACAGCGGTAGTTGGTTATACCCTTACCGCCTCTGGACTGCAGACGGTAGTCGCCAAAATCTGAGCATCTGCCGTAGCCGGTTTCGGTGATGGTGAGAAGCTTTGTATCCTCCGATACCTTTGCCATTCCCACAACGCAGTCGTTCTCTTTCAGGCGGATAACTCGAACACCGCGAGCAGTTCTGCCAAGAGGTCTGATATCACTTTCCTTAAATCTAATTGCCATACCCTTTTTGGTGGCAACCACTAGCTGGTCCTCACCGCCGGTTACGTTTACAAATGCAAGCTCGTCGTCATCGTCGAGATTGATTGCGATAACACCGGTTTTTCTAACGTGGGCATAAAGGGATAGGTCGGTGCGCTTAATAACACCGTTTTTGGTTACCATATTCACATAGTATGTGCCCTCATCGGTGGGAACGGGAAGCATAACCGTAATTTTCTCGCCCTCCATAAGGGGAAGAATGTTTACAATGTTGAGTCCCTTTGAAGTGCGAGTGCCCTCAGGAATCTGATAAGCCTTTAGTCTGTAAACTCTGCCTAGGTTGCTGAAGAGCATAATTCTATCGTGAGAGGAGCAAACAAACATACTCTCAACACTGTCGTCGTCGCGGGTGGTCATACCGATGATACCCTTACCGCCTCTGTTCTGTGCGGAATATTCGCTTGAGGGAATGCGCTTGATATAGCCCCGCTTGGATTTTGTGAGCACGCAATCCTCAACGGGTATAAGGTCTTCAATATCCACATCCCCCGAAACCATTGTGATTTCGGTGCGGCGGCTGTCGGCAAACTTATCCCGAAGGTTAAGTGCCTCTGTTTTAACAATGTCAAGCACCTTTGAGTGGTCGGCAATAATGCCCTCGTACTCGGCAATTTTTGCCATTTTTTCGGCAAGCTCGTCTTCAATCTTCTGCCTTTCCATACCGCTAAGCCTACCCAAGGGCATCTGCACAATAGCGGTGGTCTGAATATCGTCAAGACCAAAGCGGTCGGCAAGGGCTTCTTTGGCTTCGGGCACGGTTTTGGAATTGCGGATAATTTTAATAACCTCGTCGATATAATCGAGAGCAATTTTGTAGCCCTCTAAAATATGGGCACGCTCGCGAGCCTTCTTCAAATCGAAGGCAGTGCGGCGGGTTATAATTTCGCACTGATAGTCGATGTAATTTTCTAAAATCTGTTTTAAGGTAAGTATCTGAGGCTTGCCGTTAACAAGCGCCAGCATAATTGTTCCAAAAGAGGTCTGTAGCTGAGTATAGCTGAACAGATGGTTCAGCACAACCTCAGGGCTTGCATCCTTTTTTACAATTATTTCGATTCTTATACCCTTTCGGTCGGAGAGGTCAACGATATCCTCAAGTCCCTCAACCCGCTTTTCGTCGATAAGGTCGTTTATCGCCTTAACAAGGTTGAGCTTATTAACCATATAGGGAATTTCGGTAACTATAATTTTAGAACGTCCGCCCTTCATTTCCTCAATCTCGGTTTTGGCACGGAGAACGATTTTGCCCCTACCTGTACAGTAAGCGGCGCGAATTCCCGAATGGCCCATTATGATACCGCCTGTGGGGAAGTCGGGACCTTTGATATGCTCGCAAAGCTCTTCAACTGTGGCTTCGGGATTGTCGATAAGGTGGCACATACCATCTATAACCTCGCCTAGGTTATGAGGCGGAATGTTGGTTGCCATACCAACGGCAATACCGTTGGAGCCGTTTACAAGAAGCTGAGGAAAACGGGCGGGAAGCACTGTGGGCTCCTGCAGACGGTCGTCGTAGTTGGGGGCAAAATCTACAGTTTCCTTTTCTATATCCTCCAGCATATGCAGAGAAAGCTTGCTCATTCTCGACTCGGTGTAACGGTAGGCAGCGGCGGCATAGCCGTCGATAGAACCGAAGTTACCGTGACCGTCGATAAGCATATATCTCAAGGAGAAATCCTGAGCCATACGCACCATTGCGTCGTAAACGCTGGCGTCACCATGTGGGTGATATCTACCCAAAACCGCACCTACAGTGTCGGCACACTTACGGTGGGCAACATCGGGGGTGAGTCCGTTTTCGTACATAGTGTAGAGAATTCTTCTGTGAACAGGCTTTAAGCCGTCCCGCACGTCGGGCAAGGCACGGGAAACGATAACCGACATTGCATAATCGAGAAAGCGCTTTTTCATTTCTCCCGAAATTTCAACATTGGTAACTGTGCCCTCGTGCTGATTTTCGGTTAATTCATTCTTAATTTCTTCACTCATCTATATTTTCCTCGTTTTCCTTAGGTTCGGTGTTTGTATCCTCAATTTCTTTAAAATCATCGGGAGGTACAAAGGGGGCAAATTCGGGATCGTTGTTCTGGGCTGTTTCCTCCTCCGATTTAAAATAATCGGGATTGTGGAAGTAGTTTAATATTTCCTCCAGGTCTGCCTTTTCGTCAGATGTAAGCCCATCGGTTGGAAGCGGGGTGTAGCCTGAGCCGTGATAAAGGATAAAGATATCCTCACCCTTTTTTGTGCCTCTGTAATCTCTCAGGGTTACGGTGTAATCGGGCTTTCCGTTTTTTGACACCTTTAATTCCCCTGCCGTAACTTCTATTTCAACACTCTCGTCGCACTTGGTTGCTTTTACCTTTTTCTTTATTATGAAATTTGGCAGCAACCAAACATACATAAGTATCGCAACCCCAAGCACTATATAAACAATGTGGAGAATATCTGTCTTTGCCACCGCAATCAGTGCCGACACGGAATTTGCAATTATAAAAAGGCAAAGCAGGGTGAAAATAATTTTTTTAGAGGTGGTGATACTGTACATTCCCGATTCGTTAATGCCCCTAAGTGTTATTTCGGGAGTGGGGGTGTATGAATATTTCACAGTTTTCATTTTCCCTACCCCTTATACGTCGAGATTCTGAACATACTGAGCATTGTCTTCTATAAACAGTCGGCGTGGCTCTACCTCGTCGCCCATAAGCATTGTGATTGCGGCATCTGCCTTTTCCGCATCCTCAATTTCAACGCGAAGCATTGAGCGAACCTCTGGGTCCATTGTGGTTTCCCACAGCTGCTCGGCATCCATTTCACCAAGACCTTTGTAGCGCTGAACGCTTGCCTTTCCGCCAACCTTTTCTATATAATAATCTCTTTCCTCGTCGGAATATGCGTAGTAGTGCTGCTTGCCCCTGCTTACCTTAAATAGAGGGGGTTGTGCGATGTAGATATGACCCTCCTCAATAAGCTGTGGCATATACCTGTAAAAGAATGTGAGAAGAAGTGTGCTGATGTGTGCGCCGTCTACATCGGCATCGGCCATAATAATTATCTTGCCGTAGCGAAGCCTTGAAATATCAAAGTTGTCGCCAATGCCTGTGCCCAAGGATACCACAACGGGGGTTAGTTTGTCGTTGCCATAAACCTTATCAATTCTTGCCTTTTCAACATTCAGCATTTTACCCCAAAGGGAAAGAATTGCCTGATAGTTGGAGTTTCTGCCCTTAATGGCAGAACCACCCGCGGAATCTCCCTCAACTATAAATATTTCGGTTTCTTCGGGGTTTTTGGAAATACAGTCTGCCAATTTTTCAGGAAGCCTTTGTCTGCCACCTACCGAGGTCTTTTTGCGCTCTAAATCACGGGCGCGCTGTGCCGCCTCACGGGCACCTGCGGCGGATATACATTTATCCATAATTATTTTGGCTTCGGCGGGGTTGTCCTCTAAATAGGTAGCAAGCTGGTCCGCCATCATTGAGCTAACAAGTGTGCCCATTGAGGTATTGCCCAATTTTGCTTTGGTTTGGGATTCAAACTGTGCGTCGGTAAGCTTTACCGAAATAACTGCAATAAGCCCCTCATTTATATCGTCTGCCTTAAGCTTTGAATCACTTTCCTTTAAGAATTTGAATTTTAAGCCGTATTTATTTATGGCTCTTACCAATGCGTTTTTAAAAGAGGATTCGTGGGTACCGCCGTCTACCGTGTGAATGGTGTTGGCAAAACTCATTATCTTGTGGTCGAAGCCTGTGGACCAGATAAAGGCAATTTCTGCGGCGGAGTCGCCCTGAGTGGTGTTAAGATAAATTACATCGCTGTTGAGCCTATCCCTTTTAGATTTTTCCAAAAGATACTCAACATAGCTTTTTATACCGCCTTCAAAATGTAAATCGTCCTCGCGAGGGGCGGGAATATCACTTCTGCAATCCTTAAGCACAACGCGGATACCTGCATTAAGGAATGCCTGCTCACGAAGTCTTAAAAGAAGTGTGTCGTAGTCGTAGGTGGTGGTGTCGGTAAAAATATCGGGGTCGGGCTTAAAGGTAACGGTGGTACCGGTTTCTGTGGTTTTTCCCACTACCTTAAGGTTGGAAACAATATTACCCTTTTCATAACGCTGATGGTATTCCTGCTCGCCGTCCTTAATTGTAACCTCAAGCCAACTGGAAAGGGCATTAACAACCGATGCACCAACACCGTGCAGACCGCCCGAAACCTTATATCCGCTGCCGCCGAATTTACCGCCTGCGTGAAGAATGGTAAATACAACCGAAACGGTGGGAATTCCCTTTTGAGGATGAATACCAACGGGTATACCGCGTCCATTATCGGTTACCCTTACAACACCGTCGTCCAAAAGCTCTACAAGTATTTTATCGCAGAAGCCCGCCAAGGTTTCGTCAATTGAGTTATCCACAATTTCATAAACCAGATGGTGCAGACCTCTTTCACCTGTTGAGCCGATGTACATACCCGGCCTTTTTCTTACAGCCTCTAACCCTTCCAAAACCTGTATGGAATTTTCGTCGTAGGCTTCTGTAATTTGAATATTCTTCTCGTCGCTCATTGAGTTTTCCTCCATTTACGATTGTTTACTCTGTTTTTTTAAACATCTTTTGTTTTATAAGCTTGTTATGTTTTTTTCTGCTCTCAAGCCCAGCGTTTGGGGAGACAGCTGAGAAATATAAATTCTTTCTTCGCTTTTTTCTTTCACAAGAATAAAGGATTTCGGCAGTTCGTAGGTAACATTTATAACCCTGCCTTTTTTTGAGGCTTTGTTTATAAATTCCCTGCCCAGCTTTGTGACCGTTACGGTGTCTAAATCAAAAATTCCAATTATATTTTTGGTGTTTACAACGGTATTTCCGCCTAAGTGAAGATACATTTTTACTCCTCTATTTTGCCTCTCTCAATTTTAACCGTCTTTCCCCTCTCAAGTCTTTCAATTTGGGAATTATCGCAACAGGTTATAAAAACCTGCCAATCCTTAATATGGTTAAGAATATAATCCTGACGGTAGGGGTCCAGCTCGCTCATAACATCGTCCAGCAAAATTACGGGGTCCTCACTGCTAATTTCTCTTAACAGCTGTGCCTCGGCAAGCTTTAATGCCAACACCGTGCTTCTTTGCTGACCCTGTGAGCCAAAGCTTCTTACATTTAGTCCGTTTATTGAAAATTTTATGTCATCTCGGTGGGGTCCCACAGAGGTTGAGCCTGTAATAATATCCTCTTCCCGATTTTTTTTGAGGGCTTGCTGTATTTCTTCCCTACTTCCCTCTTCCAAGCCGTCGGGCATATATTGTGCCTCTATTTTCTCCCTGTTTTGGGTTAGTCCCGCAAAAATTTCGGGCATATATTCCATTATTCTTTTTAAATACTGACGGCGGGTATATATAATTCTTTCGCCGTACGCCGCTAGCACCGTCTCATAATCCTCTGCAATATCTTGTAAGTACCTATTAAACTTCAAATCCCTTAATATTGCATTTCTTTGCTTTATAACGCGGTTATATTTTTTTAACTGCTCGCCATAAGTGCGGTATACACTGCTTATGGCATTATCTAAAAATCGGCGGCGGAATTGGGGTCCGTCCTTAATTATTGAAAGGTAATCGGGAGAAAACACCACAATGTTACTTTCCTCTGCCATATCTATTGGGCTTTTTATTTCAACTCCGTTAAGGGTAAAATTTCTTTTTTCTTTAATTTTAATTTCTGCCCTGTTTTCAATCCCTGAGCCCAAATAATCTATTTTAAGCCTTGCTTCCTCACTTCCAAATTTAACAAGCTCTGAATCCTTTGCTCCTCTAAAGCTTTTAAAGCCCGAAAAAAGCCAGATTCCCTCTATCAAATTCGTTTTGCCCTGAGCGTTCATACCACAAATTATGTTGGTTTTTTCATCAGGCTCAAAATTTATATTTTCAAGGTTTCTGAAATTTTTAATTTCTATGTTTTTAATTTTCATTCTTTTTATACAACAACCTGATAATTTCTGCCCTCAAATGTTACTTGGTCGCCCTCGCGAAGCTTTTTACCCCTCATCAGGCATACTTCTCCGTTTACCATTACCTCGCCGTTTTGTATTAAAAACTTTGCGTGGCCTCCGGTGGCAACCTCACCTGCCAGTTTCAGCAAATCATCAAGCCTTATATATTCAGTGTGTATTTTTATATCAGCCATTTCTAATCCTCATAGGCATTACCACATAGGTAAATTCCTCGCCTGCAACGGGTTTAATCATTATGGGGGATAAATCGCCGTTGAAGGTCATAATAATTTCGTCGGTTTCGGTTGCCTTTAAAGCATCAAGCATAAATTTCGAATTAAATCCGAATTCTATGTTTTCACCGCTTTTTTCTACCTCAATAAAATCACTTGCCCTGCCCATAGTTGTAGCACAGGTAAATGCCATTTTATCTTCCTTTACTGTGCAACGCACAGGCGTATTTTTAGGATTGTTTATAATTAAAGAAATTCTTTCAATTGTGTCTATAATATCGTTAGTGTTTATATTAAGTCGGGTTTTTTCTTCCTTTTTGATTACCGACTGATAATCAAGATATGTGCCCTCAATGAGCCTTGAAACTAAATAGTAATCACCAATTCTAAAGCTTATGTGGTTAAGGGTGACCTGAATTGCAATATTCTCGGTTTCATCTTCTATCATTCTGAAAACTTCGTTTAAGGATTTACCTGTAACAACAAAGTTCATTGTGGTTTCGTTTTTTGTTGTTTCTTTTCTTATTGCAATACGAAGTCCATCTAGGGCTACTAATTTTATATAATCAGGCTCTACCTCAAAATAAATGCCTGTGTACATAGGCATTGAATTTTCTTCTTCCACCGCAAAGCTTGTGCCCCTAACCATTGATTTAAGCATAGCACCCTGCATTGTCATATATTTACCGCCTGCTGTGGTGGGAATTTCGGGAAAATCGCTGGCATCAATTCCAACAATATCAAAATGAGAAGAACCGCTTTCTATATGGCAAACCAATTTTTCATCAACAGATATTGTTATATTTTCCTCAGGCATTTTTCTGATAATATCGCCCAAAAGCTTTGCAGTAAGCACAATATCTCCCGCTTCAAGGCAATTTATATCAATTTCCTTTCTCATACCAATATCATAGTTGTAGGCAGCCATTGTAAGCTTGCCCTCTTCTGCAGAAAAGAGTATGCCTTCAAGAACAGGAACTGAGGATTTATTTGCAACCGCTCTTGAAAGTTTTGATACAGCATTGGATAACTCGTGTTTATTAACAATGAATTTCATTTTTTTGAGTCCTTTCGTTAATAGAATTATCAATATAATAATAATAGTAATAGTAGGGGGGTCTAATTGTGTGGATAACCTCTATACACATTCATTTAACTAAAAAAACAGCCGAATTTTTATGTGGAAAAATTTTGGAAAAATTTAGGATAAATATTTTTAAAAAACTTATCCACATCGGTGTGCATAACTTTTAATAAATTGTGTGGATTTGTTGATAACTTTTTGACTTAAAAAAATTATGATTTTTTTATTGATTCCATAATCTCTTCTACCTTTTTCTTTTCAAAGGTATCAATTTTAAGTCGGTTTTCAACATTTTGCAAAGCGTGGCCGATTGAGGTGTGATTCATTTTTAATTCCTTGCTTATCTGAATATTTGAAATGCTTGTAAGCTTGCTGGTAAGGTAAATTGAAACGTGCCGTGCCCAAACAATTTCCGCCATTCGCTTTTTAGAGCGGATATCCTGCTCGCTCACCTTGTAATAACGGGATACCTCAACAATTATTTTATCAATACTAATTGGGTCGGGGGTGGATTCGCTCATCATATTTCTGATGTAGGACTGAATAACGGGAACAGAAGGATTTTCCTTGTGTAGCTGAATAAATGCCTTAAGCTGGTTAATAATTCCCTCTAGCTGACGGGTGTTCATTTTAACCTGATCGGCAATGTAGAAAACTTTATCTTCATCTAAATCTACACCCACAGCCTTGGACTTAACCTTAACAATACCAATTCGTGTTTCAAGGTCGGGGGCAGAAATATCTGCAATAAGTCCGTTTTCAAAACGGGAAATTAAACGAATATCAAGGTTATTTATATCCTTGGGTGGACGGTCGGAGGTAATAACAATCTGCTTTTTAGTTCGGAGAAGAGATTCAAAGGTATTGAAAATTTCCTCCTGAAGCTGAATTTTACCGCCCATAAACTGAATATCGTCAATAAGCAGAACATCTACAGAGCGAAAACGGTTGTGAAATAAATTCATAGTGCCCGATTGCATTGAATCGAAAAACATATTGAAAAAATCTTCACATCTTAAATATTCAATTTTCTTGTTTGGATAAAGCTGACTTATTCTGTTTTTTATAGCAAACATAAGGTGGGTTTTACCAACACCGCTGTTGCCGTAAATAAGCAGAGGATTATAATAAACCGAAGGATTTTCGGCAACCGAAAGTGCTGCCGCCTGAGCATAGCGGTTTGAAGAGCCTAAAACAAAGTTATCAAAGGTATATTCACCACCAACGGTGGGAATTTCGGGCTTGGGCTCTTCTATTTCATCCTTTATACCGCGAGTTTCGTCTATATTAACAACATAATCAATTTCAGTAAGGGTGCCGATAAGGGTGCTGAAGCATTCCTTTAATTTTTCGTGGTAGGAATTTTTTAAGATATCAGCGTAAAAGGGAGAGGTTACAGATATGTACATAGTACCTTCTTTATAATCAAAAATATAAGAATCCTGCAAAAACATATTGTAGCCGGCCTCGGTTATATATTTATTTTCACGCATCAGCCGACAAGCCGCATCCCATAATTCAGTGTAGGAATTCATTTTTAACCACCTTTTTATATATAATTATACCTATATATCTATCTTATATAATAATACATAATATATAATAACATATATTTAAAAGTTTAGCAAGACTTTTTACCCTAAAAAATCAAAAAAGATTAAAAAAAGGGCAAAAGAACGCAAAATTCAGCATTATAAAAAACGACTAACAAAAAGAGTTAAAAATCAACATCAAAGAAAAAGGATATTTTGTTGCAAAAAAATAAGAGACAAAACACATAATTGCTTTCTAATTAAAATAAAATATAAAAATGTATGGCTTGGGTATTGAAAATATAATATCACTGTGATATAATGTGAATAATCAATTAAAACAACTAAGAAATTTAATTTATTTTATGCAATTTAACTAAATTTTGTAGAAAATTGTTGTTTGAATGACAAAAAATAAAGCATTTTAGCTTTTTAAGAAAGGGTGTACCTAAAAAAATGAAAAACTACGAAACAAAGGACATCAGAAATATTGCTGTGTTGGGTCACGGCAGTTCGGGCAAAACCACTCTGGCTGAGGCAATTATTTACAGCTGCGGCGAGATAGACAAAATCGGCAATATTGCAGACGGTGCTACCGTTATGGATTTTGATTTGGAAGAGAAAAAGAGAGGCTGTTCAATATCTGCCGCCTGCTACGGCGCGGAATATAAAAATAATAAAATAAACATTATAGATGCACCCGGATTTTTTGATTTTACAGCGGGTGTCAGCGAGGCACTTACAGCCTCAGATGCCGTAGTTATTGCCCTTTCGGGTAAATCGGGCTTAAATGTGGGCAGTGAGCTTTGCTACGACAATGCAAAGAAAAATGGAAAGCCTGTTGCCTTCTTTGTTGGTAAATTAAATTCCCCTCGCGCTCATTTTTATATGGTAATGAGCCAGCTAACAGGTAAATACGGCTCGGCAGTTTGCCCCATATTTGTTCCCTTTGTAGAAAATGATGAGGTTGTATGCTACATAGATTTAATCGAAAACAAGGCGTATAAATACAGCGGAATTAAATATGAAGAAACAGCATTACCCGCCTCTGCAGATATTGAAAATCTCAGAACAGTTATGATTGAAGCCGCCGCCTCTAGTGATGAAGCTCTTATGGAAAAATATTTTGAGGGTGAAGAGCTTACAGCAAGTGAAATCAAGAATGCCTTAAAGCAGGGCTTTATAAAGGGTGAAATCTGCCCTGTATTTTCGGGTATAAATGCCGAGGGCGAGGGCGTGCCTCACTTTGTTGACTACATAGTTGATTTGTTCCCCGCACCCAATGATATTGCCTATCCTGCCGAGGGTGGTGAAATTGAAGCAGACCCATCTGCTCCCGCCAGTGCGGTTGTATTTAAAACCGTTGCCGACCCCTTTGTTGGAAAGCTTTCCTATTTCAAGGTTGTAAGCGGAAGTCTCAAGCAGGATTCAAAGCTTTACAATATGCGCACCGAAGCCGAAGAAAAGCTTTCGAAGGTTATGTATATAAAGGGTGGCAAGCAGATAGATGCCACCGTGCTCACAGCGGGTGACATAGGCTGTGTTGCAAAGCTTGGCAATGTTATAACAGGCGATACACTAACCGATGCCAACCGCAAGGTTAATTTGAAATCGGCTGAGTTCCAAAAGCCCTGTCTTTCTATGGCAGTTTACCCAATAAAGAAGGGCGACGAGGAAAAAATCGGTCAGGGACTTAACCGTCTTTGCGAGGAAGACCCCACCATCAATTTTTACATTGATAAGGAAACGAAGGAATCTGTGCTTTCGGGTCTTGGAGAACAGCATTTAGATGTAATTAAAACCAAATTAAAGGCAAAGTTCGGCGTTGATATTGAGCTTAGAACTCCAAAGGTTGCCTATAGAGAAACCATACGCAAAAAGGTTAAGGTTCAGGGAAAACACAAAAAGCAGTCGGGCGGTCACGGACAGTTCGGTGATGTATGGATTGAATTTGAGCCAACCGAAGAAGAATTTATATTTGAAGAAAAGGTGTTCGGTGGTGCCGTACCTAAAAATTTCTTCCCCGCAGTTGAAAAGGGTCTGAGGGACAGCATTCTAAAGGGAACCCTTGCGGGCTACCCAATGGTAGGGCTCAAGGCTACCCTTGTAGACGGCTCTTATCACCCTGTTGATTCCTCTGAAATGTCCTTTAAAATGGCGGCTTCCCTTGCATATAAAGCAGGTATACCCACCGCCAATCCCGTGCTCTTAGAGCCGGTAGGCACACTTACCGTTTATGTTCCCGACGATTATATGGGTGACGTTATCGGAGATATCACCAAGCGTCGCGGAAGGGTTCTGGGAATGAATCCTCACGACAGCAGATATAAGGAAATAGTGGCAGAGGTGCCAATGGGAGAAATGGGAGATTTTTCCACCGCTATGCGCTCTATAACTCAAGGTTGGGCAAACTTTAATATAGAATTTGCCCGCTATGAAGAGGCTCCCGCTATGATAGCCCAAAAGGTTATAGAAGAGGCAAGGGTTGAGGAGTAATAAATTTACACAAATCAACGATAAAACATTTATTCTTAAAATCGCACCCCTAAAGGATACAAACCTTTGGGGGTGTTTTACATTCAAAAAACAGAGTAATAATATAAAAAACTATTGAAGAGTTAAATTCTATTTGGTATAATCAACAGTGTGTAAGTGAAATATAAATACATTTAAAATTTCTATATAAATTTAAGTTGAATGTAATTGGATGTGAAAAAATGAGTTATAAGGCAGGTAGCTACTCGGTGGCGGTTATAGGCGCAGGGCACGCGGGAATAGAAGCCGCGCTGGCAGCTGCGCGAATGGGTGAAGCCACCGTTATATTTACAATAAATCTTGATATGGTAGGCAACCTGCCGTGTAACCCGTCAATAGGTGGAACGGCAAAGGGTCATCTGGTGCGGGAAATAGACGCCCTAGGCGGTGAAATGGGCAAGGCGGCAGATGCAACAATGCTTCAAAGCAGAATGTTGAATCGTGGCAAGGGCCCCGCAGTGCACTCCCTCAGGGCGCAAATTGATCGCCGAGCCTATGGGGAATATACAAAGCACGCATTGGAAAAGCAAGAAAATTTAATTTTAAAGCAGGCAGAAATCACCGATATTTCGCCCACCGAAGAGGGGCAGTGGAAGGTTGTAACGGCGCTTGGCGCGGAATACACATTTAAAAAGGTGATAATCTGCACGGGAGTATATCTGCAAAGTAAAATATTTGTGGGAGAGGTAAATTTTGAGGGTGGACCCGACGGCACCTATGCCGCCAACCGCTTGTCGGAAAGTCTTTTAAAGCTAGGCCTTCCCTTGCGCCGATTCAAAACCGGCACACCCGCACGAGTTCTTCGCAGCAGTATTGATTTTTCAAAAATGGAAATTCAAGAGGGCGACGAGGAAATTGTACCCTTCAGCTATACCACAAAAAAGCCTAAAGACAACACGGCTGTGTGCTATATAGCCTACACCAACGATAAAACAAAGCAGATTATTTTAGATAATCTGCACCGTTCTCCCCTTTTTAGCGGAGAAATTACAGGTGTTGGCCCCCGATACTGTCCCAGTATTGAGGATAAAATAGTGCGCTTTGCCGATAAAAAGAGGCATCAACTTTTTGTAGAGCCCTGTGGTGACAATACCGAAGAAATGTATTTACAGGGTATGTCCTCATCACTGCCCGAAGAGGTGCAAATTGAGATTTACCATTCAATTGAGGGCTTGGAAAACTGCCAGATTATGCGCAATGCCTACGCTATTGAATACGACTGTGTTGACCCTCTAAGCCTTTACCCCACCTTGGAGACTAAGAAATTTTCCGGTCTTTACGGTGCGGGTCAGTTCAACGGTTCCTCAGGTTACGAGGAAGCCGCCGCCCAAGGCTTGGTTGCGGGCATAAATGCAGTAAGGGCGATAAGGGGCGAAGAGCCAATGATACTCCCCCGCAGCGGGTCGTATATAGGCACTCTTATTGACGACCTTGTAACCAAAGGCTGCTCCGACCCTTACCGAATGATGACCAGCCGAAGTGAATACCGCCTGCTTCTCCGTCAGGACAATGCCGACGAAAGGTTAATGCCACAGGGCTACGAAAACGGACTGATAAACGAGGAAATATGGCAGGAGTTTTTAAGAAGAAAAGACCTGAAAGAAAGGGAAATCGAAAGGCTTAAAGCCACCACCATTTCGCCAAAATGCGGAATAAACGATTTGCTTGTTTCACGTGAAACATCTCCCCTTTCTACCGGCTGCAAATTGGCTGAGCTTCTGTGCCGACCCCAAATCGGCTACGACGACCTCGCCCCCTTTGATAAAAACCGCCCTGAGCTTTCCCGGGAAATTCGGGATAAGGTAGAGGTGGAAATTAAATACGAGGGCTATATAAAAAGGCAGATGCTTCAGGTGAACGACCTTAAACGCTTGGAAAACAAGATAATTCCTAAGGATATAGACTATGACGATATATTGGGACTCAGGCTTGAAGCGGCAGAAAAACTCAAGAAGATTTTGCCTCATTCCATAGGTCAGGCATCAAGAATTTCGGGGGTTTCCCCTGCCGATATTTCGGTTATGCTTATTTATCTAGATAAAAACAAAAGGAACACACAAACCAACAATGAATGAAATATACAACTTTTTAAAGGAACAAACCGCTGAGTTTGGGCTCCTGCTTGACGATAGGGCTATAAACCGCCTTATCAGGTATTCAGAGCTTTTAAGAGAAAGGAACGAGAAAATGAACCTCACCGCCATAACCGACCCTGAGGAGATAGTAATCAAGCATTTTCTCGACTGTTTGCTGATTTTCAAAAATTCAAAAATAGGGAAAAATGCCAAGATTATAGATGTGGGAACGGGAGCAGGCTTCCCTGGAGTGGTAATGAAAATTGCCCGCCCCGATATTGAATTAACCCTTTTAGACAGCCTTAATAAGCGTCTGGTCTTTTTAAGTGAGGTACTAAAGGAGTTAGACCTCACCGCAGAAATAGTGCATCTTCGTGCCGAGGAGGGCGGACAAAGAAAAGAACTTAGGGGTAAATACGATATTGCCACAGCCCGTGCTGTAGCAAGGCTTAATGTTTTGTCGGAATACTGTATGCCCTATGTAAAAATCGGTGGCAGATTTATTGCCATGAAAGGTCCCGCCGCACCCGAAGAAACCGAAGCGGCAGAAAGAGCAATTGCAAAGCTGGGCGGCGGCGAAATAAAGAACTTTCAAGAAGAACTGCCCAAAAGCGGCGGCACCAGAGTATTTTGTGAAGTTAAAAAGATTTCGCAAACTCCGCCACAATTCCCCAGAATATCCGCAAAAATCCAAAAAAAACCGTTGTAACCAAGCGTTACAGCGGTTTTTTTGCGGATTTTTGTCGATACTTTCTGCTTGATTTTATAAAGGATTTGTCCTAAACTTTAATTGCAGAGAGAAAACAAGGAAAAACAAAAGCAATTCTCTCTTAAAGGGAATTTTTGCAACATAAAGGAAAACCAAAAGTGGAGAAACTTAAATTTAATTTTAAAAGCAAAATCAATAACCTTTATGAAATACCCACACAAAAAATAAAGATTAACAAAAGCACCAAACGAAGTGAAGATACCTACGAGCTTGGCCTTTTAGCGGAAAGCATGCGCACAAACGGAGTTTTACAGCCCCTCACCGTAACACAAAACGACAAGGGCGAATATATACTGGTTTCGGGAGAACGCCGACTTATAGCGGCGAGGCTTGGGGGAATTCATACACTTCCCTGCTTAGTAATAAAACCTAAAGACCAAAGCCTTCTACAAAGCCTCTCTCTAATCGAAAACACCCACAGAAAGCCCCTTGATATGTTCTTAGAGGCAGAGGAAATAGCAAGTCTTTTAGAAACTCACGGTATGAGCCCAATTGAGCTTGCAGAAAGGCTTTGCCTTAACCCAAACGCACTAAACGAGCGTTTAAAAATACTAAGGCTCACCCCCGAACAACGCAAAACCACCTGTGATGCAGGGCTTAATATCCGTCAGGTAAGGGCGGTGGTGGAAATTTCCGACGATTTGCAAAGAGCGAAAGCTCTGGATTTAATAATCGACCACAGCTTAAAAATGAAAGACAGCGATAAGAACATTAAAGCGGCGGCAACCCCAGAAAAACCTGTACACACCACAACACCTGCGGTATTCTGCGATATACGGGTGCTAAGGAATAGCTTTAAGAAAATGGAAGAAACCGCAAAAAAATCGGGCTATGAAATATCCCTTACAGAGAGAGAAAACGAGGAAGATTACGAATTCTCCTTTAAGATACAAAAGCGCTGAAAGGCGCGCAATGACATTACCCACCCATATTCATCCCCATATACAGAGTAACAGCCCGAGGCGCTTTGCCTTGGGCTGTTACTCTATCTAACAATAATAAATTAAACTATTTAAACCTCTATATCTTTTTGTATAAGTTAAAGGTAAAGGTGCAAGCATAGGTCAGAACAAACACGTTCTCAATCAAGCCTACAGGCGAGGTGTGAAGCAGTGCTCCCTTGCCAATTATCCCAACAATAATGGGCGAAAGGGCTGAGGCACAGCCAAACAAAAGCACCAGCAAGGATGTTGGGAAAATAAGCCTTGCTGAACGGCGAATATCAACCTCCGAAAGAATTTTGCCGTGTAGCAAAAAGAAAAACAAGGCGGAGCAAAGGAAAAGACACTGGAAAATATTATCTGAAATATTAACCACACCGGTATAGCTTATAAAGGCGGAAACAAGATTGTAGCCCACAAGCAAAATAGGTGCTATAGACAGAAGCTTCGGAAGTTTTACCCCGCCGAATGCGGAAGCTCCGTAAAAAATATAAAAAACAACATTAAGCAGTAAAAAAAGCATATATAAAAGCCCGAATGTGCCAAGCTTCATTTGGCTTGTGAGCAGATATACACCTGCTGAGCAGAGGTAATACAGCGCCATAATAAAGCAAACAACCGCAAGGGAGGGCGAAAGACTCATATCGGGAGGGCACACAGGCTGCCGTTTGCTGAGATAGGCGGTTAAAACCGAAGAAACCACCGAAATGAGCCCTATTACGGTGTAAACAATTATATTTGCCCCGAAATAAGGTGAGCCGATTTTTTCAAACCCTGTGGTTCCGTCAATAAGATTTAAGAGCTGCAGGGCGCGAAGAATGGTAACGCACAGCGCACCGCCACCGCAAATAAATAATAGGTGTTTATGTTTCATAATATCTTTCCTTTACATCTGCAAAATGGGTATTATTTAGGACAACTTGGCATAAATATAAATAAAGTATTTGTCGGTGTTTTAACAAAGCAAAACACTACAATTCATTGTAATTCACTCTTAAGCAAATGTCAATAAAAAACGAAGAAAAGGCGGTAAAATATGAGAAAAATTAACACCTTGGTAATAGTAATATTGATATTCACTGTGCTGATATTTCCCCTTGCGGCATTGCCGAAAACGGAAAGCGGTGAAAAAAAGCCTGTGGGGGCGGGATATGTGCCCCCTGCCGATTTTGGCTCCTCAACCGAAAGCAAAGCGGAGACAGAAAGCGGAGTGTCGTCAGGAACAGCCAAAGAAGAAAAGCGTGCCGAAACAGTGCGGGTGTATAACCCCAAAACCAAAACCACCGAAAAAATGGATATGTACGAATATATTTACGGTGTGGTTTGCGGAGAGTGCCCTATGCTTTACCACGAGGAGGCAATAAAGGCACAGATTGTGGCGGCGCACACCTACACCCTTTATTGCATTAACAACAACGCACAAAACGACTATGATTTAACCACAGAGCCGGAAACAAGTCAGGCATACATAAGTCGCGAGCAGGCACTTAAGAATTGGGGCAGCAATGCAAAAGCATATGATGAAAAATTAAAAAGCCTTATGGACGAGGTGTGGAAAAAAATTATAATCTACGAGGGAAAGCCAATCCTTGCGGCATATCACGCAATATCGTCGGGAAAAACCGAGAGCGCGGAGGGCTGTTGGGGCAAGGCAATCCCCTACCTTGTGTCATCCCAAAGTGAGGGAGACAAGCTAGCGGAAAAATACGAAACTAAGGTGAGTGTTGCAATAGCCGAAGCGGAAGAAACCCTTAAAACACTGGGTATCAGTGCGACTCAGCTTAAATCGGCAGAAGCAAAGACCACCGACTGCGGCACAGTTTTAGAACTAAACTGTGGGGAAGCCACAGTAACGGGCGAGCAGATTCGCGCCGCCTTTTCACTGCGCTCGGCGAATTTCGACAGAAAGGTTACATCAAAAACCGTAACCTTTACGGTTCGAGGCTACGGACACGGTGTTGGAATGAGCCAAAACGGAGCCAATTTTATGGCAAAGGCGGGAAGCACCTACGAGGAAATTTTGAAGCACTACTACAAGGGCGTGACCCTTGAAAACAATCCGTAAAACCGCAATGTTTCACGTGAAACATAAGCTCGCAAAGAGTATTAAATCAATCTAGTTTTAATCAAAACATTTAGGAATTGCATTTAAAAGATATATTATCATAGCAAAACTAACTCTTTACTTATGCTGAAAATTTTGTTATACTGATAATAAATCAAACAGAAATTTTGGCGGAGGTAAATGCATTTTGGCAAAAATTATAGCAATTTTTAATCAAAAGGGCGGAGTGGGTAAAACAACCACCGCCGTTAATCTTTCTGCCGCTGTGGGCCTTTTGGGCAAAAAAACCTTGGTTGTAGATATCGACCAGCAGGGCAACACCACAAGCGGTTTTGGTATAAACAAACGCAATCTAACCCATTCCTCTTATGATGTGCTTGTGGGCAATTCCGAGCCCCACAGCGCAATTATAAAAACAAAATTCAAGAATTTAGACCTTATACCCTCAAACCGCGAGCTTGCAGGCGCAGAGGTTGAGCTAATCAATGTGGAGCATAGGGAATCTCAACTTAAAAAGGCTTTGGCAAAGCTTTGCGACAGCTATGATTACATATTTATAGACTGTCCCCCGTCAATAGGTCTTGTTTCCATAAACGGTCTTTGTGCCGCCGATACATTTATGGTGCCGCTGCAGTGCGAATATCTTGCTATGGAAGGGCTGTCTCAGCTTATGGCATCTGTCCGCGAGGTTAAGCGCCTTTATAATCCCTCGTTGGAGTTGGAAGGAATAGTGCTTACAATGTTCGACGGCAGGCTTAATCTTACCCAACAGGTTGTGGCAGAGGTTAAAAAGTTTTTTGCAAAAAAGCTTTATTCCACAGTGATTCCCCGCTCTGTACGAATTAGCGAAGCGCCCAGCTACGGCGTGCCTATTCAGTATTACGATGCCAAGGGCAAGGGCGCAGATGCCTATAATAAGCTTGGCAAGGAATTTTTGAAAAAAGCAAAAAGAACATAATAGTAGATATTAGATTTTAGATGCCAAATCGGTAGTATGTAGTTTTAACATCAACTATAATCTGGCATCTAGAGGAAAACAACATCCAAAACCACAGAATATGAAAGGTAAGGCGACAAATATGGCAAAAAAAGGCGGATTGAGCAGAGGCTTTGATTCTCTGTTTGCAGAAAATTTTTTAGATAATAACAGCCCCGTAACCCTTAGAGTATCGGAAATTGAGCCCAATCGGGACCAACCCCGTAAGGAGTTTGACCAAGAGGCTTTGGCGGCTCTTGCCGACAGCATTTCAAAGCACGGCTTAATTCAGCCCTTGCTTGTGCGCCCCCTACCTGAGGGCGGCTATCAGCTAGTAGCGGGTGAACGACGTTGGAGAGCCTGCAGAATGGCAGAAATTGAAGAGGTTTCGGTTGTAATCCGCGAAATGTCCGACGGCGAGGCTATGGAACTGGCTATGATAGAGAATCTTCAGAGGGAGGATTTAAACCCAATTGAAGAGGCGGCGGGCTACAAATATCTTATGGATAATTTTTCCCTCACACAAGAGCTTGTGGCAGAAAGGTGCGGAAAATCCCGTTCGGCGGTGGCAAATGCTGTGCGCTTGCTCTCTCTTCCCGACGATATTTTAGAGCTTATCAAAATTGGCGAGCTTTCCGCAGGTCACGGCAGAGCAATTCTTTCGATTGAAGACCCAGAGCTTAGGGAAAAGGCGGTTGTGATGGCGCAAAAGGGTGCCACAGTTCGCGAGCTTGAAAGATTGGGCAAAAAACGGCCCGAAACCGCAAAAAAGACACCTCAGAAGTTAGATAATTACTACCGCGAAATGGAAATTGCCCTTAAAAACGACATTGGCAGACGGGTAAAAATCGAGGGCTCTCGCAAAAAGGATCAGGGCACCATCACTATTGAATACTATTCTAAAGAAGATTTGGCAGAAATAGCAGCAAAGCTTGCCGAAAAGAAATAAACCAAAACGCCTTAAAACCGCAATGTGTTCAACTCTTGTTACCTTAAGCAAACACGAATAATCTGAACCCGATTTTAAAGGGGGGATTTCCGCCTTTGCTTTGTTAAAATACTCGCCAATACGAAAAGTATTGGCTGCGTTTTATGCCTCGCACAGGCAAAAATCCTCTCCTTTAAAATTCTGCGACCCAAAATGAGAAGAATTTTGAGTGATTTTTGGTGCG
>JAZNRT010000074.1:0-2607 GCA_045590875.1 Acutalibacteraceae bacterium
ATGACTCGGCACTGTCGTTTTTGAGAGAACAAATGATTATCATTTCGGGCGATTGATTCACTTACATTTCGAGATATTTTTGAGATGACTTTCATTTAAAGATTTTAAAATGACCATCCCTTTGGGATGCTCAGATTGCTCCCCCTCTTGTCAACCTCAAAATGTCAAACATCTTATTGTCATATATAACAGAAAGTATGACACTCTAAACCTTAAAAAGAAAGTAAAGCATAAATTAGAGTGTCATTTTTTGCTTCGTAAAAGAAAGACATTTCAAAGGTAAAATCAACGCAAAAAACTCTCGAAATCTTTATCATCACAAAATGTAAATCAATCTCTTAAGTAATTTTTTTGAATCATATAATTAATGAAAATTAAGCTTATTTACGAAAAATCCATCATATTTCGACTTTTAGATTAAAAAACATATGGATTCTTCAGGATACAACCCCGATAAGATATCTTTTTCAAAAATTAACCTTAAAGGGAGAAAAGAGAATTGCAAAACTGGTTAACGTTTTCGGGAGGTTTCGCCTTACCTCCGACTTCAAGTAAATTGCGGTTAAATCGTATCATATTTTGCCGCATACAGTTATATTTCCATACAGTTCATATTCTGCCTCACTTCTCTTTATAATAATTCCTATAAGCATAGGAGAACGCAAGGACGGAAGAGAATCATATATAAGTCCATACTTGAACAACACACATCGGTTCATATTTAACAGCATATTATTCCAACGGAGCTATATCATATTAAGAGCCATTGTCTATAAAGGGTATTGTTCATATTCTGCATCATACCGTTATGTGATGTGAAGGTCATATTTAGAGCCATATCAATCTTAAATGGCGAGTTCATATTATTGTCCATACATGCAGTTGAGGTCTGTGCCACATTTTGGTACAGGCCTCTTTTGTCTTTAAAACTGATTACTTATTCTTTTTACCTCTTCGCTGATAGTCCGCGTTAATCTCTTCACTCCAATTTGCCTCAAGCGGTGTGCTTGCTCTGACATTACAAACTGCTTTAGCAACCGACTCATAAAGAATATGCGTACCCTCACCGTCTGCGTTGTAATTTACTGCTCGGTCTTTATCAATGCCATAACGTGCCGCTGTTTCAACTGCATTAATGTTCGCACCAATGAAAAGAAACTCCCATCCGTATTTTTCTTTTTGTCGCTCAATCATCTTTTTGACCTGTTCGCTTGTGTACTTATGACTTGCATTTTCCTGACCGTCGGTGGTAATAACAAACATTGTGTGCTCAGGTACATCCTCAGGACGAGCATATTTATGAATGTTACCGATATGGTGAATTGCGCCGCCAATAGCATCAATTAGCGCAGTACATCCGCCAACGACATAATCTCTATCGGTCATCGGCTGAATCTCGCCAAGTTTTTCTCGGTCATGAATAACCTCACTTTCACCACTAAACAGAATTGTAGATACATAGCAAGGGGTATCCTCTTTCTTCTGCTTTTCAATCATTGAGTTAAAACCGCCGATTGTGTCGCTCTCAAGCCCCGACATAGAACCACTTCGGTCCAAAATAAATACGAGTTCAGTAATGTTGTTTTTCATAATAGAAAACCTCTCTTTCATTTGATGTCACAATTGTACACCAATAAAAGAGAGGTTAGGTCGCCCGCCAAGCGACAAATTATTTTATATTTTCCCACTCAGTTTCCTTAAAACCAACAAGTACATAATCATCGCTTATAAGCAATGGTCTTTTAACAAGCATACCGTCTTTTGCAAGAAGTTTAAGCATTTCATCCTCGGTCATTTGGGGCAATTTATTTTTAAGGTCTAATGACTTATAAAGCAGACCACTTGTGTTAAAGAATTTCTTAATCGGCAATCCGCTTTTGTTATACCAGTCAGTTAACTCTTCAAGTGAGGGATTATCGAGTTTAATATCCCTTAATTCATAATCTATTTTACTATCATCCAACCACTTCTTTGCTCTTTGGCAAGTGGTACATTTTGGGTAGCAGATAAATTTTAGCATAATATTCTCCTTATTCAACAACTTCAATTAAAAAACTTACAGGACGGAAACCGTCATTGCAAGAAATCATTGCAGATTTCGGATTCTTCATCCATCCGTCATAAAAGTTTTCGCCACCGTGAGCAAGCGTCATTACAAATGGTGAAACGCTCTCCCACGCACTGTCACAAAAACCATCAGGCTTTTGCCAACCTTCACAAACAAACACCTGACCTTCCTTTAAATCGCAAGCGTGTTCAATAGGGTTTTCAAACTTTTCAATTAAATCATCATACCGTGCTTTTCGCATAACGGTTATCTTAATCTTCTGCATATTCTTTTCCTCTATATCTTAATATAAACATTCCATAAATTACCGCAATAACCGAGATAACGGCGGACGTAATAATTTGCTGTGTGTTCGTAATATCTACGGCAAAGGCACTAAGCGAATTGATAACGGTGTGAGCGATAATCGGGGCCCACAAGCTTTTAGTTTTATGGAACAAAGCCACAAACAGAAAGCCTATTGCAATAGCAGATACAACCTGACAAATATTAGTAATTAGCTCTGCACCGCTACCATTTATAAGGTTCACAAAATGTCC
>JAZNRT010000075.1:0-29602 GCA_045590875.1 Acutalibacteraceae bacterium
TGGGTTTCATTTTTAAATAAAAGCAGCCAAGGCTCAGTTTTTCCATCTACATCCACATCGATTTTAACGGTACAGGCATTGATTTCTTCTGATTCATCTAGCTTTGGAAGCTTGCCGGTTGCCTTTAAGTATCTTGTGGCAATGGTTGCTATATCCATAAGGTTAACAGGCTTTGTTCTGCCAAGCTCTGCTCTGGTTTTTACATAATCGTCGTATGCCTTTTGCAAAAGCTCGTCGTGAAACTTAACACTGTCGATGGTTGTTAAGAAAGTGGTGTGACGGCAGTGGTCTGACCAATAGGTATCTATCATACGGATCTCAGTGATTGTCGGATTACGATTTTCACTTTTGAAATATTCCTGACAGAACGCAATATCGTCGTTATCCATTGCAAGACCATAACTCTTTACGAAATCGGCAAGCCCCTCTTTGTCCAAATCTATAAATCCGTCAAGAGTGGCAACAGAAGTGGGAATTTCATACTCTGTTTTTAAGGATTCGGGCTTTGAAAGCTCGGCAATTCTGGCTTCAACAGGATTGATAACATATTTTTTGATTTCTGCTATATCCTCATCACTGAGCTTGCCCTCTAAAACATACACCTTAGCTGTTTTGATAAGGGGTCGGTCACCCTGAGAGATTATCTGAATACATTGTGCCGCAGAATCTGCGCGCTGATCAAATTGACCAGGTAAATACTCCACCGCAAACACATATGAATTTTCATACTCAATGCTATCTGAAACTATATCCAGCTGCGGTTCAGAAAAAACCGTATTCTTAGCCTTTTCAAAAAGCTCTTCCGATATATTCTCAGCATCGTAGCGATTGATAATACGAACACTTTGAAGATTTTTTATGCCAAGTAATGTGCGTGCATCGTTAAGAAGCGCATTTGCCTCGTGGGCAAGTTCTTTTTTCTTTTCAACAAAAACTCTATATACCAATTTTTAGCCCTCCTTATATGCCTTTAATGCCTTAGCACCTATGTCAGAACGCATAAAGCTATTATCAAAATGAACCTTTTCGGTGTTTTTATATGCATTAGTAATTGCTTCTTCTAATGTGTTGCCAACGGCAGTAACACCTAAAACTCTACCCCCTGCAGTTACTAGCTTATCATTACTGATTTTAGCGCCTGCAACGAAGGTGGTGTTTTTAACCTCGTCTTCAATTTTTAACTCAAAGCCTGAATCATAACTCTGAGGATAACCCTTTGAAGCCATAACAACACAAGCTGCGTGCTTTTGGCTGAATTTTACCTCAGTTTCAGCTAATGTGCCATTTGTTACCGACTGCATAACTGTGAGCAAATCACTCTCGAGTAAAGGCAACACAACCTGAGTTTCGGGGTCGCCGAAACGACAGTTATATTCAATAACCTTAGGACCTTTTGGCGTGAGCATAAGACCGAAGTAAAGACAACCTCTGAATTCCCTGCCCTCTGCCTTCATAGCGTTAACGGTGGGCAGGAAAATTGTATCCATACATTCTTTGGCGATTTCCTCAGTGTAATAGGGATTGGGAGCTATTGTACCCATACCGCCTGTATTAAGTCCGCAGTCACCGTCAAGGGCGCGCTTGTGGTCCATAGAAGATATCATAGGGACAACGGTTGTGCCGTCTGTAAAACTCAGGACCGACACCTCAGGACCCGTTAAAAATTCCTCGATAACTATATTGTTTCCACTATCGCCAAACATTTTGTCTTCCATAATAGAACGGATAGCATCCACTGCCTGCTCACGGGTTTCGGCTATTATAACGCCCTTACCCAAAGCCAATCCGTCTGCCTTTACAACTATGGGGATGTCGGCAGTTTCTATGTATTTCAACGCATCCTCCGCGTTACCGAACACCTCATAACCTGCGGTAGGGATATTATACTTTTTCATAAGATTTTTTGAGAAAACCTTACTGCCCTCGATTATAGCCGCTGCTTTATTAGGACCAAAGCAGGGTATACCGATTTCCTGAAGGGCATCTACTGCACCTAATACCAGCGGGTCATCGGGTGCCACAACAGCGTAATCAATATCGTGGCATTTTGCAAATTCAACAATGCCGTTAATATCCTTAACACCGATTGCAACGCACTCGGCATCGTCGATCATACCGCCGTTGCCGGGGAGTGCATATATCTTTTTAATGTTTTTGTTTTCATTTAATTTCTTGATGATAGCGTGTTCTCTGCCGCCACCGCCAACAAGAAGAATATTCATTAAATTTACCTCCGACAAGTGTAAATATTCACACAGTTAATGATGAAATAAACGCATGCCTGTAAATGCCATAGCTATGCCGTATTTATTACAGCAATCTATAACTACATCATCACGGATCGAACCGCCGGGCTCTGCAATATAAGAAACACCGCTTCTCTTAGCGCGTTCAATATTGTCTGAGAATGGGAAGAATGCATCGGAGCCTACCGATACACCACTGATACTACCGAGATATTCCTTAATTTCTGCCTCGGTAAGAGGTTCGGGCTGATGAGTGAAATACTTCTGCCAAATACCGTCGGCACAAACGTCCTCTTCATTCTTATTGATATATCCGTCGATAACATTATCGCGGTCGGCTCTGCCTAAGCTTGGCAAGAAAGGAAGGCTTAACACCTTATCGTGCTGACGGAGATGCCATGTATCAGCCTTAGTGCCCGCAAGCCTTGTGCAGTGAATTCTTGACTGCTGGCCTGCACCAACACCTATCGCCTGACCGTCTACCGCATAGCAAACAGAATTGGACTGTGTGTATTTTAAGGTAATAAGAGAAATAATCAAATCGCGTTTTGCTTCATCAGGTAAAATCTTGTTCTCTGTTACAATATTTTGAAGTAATTCGTTGTTTATTTTGAATTCATTTCTGCCCTGCTGGAAGGTTATTCCGTATACCTGCTTACGCTCTAATTCTGCAGGAACATAATCAGGATCAATTTTAACTATGTTGTAGTTGCCGTTTCTCTTGGATTTAAGAATTTCAAGAGCCTCGTCTGTATAACCGGGGGCAATAATACCGTCGGAAACCTCCCGCTTTATGATTGTTGCAGTGGTTTTATCACAAACATCTGAAAGAGCAATCCAATCTCCAAAGGAGGACATTCTGTCTGTACCCCTTGCACGGGCATATGCGCAAGCAAGAGGAGAATCGTCAAGACCCTCAATATCATCTACAAAGCAGGCTTTTTTAAGCTTTGCAGAAAGAGGCGTGCCAACTGCGGCAGAGGTAGGGCTTACATGCTTAAAGGAGGTAGCCGCAGGCATACCAAGCGCTTCCTTAATTTCTTTAACTAACTGCCAGGAATTGAAAGCATCCAAAAAATTGATATATCCGGGTTTACCGCTTAAAATTTCAATAGGTAATTCCCTACCATCTTCCATAAAGATTTTAGATGGCTTCTGATTGGGGTTGCAGCCATATTTTAATTCAAATTCTTTCATTTCGCTTTTCCTTTCTATACGACACTCCGTTTATTTGTTCTTATTAACTATACGGGACTCGTGGTTTCCTGTGGCTAAATCTATGTATCTTACAAAAAGGGAAACCTTGTTATCTTCATTAAGATTTTCCCAAATAAGCTGAGTTAAAGAATCAATATCTGTATCGGGAAGCTCTAAGGTTTTGGGCTCACCCTCAAAGCTGGGTAGAGGATTTCCGTCGCATTTATAGGTGTGGATAAACTTTGCCTTGCCGGGCAGTGGGTTGGAATATGCATAGTTGTATCTCTGACAGGAAGAACCATCGCCTTCGGCGGATTTTAAAATAGACATTGCATAGTTCATATCCCCATTTTCTAATCGAATAATACCCGAAATTCTTGGGGTGAAATTAGGTGCATCGTCCTCAAACTCACGGGTACGGAGAGACTGCTCAAAGGTCATTTGCTTGTCCATAAGCTCGTAAATGGTGTCGGTTTGATCACCGTTGGTAACAATGGTTTTATTGCCAAGAACGCGCACGGGTGCATAAATTATAAGATGGGGGTCGGTCATTTTGCTCTCATCAAACGCCTTGGTGCGTATGCCATCGCCATCCTCCACAAAGATTCTGTTTCGGCTGTTTTCACTTCTGCCCATTATGAAATAGGCGGTGATAGCCTTTTTGCCGTCGGCGCTTTTACCGATTATTATTCCTCTGCCGTGATAGCCTAAAGAGTTTAGTTCGTTAGCAATAGTTTTAATTTCCATAGCTGCAAATTCCTTTCGATTATTGAAAATACCCTTTAATTATTGTTCAATTATTGTTTTGCCGTCTTTTACGGTTATTTTCCCTTCTGAAAAAAGCTTTACCGCAAGAGGAAGAATCTTCCACTCCGCCTGCTCCATAATTCTTTTTTGCAGAGTTTCGGGGGTATCACCCTCTAAGACCTCTACCGCCTTTTGTAAAATTATAGGCCCTGCATCGCATTCAGCGGTAACGAAATGCACCGTTGCTCCTGATACCTTTACTCCCTTTTTTAACGCCTCTTCGTGGACATGAAGACCGTAAAAGCCTTTTCCGCAAAAAGAAGGGATAAGGGCGGGGTGAACATTTATCATCTTATTTTTAAAGGCGTCACAAACCTGTTCATCCAAAATGGTCATGAAGCCCGCATAAACAACCAAATCAGCCTCTTCTTCCAAAAGAGTATCCCGCATAGCCTTGCTATAAGCGGCAATATCAGAATAATCCTTTCTGACAAGTGTTCGGGTTTTAATGCCTGCCTTTTCGGCACGGGTCAGTGCATAAGCATCCTCGCGAGAAGCTATAACACAGGTGATTTTACCAGAGCCTAACTCCCCTAGCTTTTCGGCATCTATAAGAGCTTGTAGGTTTGTGCCTCCGCCCGAAACCAAAACCACGATTTTTTTATTAGTTATCATAAAATAACACCTTCGTCTGAGGAAACTATCTCGCCGATTATGTAGGCATCCTCACCGTTTGCCCGCAGTATTTCAAGAGATTTTTCAGCGTCTTCAGAAGCCACTACAACACTCATACCTACACCCATATTAAAGGTGTTGAACATATCCCGCTCAGGAATGTTTCCAACCTTGGCTATATATTCGAATATAGGAAGTATCTTAAGTGCGCTCTTGTCTACCTTTACGCTCTTGCCACTGGGCAATGCGCGAGGTATGTTCTCGTAAAAGCCGCCGCCTGTTATGTGAGAAACTGCCTTTACCTTAACCTCTTCCATTAAAGCCAGCATAGATTTAACGTACATCTTGGTGGGGGTGAGAAGGGTTTCGCCCAGTGATTTACCGCCAAGCTCTGCAACGGGGGCGGTTAAATCTGCATTTTCAATATCAAAAACCTTACGCACAAGTGAGAAACCGTTGGAATGGACACCGGTGGATGCAAGGGCGATTACTATATCGCCATCAGCAACGGTATTTTTATCCAATATCTTAGATTTATCAACAACACCTGTGCAATAACCTGCTAAATCGTAATCCTCCTCCGGCATAAGTCCGGGATGTTCTGCGGTTTCGCCGCCTATAAGGGCACATCCTGCCTGAACACAACCCTCTGCCACACCGCTTACGATATCGGCAATCTTTTCGGGGTAGTTCTTGCCACAGGCAATGTAATCAAGGAAGAAAAGAGGCTTTGCGCCACAGCAGATAATATCGTTTGCACACATAGCAACGCAGTCGATACCAATAGTGTTGTGTTTATTAAGCAACATTGCGAGTTTGATTTTGGTGCCAACACCGTCGGTGCCTGAAACCAGAACAGGCTCGGTTATGCCTGTGAGGTCCAAACCGAAGCAACCGCCGAAACCACCTACATCGTCGAGGCAACCTTCGTTTTTAGTTCTTGCAATATGCTTTTTCATAAGCTCTACCGAACGATAACCTGCTGTAATATCAACACCCGCTGCTGCGTAGCTTTCAGACTTAGAGTTAATCATAATTTTCACCGTATCCTTTTAATGTATTTACTATTCTTTGCCTGTCCAGCAATAGGTGCAAAGCTTGTCGGGGTCTAAGCCGATGGCTTTGATAATACCGTCGATGGACTGAAAATCAAGGGAATCAAAATTGAATTTTTTACAAATTGCATTTCTCAGTGCTTTACCGCGTTCTGTATTGGAGTTACTGTATTCATCAATATGCTTAACACCCTCTTCACCCTCAAGCTCGTGGATAACACGGCGGGCAATAAGGTCCATTTCATCTCTGCCGCGAGAGAAGTTAAGATATTTACAGTTATACATAATTGGCGGACAAGCTGAACGCATATGCACTGCCTTTGCACCATTGGTATAAAGAAAATCTACCGTTTCCTTAAGCTGAGTTCCTCTAACTATTGAATCGTCAACAAAAAGCAAGCTTTTATCTTGAATAAGCTCGTGCACAGGAATTTGCTTCATTTTCGCAATTCGGCTTCTTTCCTTTTGAGAGGCGGGCATGAAGCTACGCGCCCAGGTAGGAGTATATTTAATAAATGCGCGGGCAAAATGCTTGCCACTCTCATTTGCATAGCCTATTGCGTGAGGTGTGCCTGAATCAGGAACACCACCAACATAATCGACATCATCGGCAGAGTGAGTTTCCTTGTCGGCCTTAGCTAAAATCTTGCCGTTTATATAACGCATAACCTCAACATTAACACCTTCATAAGTAGAGGTTGAATAACCGTAATAACTCCAAAGGAAGGAGCAAATGCGCATTTTTTCTCCAGGTTGTGAAAGTTGTGTGCAACTTTCAGCTGTAAGCTCCACTATTTCACCGGGACCTAATTCCTTTTCATCCTCGTAGCCAAGCTTTTTATATGCAAAGGATTCGAAGGCAACGCTATATCCTTCTTCCCTTTTTCCTATAAGAACGGGGGTTCTTCCCAACTTATCACGGGCGGCAATTATTTTACCCTCATCGGTAAGTATCAAGATTGAGGCTGAGCCCTTTATGGATTCTTGCGCGAATTTAATACCCTCTACAAAATTATCCTTTTGATTTATAAGGGCGGCTAAAAGCTCGGTTGAATTAACTGCACCGCCTGTCATTGCATCAAAATGGCCGCCACCTGAACTCTTAAGATATCCGTTAATCAATTCGTCGGAATTGTTGATTACGCCAATCATACAAACCGCATATGTGCCAATATTTGATCTGATGAGAAGCGGCTGCGGATCGTGATCGCTTATACAACCGATTGCTGCAAAGCCTCTCATTTCTGTAAACAGATCTGCAAATTTTGTTCTAAACGGTGCGTTTTCGATGTTGTGTATATCCCTTTGCAGACCTATTTCTCTATCGAACACCGCGATACCTGCACGACGTGTTCCTAAATGGGAATGATAATCGGTTCCGAAATATACATCTGATAAGGCACTGTCTTTAGTAACAGCTCCAAAAAAGCCTCCCATACCTCTGCTCCTTGTTATTGAGAATTATTTATATAAACTTTTATTTGTGAATTTGTTTATTAACCATTGTACTGTGCGCCTATTTTCGCATCTTTTTCTAAAACTGCTTGTGCATCACTAACGCGCTTTGCATCTAGCTTTGCGGCAAGCTCCTCGTCACTAACTGCTAAAATCTGTGCACAAAGGAGTGCTGCATTAGCACCGCCGTTAATAGCAACGGTTGCAACTGGGATACCCGTAGGCATCTGAACGGTGGAAAGAAGAGCATCTATACCGTCGAGGTTAGAGGATTTACAAGGAATGCCTACTACGGGCAGGGTTGTATTGGCGGCAATTGCACCTGCCAAATGGGCTGCCATTCCTGCGGCGGCGATAATTGCACCAAATCCGTTTGCTCTGGCATTAACTGCAAAATCACGGGCTTCCACAGGGGTTCGGTGAGCAGAATAAATATGAACTTCATACGGAATTCCTAAACCCTTTAAAGTATCTACTGCCTTACCTACTATTGGAAGATCACTGTCGCTTCCCATAATAATTGCTACCTTTTTCATTTTAAATCCTCCTGAAAATGCTGTATTTATTATTTTAAAATAAAAAACGGACACACTAACCCCTTAGTAGGTTAGAAATGCCCAGACGGTCGACAATATACGTTCTCTGATTCATGTGGTTCACCACTCAATCCGTCAGTTTCAAAGAACTTAAAAAATTCCAAAAAAATTATACCATAGATTAAAATAATTGTCAATGAAAGTCGAGACCAAAAAAGTGCAAAATCGGCAGAATTTTTTAACTGCATTTTTATTGAATATGCCAAAAAAGCATCTGCTCGCTTTTGAGCAGATGCTTAATAATTTTGGTTTAATTAACCTTGAACAGCTGTAACAACACCTGAACCAACGGTACGGCCACCTTCACGGATAGCGAAGCGAAGACCTTCTTCGATAGCGATAGGAGTGATGAGTTCAACATCCATCTCTACGTTATCACCAGGCATACACATCTCTACGCCAGCGGGAAGAGAGATAACGCCTGTAACGTCGGTAGTTCTGAAATAGAACTGAGGACGATAGTTGGTGAAGAAGGGCTTATGACGGCCACCTTCAGCCTGGGTAAGAACGTAAACCTGACCATGGAACTTGGTGTGAGGCTGAATTGAGTTAGGAGCACAGATAACCTGACCACGCTCAATATCAGTTCTAGCAATACCACGGAGAAGAGCACCGATGTTGTCACCAGCCTCAGCGTAATCGAGAAGCTTGTGGAACATTTCGATACCAGTGATAACAGTCTTAGCCTTTTCTTCTTTAAGACCAACGATTTCAACTTCGTCGTTGAGCTTAAGCTGACCACGTTCTACTCTACCGGTAGCAACGGTACCACGACCGCTGATGGTGAATACGTCTTCAACAGGCATAAGGAAGGGCTGGTCTGCTTTACGGTCGGGAGTAGGAATGTACTCGTCAACAGCAGCCATAAGTTCAATGATAGGAGCGTATGCAGCATCGCTCAAATCGTCGGAAGCCTCAAGAGCCTTAAGAGCAGAACCCTTGATGATGGGGGTATCGTCGCCGGGGAACTCATATTTGTCGAGAGTCTCGCGGATTTCCATCTCAACGAGCTCGAGGAGTTCTTCGTCGTCTACCTGATCGCACTTGTTCATAAATACTACGATGTAAGGAACGCCAACCTGACGAGCAAGAAGGAGATGTTCCTTAGTCTGAGCCATAGGACCATCAGTAGCAGCGATAACGAGGATAGCACCGTCCATCTGAGCAGCACCGGTGATCATGTTCTTGATATAGTCAGCATGTCCGGGGCAGTCAACGTGAGCATAGTGACGGTTGTCGGTCTCGTACTCAACGTGAGCGGTGTTGATTGTGATACCACGCTCTCTCTCTTCGGGAGCCTTGTCGATGTTTGCGTAGTCTTCGAACTGAGCCTGACCTTTAAGAGAAAGGGTCTTTGTGATAGCTGCTGTAAGAGTTGTCTTACCGTGGTCAACGTGGCCGATAGTACCAATGTTAACGTGCGGCTTGGATCTGTTAAATTTTTCTTTTGCCATTGGAATTTCCTCCTTAAATTTAAGAAATTATTTTGCATGCAATCTGCTTAACTGCATTTTAACAAATTATTGCGTAAATTGCAAGTAGTTTTTATGAGAAATTTAATCCTGCTTTGTTCTGGAAGCAATGATCTTCTCTGCGATGCTCTTGGGAACCTCTTTGTAACCATCGGGTTCCATTACATACTGACCGCGTCCCTGAGTCTTGGAACGGAGGTCGGTAGCGTAACCGAACATATCGCTAAGGGGAACGCGTGCGTTAATCTGCTTAACACCGCCGATTCTGTCTTCAAAGCCCTGAATCTCGCCACGACGGGAGTTAAGGTCACCGATAACATCGCCCATATAATCTTCGGGAACGATAACAGTTACCTTCATTATAGGCTCCTGAATAACAGGATCTGCCTTGCGGCAAGCACTCTTGAATGCCATAGAACCGGCAATCTTAAATGCCATTTCAGAAGAGTCAACCTCGTGGTAAGAACCGTCGTAAAGAGTAACCTTTACGTCAACTACGGGGTAGCCTGCTAATACACCGGACTGCATTGCGCCCTTAATACCGGCATCAACTGCAGGGATATATTCCTTAGGAATAGCACCGCCCACGATATTGTTGATAAATTCGTAGCCTTTACCGGTTTCGTTAGGCTCAACGGTGATTTTAACATGACCGTATTGACCCTTACCACCGGACTGACGTGCGTATTTTTCATCAACATCGGCAGATTTGCGGATAGTTTCTTTGTAAGCAACCTGAGGCTTACCAACATTGGCCTCTACCTTAAATTCACGAAGGAGACGGTCAACGATGATTTCAAGGTGCAACTCACCCATACCGGCAATAATTGTCTGACCGGTTTCTTCATCAGTATAACATCTGAAGGTGGGGTCTTCTTCTGCGAGTTTAGCAAGAGCTAAGCCCATCTTTTCCTGACCAGCCTTGGTTTTAGGCTCGATAGCAACACGGATAACGGGATCCGGGAAGTTCATAGATTCAAGAATAACGGGATGCTTCTCATCACAGAGAGTATCACCTGTGGTTGTATTCTTAAGACCAACAGCAGCGGCGATATCACCTGCATAACAGGTATCGATATCCTCACGATGGTTGGCGTGCATCTGAAGAATACGGCCGAGTCTTTCTTTGTTATCCTTTACGGAGTTGTATACAGTTGTGCCTGCATCTACAGAACCCGAATATACGCGGAAGAAGCAAATCTTACCAACAAAGGGGTCAGTAGCAATTTTAAATGCAAGTGCTGCGAAAGGCTCAGTATCGGAAGAATGTCTAACCTCTTCCTCTTCAGTATCAGGGTTAACACCCTTAATAGCCTCAACGTCAGTAGGTGCGGGCATAAAGTCAACAATAGCGTCGAGCAAAGGCTGAACACCCTTGTTTCTGTATGAAGTACCGCAGCAGATGGGAACCATTTCACCGGCAATAGTTGCCTTACGAATGATTTTCTTCATCTCTTCTACTGTAGGCTCAACACCTTCAAAATACTTTTCCATAAGCTCTTCGTCCTGTTCAACAATGGACTCAATAAGCTCACTTCTGTATTTTTCGGCTAATTCCTTCATTTCGTCGGGAATTTCTTCCACGCGCACATCAACACCCATATCGTCGTAATAAACGAGAGCGTTGTTGTTAAGAAGGTCTACAATACCCTTAAAGGTATCTTCAGAACCGATAGGAAGCTGAATCGGAACAGCGTTACATTGGAAGCGTTCCTTTACCATGCTAAGAACATTGTAGAAATCAGCACCCATAATGTCCATTTTGTTAACATAGATCATACGGGGTACTTTGTAATCGTCAGCTTGTCTCCAAACTGTTTCGGACTGAGGCTCAACGCCGCCCTTTGCACAGAGAACTGTAACAGAGCCGTCGAGAACTCTCAATGAACGCTGAACTTCAACGGTGAAGTCAACGTGTCCGGGAGTGTCGATAATATTGATACGATGGTCTTTCCAAAAACAGGTAGTAGCAGCAGAAGTGATGGTAATACCTCTCTCCTGCTCCTGTGCCATCCAGTCCATAGTTGCTGAACCGTCGTGGGTTTCACCAATCTTGTGGTTAACACCGGTGTAGTAAAGAATACGCTCGGTGGTGGTTGTTTTACCTGCGTCAATGTGGGCCATAATACCAATATTTCTTGTTCGTTCTAGCGAAACTTTTCTAGGCATAATGTCCTCCTAAAAACTAATAAAACGTAAATACTTACTTTTGTTCTAATGATGGAATTACCATCTGTAATGAGCGAAAGCCTTGTTAGCTTCTGCCATCTTATGAGTATCGTCACGCTTCTTAGCAGCGCCGCCGATACCGTTGATAGCATCCAGAATCTCACCGGCTAAACGTTCCTTCATAGTTTCCTCGGAACGAGCACGGCTGTATGTGGTTAACCAACGTAAGCCCAAGGTCTGCTTTCTTTCAGGACGAACCTCGAAAGGTACCTGATAGGTAGCACCACCTTTACGAACAGCTTTAACCTCTAACTGAGGCATAACATTTTCCATAGCCTGTTCGAATACTTCAAGGGGTTCCTTACCTGTCTTTTCACTGATGATGTCGAAAGCACCGTAAACGATTTTCTGGGCAACACCCTTCTTACCGTCGAGCATAACATTGTTAATCAAACGGGTAACAATCTTTGAATTGTAAACCGGATCCGGCAAAACGTCACGTTTTGCAATAAAGCCTCTTCTTGGCACTTCACTTCCCTCCTTCACATTTAATGATATCATAGGTACTCGAGCGACAAATTTCCCGTGGCACCAAGCATGAGGCGAAATATATATTAACGCCACTGCTTGATTTTGCAGTAGAGAATTGTCTTGCAACAAGTTTTGTGCTGTTTAGTAATTACTTGGCTGCACTAGCCTTAGGACGCTTAGCACCGTACTTAGAACGACCCTGCATTCTGTTAGCAACGCCTTGAGTGTCAAGTGTACCTCTGATGATGTGGTAACGCACACCAGGTAAGTCCTTAACACGGCCGCCACGAATAAGCACAACGCTATGTTCCTGAAGATTGTGGCCTATACCGGGGATATAAGCTGAAACTTCGATACCGTTAGAAAGACGTACTCTGGCAATCTTACGAAGAGCAGAGTTAGGCTTCTTAGGAGTAGAAGTTTTAACCGCGGTACAAACACCACGCTTCTGAGGAGAGGAAACATCGGTCTGGCGCTGCTTCATAGAGTTGAAGCCCTTAAGCAGAGCAGGAGCCTTAGCTTTCTTCTCAAGTGTGGAACGTCCGTTACGAACCAATTGGTTAAAGGTTGGCATATTACACCTCCTCACTGAAATAATGCTATACTATGCAGGCACAACGAATTGCACCTGCATTATATACTTTAGATATTGTCGCATACTTGCTAAATATAACACATTTAACTGCAACTTGTCAAGCAAAATAAAGAACAATTACAAAATTAAACAAAATACTACTAATTATTCCTCGCTTAATGCTGTTTCAACAGCTGCGCTAAAATCAGTGTCGAGCAATTGCGGCTCTTGAATCTCTTCTTCTGGCTCATCATCTTTATAGTATCCGTTAAGACCTGTACCTGCAGGAACAAGCTTACCGATAATAACATTTTCCTTAAGGCCGAACAGCGGATCCACCTTGCCGTGAATAGCGGCATCGGTAAGAACGCGGGTTGTTTCCTGGAAGGATGCAGCAGATAGGAAGGATTCAGTAGCAAGAGATGCCTTTGTGATACCTAAAAGTGTTGGCTCGTAGGTTGCGATCCTGATCTCCTCTTCGCCTGCGGCAATTCTAGCCTCAATTTCATCGTTTTTAGCATATACCTCACCGCGGTCAACCAGTGTGCCGGGGAGAAGGTCGGTGCTGCCGTTGTCAATAATGCGAACCTTGCGCATCATCTGACGAACGATAACCTCGATATGCTTATCGTTGATATCAACACCCTGCAGACGGTATGCACTCTGAATCTGTGCAATAATATAATCCTGAACTGCATCGGGACCCATAACTGCAAGAATATCCTGCGGACTTACTGCACCCTCAGTTATAGAATCACCCTTTTCGATATGTGCACCGTCGGCAATGCCTGAACGGAGATGATAGTCATAAGGAATAACGTACTTGCGCTCATCCTTATTCTCATTGTCGGTTACATATACAACGGTGTTCTTTTTCTCTTCACCCAAACGGATAACACCCGATATTTCACAAACGATACCTGCGCGCTTGGGACGGCGAGCTTCGAACAGTTCTTCAACACGGGGAAGACCCTGAGTAATATCCTCTGCGTTGGCGATACCGCCTGTATGGAAGGTTCTCATCGTAAGCTGTGTACCGGGTTCACCGATAGACTGAGCAGCAATAATACCAACTGCCTCGCCAACCGTAACACCCTTGTTTGTTGCAAGGTTTGAACCGTAGCACTTTTTACATACTCCGTGACGTGAACGACAGGTGAGGATTGAACGAATTTCAATAGAGGTGATGCCTGCATCAACTATTGCTACGGCACCAGCTTTGGTAACAAGACCGCTGTTTTTAACCTTTTCTCCATCGTCGGTGTACTGCTCATCAGCAAACCAAACAACTTCACCTGTTTCGGGGTTAACAGCATCGTGAAGCAAATATCTGCCCTCTAAACGCTCTTTAAGAGGCTCGATAACAGTATTGCCCTCTTTGATGTCCATTACGGTGAGTCCGTATTCGGTAGAGCAATCGTCCTCGCGAATTATAACATCCTGAGAAACGTCAACAAGTCTTCTTGTAAGGTAACCTGAGTCGGCGGTACGAAGCGCTGTATCAGCCAAGCCTTTACGTGCACCACGAGAAGAAATGAAGTATTCAAGAACATTAAGTCCTTCACGGTAGTTAGCACGAATCGGAACTTCAATAACCTGACCCGAAGTGTTGGAAATAAGTCCACGCATACCTGCGAGCTGACGAATCTGGTTCATAGAACCACGGGCACCTGAATCAGCCATCATATAAATGGGGTTGAATTCATCAAGGTTATCTTTAAGAGCGTCAGCAACATCGTCGGTGGTTTTGTTCCAAATTTTAATAACGCTTTCGAGACGTTCATTATTGGAAATCATACCGTAATCGTACTGTTCATTAACAGCCTCAATTTCGTCCTCAGCGGCTTTTATAAGTTCTGCCTTAACGGGAGGAATTACCGCATCGGAAACTGCAACGGTAATAGCACCCTGAGTAGAATATTTAAAGCCGGTTGCCTTAATCTTATCAAGCACTATTGAAGATTCGCTAGTGCCGTGAACATCAATACATTTTTCAACTATCTCGCTAAGCTTTTTCTTGCCAACCTTATTGGCAGAAAGCGAACCATCCTTTTCTACCTTAAAGGGAGAAATTTCAAGGTCGAGCTCGTGTCCTTCAACGGTACGGTCTACATAACCGAGATCCTGAGGAATGGATTCGTTGAAAATAAGGAAGCCAACGGTAGCGTCTATTATTCTTTTAATCTCGTTACCGTTTTTATCGGTGCCGCTCATTCTAACCTTTATGGGAGAATGAAGACCTACAACACCATCGTTATATGCCATAATGGCCTCGTTTTTATCTCGGAAAATCTTGCCCTCTCCCGGTTCATCGTGCTTAATAAGGGTAAGATAATATGAACCAAGAACCATATCCTGAGTAGGAACGCAGACAGGTTTACCGTCTGAAGGCTTAAGCAGGTTGTTTGCGGCAAGCATCAAGAAACGTGCCTCTGCCTGTGCCTCTGCAGAAAGGGGTACGTGCACAGCCATCTGGTCGCCGTCGAAGTCAGCATTGTATGCGGTACATACCAGAGGATGAAGCTTTAATGCGCGGCCTTCAACAAGCACGGGCTCGAATGCCTGAATACCCAGTCTGTGAAGTGTAGGTGCACGGTTGAGAAGAACAGGATGCTCTTTGATAACCGTTTCCAATGCATCCCAAACCTCGTTGCTGGCGCGGTCTACCATCTTACGGGCAGACTTGATGTTGCCAACAGCGTTAATTTCAACTAAGCGCTTCATAACAAAGGGCTTGAAGAGCTCAAGTGCCATTTCCTTAGGAACACCGCACTGATACATTTTAAGCTCAGGACCAACAACGATAACTGAACGACCTGAATAGTCAACACGTTTACCGAGAAGGTTCTGACGGAAACGACCCTGTTTACCCTTAAGCATATCGGAAAGGGACTTGAGAGCGCGGTTGTTAGGACCTGTGACAGGCTTGCCGCGACGACCGTTGTCGATAAGTGCATCGACTGCTTCCTGAAGCATTCTCTTTTCATTGCGAACAATGATATCGGGAGCACCTAATTCAAGCAATCTTTTTAAGCGGTTGTTTCGGTTAATAACTCGACGGTAGAGGTCGTTAAGGTCGCTTGTGGCAAAACGACCGCCGTCTAACTGAACCATTGGGCGAAGATCGGGTGGAATTACAGGAATAACATCCATAATCATCCACTCAGGGCGGTTGCCCGACTGACGGAATGCTTCAAGCACTTCAAGGCGCTTGATAAGACGGGCACGTTTTTGACCTGTTGCGCCCTCTAACTCATTCTTAATTTCTTCGCAAGAGGCATCTAAGTCGATTTCCTCTAATAGTTTTTTAATGGATTCAGCACCCATACCTGCTTCAAACTCGTCATCGTATTTTTCACGAAGCTCGCGGTACTGAGTTTCGGTTAAGAGCTGTTTCTTCTGAATTTCATTTACAGTACCTGGATCGATAACAATATACTGTGAGAAATAAAGAACCTGCTCTAAATTTTTAGGTGTGATATCAAGAACAAGACCCATTCTTGAAGGAATTGTTTTGAAATACCATATGTGGGATACGGGGGCAGCAAGCTCAATGCAACCCATACGCTCGCGACGAACCTTTGCACGTGTTACTTCAACACCGCAACGGTCACATATTTTGCCCTTGTATCTGATTCTCTTATATTTTCCGCAGTGACACTCCCAATCCTTAGTGGGGCCGAAAATCTTTTCGCAGAAAAGACCTTCCCGCTCAGGCTTTAAGGTTCTGTAGTTGATGGTTTCAGGCTTTTTAACCTCGCCGTAAGACCAACTGCGTATCTGTTGGGGAGATGCCAAGCCGATTTGTATTGATTTAAATTCAATGCCTTCCATATTGTACAATCTCCTCCTAATTATTCTTCAAAATCTGTGTCGTCAGAGGCTTCCACGATAGCCTCACCGTTTTCATCTTCATAAGAGTAGCCATCAAAGCTGCCCTCAACTGCAACGGTTTCGATTTCAAGTGACTCATCATCGGCGGCAGGTGCAAGACCCATATCGTCGTCGTCATCATAAGTCTGCCTTAAATCAAGCTCGTTGCCCTCATCATCAAGCACCTTAACATCCAATGAAAGTGACTGCAATTCCTTAATAAGAACCTTAAAGGATTCAGGTACACCTGCCTTGGGAACGTTAAGACCTTTAACAATAGATTCATAGGTCTTCACACGGCCAACAATATCGTCGGACTTAACTGTGAGAATTTCCTGAAGCGTATAGGCTGCGCCGTATGCTTCAAGAGCCCAAACTTCCATTTCACCGAAACGCTGACCGCCGAATTGAGCTTTACCGCCCAAGGGCTGCTGGGTAACGAGTGAGTATGGACCGGTTGAACGGGCATGAATCTTATCATCAACAAGATGATGAAGCTTAAGGTAATACATATAACCAACCGTAACAGGATTATCAAAAGGTAAGCCTGTACGACCGTCGTAAAGCTGAGTTTTTGCATCTTGTGTTAAGGGGATGTGAGAGAAGTCAATCTTTGCGGAATCCTTATCTGCATAATTCTCACCCTTTGTGCATTCCTCTGCCAACTGGAAGCACTTACGGATATCACTTTCGTGAGCACCGTCGAAAACAGGGGTACAAACCTTCCAACCAAGTGCTTTTGCTGCAAGGCCCAAATGAACCTCAAGTACCTGACCGATGTTCATACGGGAAGGAACACCGAGAGGGTTAAGAACAATGTCTAGGGGTGTGCCGTCGGGAAGGAAGGGCATATCCTCGCTCTTAAGAATTCTGGAAACAACGCCCTTATTACCATGACGACCTGCCATCTTATCACCAACAGAAATCTTGCGTTTCTGAGCAATGTAGCAGCGCACAACTAGATTAACGCCGGGGTTAAGCTCTGATGAATTTTCGCGGTCGAACACCTGTACATCAACGATAGTACCGTATTCACCGTGGGGAACACGAAGTGAAGTATCGCGAACTTCCCTTGCCTTATCGCCAAAGATGGCTCTAAGCAATCTCTCTTCTGCGGTAAGCTCGGTTTCACCCTTGGGGGTAACCTTACCAACAAGGATATCTCCTGCGCGAACCTCTGCACCAACACGGATAATACCGCGCTCGTCCAGATCCTTTAGTGCATCTTCGCCAACATTGGGGATATCACGGGTGATTTCTTCGGGTCCAAGCTTTGTATCACGGGCTTCAAGCTCGTATTCTTCAATATGAACAGAGGTATACATATCCTCACGAACAAGCTTTTCGTTAATGAGAACAGCGTCCTCGTAGTTATAGCCTTCCCAGGTCATAAAGCCAATAAGTGCGTTTTTACCAAGGCTTATTTCACCGTTGCTGGTCGCAGGACCGTCGGCAATAACGTCACCCTTTTCAACTGCCTGACCAACCGACACAATGGGGCGCTGGTTGATACAGGTGCCATGATTTGAACGCATAAATTTAATAAGCTGATAATCGGCAATTTCGCCGTCGTTCTGCCTGATTGTGATTGTATCTGCCGAAACCTTTGTAACAGTACCTGATTCCCGCGCCAATACAACAACACCCGAATCAACGGCTGCCTGATATTCCATACCTGTGCCTACAAAGGGGTTTTCAGTTTTGAGAAGAGGTACAGCCTGCTTCTGCATGTTTGAACCCATAAGAGCACGGTTGGTATCGTCATTCTCAAGGAAGGGAATCATAGCTGTTGCAACAGAAACCACCATCTTAGGTGAAACGTCCATATAATCTACCTTAGAGCTTTCAATCTCAAGGAAGTTATCACGATGACGTGCGTTAACCTTAGCGTTAACGAAACGTCCCTTTTCATCAAGGGGCTCATTAGCCTGAGCTACAATATATTCATCCTCTGTATCGGCTGCCATATACTCAACCTCGTCGAGAACACAGCCGGTTGCTTTATCCACCTTACGGAAAGGTGTTTCGATAAAGCCGTATTTATTTATCTTTGCATAGGTAGCAAGATAAGAGATAAGACCGATGTTAGGACCTTCAGGTGTTTCGATAGGACACATACGGCCATAGTGACTGTAGTGAACATCGCGCACTTCGAAGCCTGCACGGTCACGGGACAGACCGCCGGGGCCCAATGCCGACAGACGGCGCTTATGGGTAAGCTCCGACAAAGGATTGGTCTGGTCCATAAACTGTGAAAGAGGTGAAGAACCAAAGAATTCCTTAATAGCGGCAGTTACGGGACGGTTGTTGATAAGGGTTTGAGGAGTCATTGTATCAAGGTCCTGTGACTGCAGGGTCATTTTCTCGCGAATAGCTCTTTCCATTCTTGAGAAGCCGATACGGAACTGATTCTGTAAAAGCTCGCCTACGCAACGGATACGACGGTTGCCCAAATGGTCGATATCGTCGGTGGTGCCGAGACCTTCGTAATTTAAGTTGATAAGATAGTTAACTGTTGCGAATATATCTTCCGGAGTAATATAGTTAGACACCAGCATACCGCGAGATTTAAGCTCATCGTCAGGTGCGGTATCAGGGGACATATTGATTTTAATGGCTTCAATTAAATCCTCATCATTATCACAGCAATCCTTAAGGTACTGAAGCACGCGCATAGAAACCTTATCATAAACAAGGTCCTTAACAGCTTCATAAACATCGGCAGAAACGTGGTCTTGAAGTTCAACCATACCATTGGAAAGAACCTTGGTTTCGTGCTCCTCGCCCTCGTTATCAATAACATTTACATAGAATTCGTTAACGCCCTGTTTTTCGAATTCCAGTGCCATTTCCTTAGTAACACGCACACCTGCATCGCAAAGCACCTCGCCTGTGAGCATATTTACTACAGGACGGGAAAGTACCTTGCCGGTAATACGGTTAACTGCAGAAAGCTTCTTATTATATTTGTAACGGCCTACTTTAGAAAGATCGTAATGTCTTTCGTCGAAGAGTATATTATTAAGGTGTGACATTGCACCCTCTACAGTTGCAGGCTCGCCGGGGCGAAGCTTTCTGTAAATTTCAATAAGTGCATCGTCTACATTAAATATAGTATCCTTATCTAATGTGGTGAGAAGGCGTACGTCTTCACCAAGAAGATTTATAATATCCTGATTGGTTTTAGTAGAGAAACCAAGATGGAATTTTTGGCAGGCGAAATCAAGCGCCCTGATAAATGTAGTTATAAGGAGCTTACGGTTTTTATCTATTCTTACAATGTAGCTGTCGCTTTGTTCGGTACCGTATTCAAGCCAAGCACCTCTGTTAGGAATAACGGTGGTGTTGAAAAGCTTCTTACCGGTTTTGTCCATCTCCAAATCATAATATGCACCCGGAGAACGAACCAACTGAGATACAACAACACGCTCTGCGCCGTTAATAACGAAGGTTCCCGATTCGGTCATAAGAGGGAAATCTCCCATAAACACTTCGTTCTCTTTAATCTCACCTGTTTCCTTATTAAGAAGCTGTGCGCAAACTCTTAAAGGGGCAGCATATGTTGTGTCCCTTTCCTTGCACTCCTTAACGGTGTATTTCGGCTTGTCATCCAGACGGTAACTGATAAAGTTAAGAACCAGGTTACCTGTGTAGTCTGTAATGGATGACATATCACGGAAAACCTCTTTAAGACCGACATCAAGGAACCAATTGTATGAATCCTTCTGAATTTCAATGAGGTTGGGCATATTGATCACTTCATTGATTTTAGAGAAACTCATTCTTTCGTTGTTTCCAAGCTTTACCGGCTTAACCTCTACCGTTGATGCCATAAACATTGATCACTCCTTTATTTATTAACGAAAAACGCGCTAAAGTATAGGTGATTTTTGAGTTTTTTAGGGCTTGGCAATTTCTAGAAAGGCACAAAACCGCATATTATCACACATTAACCCATACTTAGTGTATTTTACAAGTATATACTTTTTTTTGTCAATAGTCAAGGGGTGATTTGAAAATTTTTGAATTTTTTTAATGTATTGTTTTTTGACAAAAACAACAGACAAAAAATAAAATCACCGCCACACAAAAGTTGGACGATGATTTTATTGATATTTTAAAAACACTGTGGGGTATTCGATCGATTTATTTCTTAGATTTCCATTCCTTGCCGCCGTACAGTTTTGCTAAGCCTTCTGTATCGTGCGGAACAAAGAAGGAATTCTTCCAGACACTGCCCTCTGTATAATCGCTAATCCAAGAGTTTCCCTTTGGCTTTTATTGTTGTGTTTATTAACTTATATATCACAGTTATTAACTGTTCTTGGGAAGGGTATAACATCCCTGATGTTGCTCATACCCGTTACATACATAACGCAACGCTCAAAGCCCAGTCCGAAGCCTGCGTGACGGGCAGTGCCGTACTTGCGCAGATCCATATAAAAGCTGTAATCCTCTGCATTAAGACCAGACTCTACAATACGCTCCATAAGCTTGTCGTAATCGTCCTCACGCTGACTACCGCCTATTATCTCGCCTATACCGGGAACCAAGCAGTCCATAGCCGCAACGGTTTTGCCATCTTCATTCAGCTTCATATAAAAAGCCTTTATCTCTTTCGGATAATCGGTTACAAACACAGGGCGCTTGAAGATTTCTTCGGTAAGATAGCGTTCGTGCTCTGTTTGTAAATCACAGCCCCAATATACCTTGTAATCAAATTTATCATTATGCTTTTCCAGTTCTTTGATTGCATCGGTATAGGTGATGTGACCAAACTCAGAATTTGCAACACCTGTAAGCCTTTCGATAAGTCCTTTATCCACAAAGTTGTTGAAGAACTGCATTTCCTCAGGTGCGTTTTCAAGCACATAATTGATAATGTACTTAATCATACTTTCGGCAAGCTGCATGTTGTCTTCATTATCGGCAAAGGCAATTTCAGGCTCAATCATCCAGAATTCTGCCGCGTGGCGGGTGGTGTTGGAATTTTCGGCACGGAAGGTGGGGCCAAAGGTATATATGTTTCTAAAAGCCATAGCATAGGTTTCGCCGTTGAGCTGACCGCTAACGGTTAGGTTTGTGGGCTTATTGAAGAAATCCTGCTTGTAATCAATATTCCCATCTTCATCGCGCGGAGGATTTTCAAGGTCAAGTGTTGTTACCTTGAACATTTCACCTGCACCCTCGCAGTCACTACCTGTGATGAGTGGGGTATGAACGTATATAAAATCTCTTTCCTGAAAGAATTTATGAATTGCATACGCCACCAATGAACGCACGCGAAAAACTGCCTGAAATGTGTTGGTACGAGGGCGAAGATGGGTTATAGTTCTTAAATACTCAAGGGTGTGGCGCTTTTTCTGCAAAGGATAGTCGGGGGTTGATGCACCCTCTACCACAACCTCAGCTGCGTGTATTTCAAAGGGTTGTTTAGCATCGGGGGTTAAAATAAGCTCGCCCTTTACAATGAGTGCGGTGCCAACATTTAGCTTTGAAACCGCCTCGAAATTTTCGATTTTTTCATCGTAAACTATCTGCACAGGTTCAAAAAATGTACCGTCGTGCAGAACTATAAAGCCAAAATTTTTGGAAGCACGCACCGAGCGCACCCAACCGCAAAGCTCAACCTCTTTTCCACCAAGCTCGCGGGATTTTTTATTTAATTCGCGTATTGTGATAATGTTCATTACTTTGTATCACCTTTTAAAAAATATTTAACAAATAGTAGTATAGCACACCAAAAATAATTTTTCCACAATAATTTGAAAAAAACTTAATCTTGATTGTACTCGGCTATGTAGGGCAGGTTCCTGAAGAACTCAGCGCAATCAAGCCCATAGCCTATAACAAAATGGTCGGGGATTGTGAATAGAGAAATATCTGCTTTAAAATCTACAACCCGGCGGGAGGGCTTGTCTAGAAGTGTAACCACTCTAAGGGATAAGGGGTTGCGTGCTTTCAAAAGCTTAACCACATCATTGAGGGTTCTTCCTGTGTCGATAATATCTTCAACTATTACAACGTGATATCCGCTTATATCCTGCTCTAAATCCATTGTGATATTTACTATTCCCGTGGAATTGGTACCCTCGTAATAGCTTTTTGCACACATAAAGCCGATTTCACAAGGAACTGTTACGGCACGGCAAAGGTCTGCCATAAAAACAAAGGCACCCTTTAAAATACTAACAAGAAGTATAGGTCTGCCGTCGTAAATTTTATCAATTTCGGCGCCTGCTTTCTTAATTTCGGCCTTTATCTCCTCTTCTGTTATGAGAATGCGCTTTATTTTACTCTTAAACTCTTCAGTGGAATTGATGGTCATATTTGCAGATCCCCCTAAAATCATACTAAATACAAGTTGTTTTATGATTATACCACTATTTTCCGCCTTTTTCAATCCATAAAAAAATAGAATGATTATTATTTTGCAAAATTGGAATGGTTATAAGTTTAAGAAAAATTTAATTTCTCTATACAAGCAAATGGTACCTTCAAAACTTGAAAGCACCATTTGTGATACATCGCCTGTTTTTTTAATTATTTCTTAATTTCAGGTAAACTTGCTGCCGCAACCGACTGACCGACACGTCTTGACTTTTCATCAGGAATATGGAGTTGACACTTCTTAGCAAGCTCAGGGAATTCGCTATTTAAAACCGTATTCGCTCTATCGAGAATAATAACTCCACCCTCACCCGAAGTAACACGACCCATAATAAGCACATGCTTTATATCGTAGAAAAGGCTGTAGTAAGCAATTGCATAACCGAAGTAGACACCGATGGTGTCGTAAATTTGGGCGGCGCGAGGATCGTTTCCCTTCATAAGATTTTGCACTACCTTAAGCTTTTCTGCGGGAGAAAGCTCTTCGTCCAATTCAATTCCCGCTGCAGGAGCAAGTTTAATAACACCATCCTGCGAGAAATACTTAACACCGCAACCATAATCGCCAGACCATTCGTCAACCATTGCATCCTTGGAATAGTCAACAGGTGCAAAGGCGAGCTCGTTAAGCCAACCGGTAATATTTCCTGCGGGATCAACATATCCGCCTGCTTCGCTGGTGCCCATTGCGATACCTAAAACAGCATTATCGTTTAAGTCCATAGCCCCTGCCAACGCGGTAACGTCGCCATCATTAGCCACCTCTAGCGGAATATCTTCACCGATTTCTTTGGCAATGTCGATGTACATATTTTTAACATATTTTTCAAAATCTTCGTCGGAAACCTTTATGAATAACGAAGCGGTCATAATGCGATTGTTTACATAACAGCCTGCAGAGGAAACACCAATAGCATCAACACGTGGCAGATGCTCGGCAGCTGATTTCATTGCAGCCATAATTCCATCGTACTGATATTGAGGGTCGGAATTGAGCTTTGGGAACCAAACAACCTCTTCTGAATAAACACTTTCACCATTGATAACTGCGCTTACCTTGCGGTCTGAACCACCTGCATCAAAACCGATACGGCAACCGTCAAGATGGCGACCGATGGGGGTTGCTGATTCCTGGGTTGCGGGAGCTTCTTCAATGGGCTTCCACTCGCAAATAAGGTCTTTTTCGTAGATTTTTTTCATCATCATACAATCAAAAGCACGTTCACCCTCAGGAGAATAAGCCTTTGCAATACCGTCATAAATAAGCTTTGAGCCGGCAATAATAACCTTGTAACCGCCCTTAACCCACAAAAGGGTTTTGATAATACGCTCAACAATACCGAGATTTTCCTCGTCGTGACCTGTTCCGTCGGGGAAAACTACCATCTCAAAAGTGGATATATAACCATTATTGCGTTCAATACCAATAACTAACTTTTCACCATTTGCTTCCTTTGCGCGCTTAACGAAATCGTTATAAACTAAAATCATTGGCTGAAAGCCTTTGTCTAATTTCGCTTCGAATTTAAGATTCATATTTAATTTTTCCTCCTATAATGGTTCTTACAATATTGAAATCATCGTCTGTGATGATAATATCTGCATCCTTACCTGCTTCAAGGGAACCTTTGCGATGGTCGACACCTATTGCTTTGGCAGGGTTAAGGCTCGCGGCGGCTACTACTGCCCAAAGTGGCATATCGGTATTATCGCGAACATTTTTAACCGCATTATTAAGCTTCAAAACGCTGCCTGCGATTGTGCCATCCTCTAAAAGGCATTCTATACCGTTAACTATGATTTTTTGACCGCCTAGGGTGTACTCACCGTCGGGCATACCGCCGGCACGGGTACAATCGGTTATAAGCACAAGCTTATCGCCCTTGATTTTTGCAATAAGTTCAAAAAGACCTTTGTGTACATGGAAGGTGTCACAAATAAGCTCGGTAGAAACATCTCGTAAAAGCGCCGCCCCAACAACGCCTGGGTTGCGGTGGTGCAATGGGGTTTGTGCGTTAAAAAGATGGGTGATGTGGGTTGCACCCGCGTCGATACCTGCAAGGGCTTCTTCAAAAGAAGCATCTGTATGACCAACCGAAACCCTAACATTGCTCTTCAGACATATTTCTTTAATTGCATCGCAACCACCCTCCATCTCCGGTGCCATAGTAGCAAGGCAAATGATGTCGGAATTGTCGATTACAAACTTAGCATCGGGAGCTTTTATATGGGTCTCTGCTTGAGCACCTTTCTTTTTGGGGTTAATAAATGGTCCTTCAAGGTTTACACCCAGAATTTCGGCACCATCCCAATCCCTGCTTTGGCTTTTAAGTGAACGGACAACCTCCAAGGCTGTGCATATTTCATCCATACTAACAGTCATAGTGGTGGGGCACCAAGATGTGACACCGTTTTTCATAATACCATTAGCCATTGTTTTAATTCCGTCGGCTTTACCATCGGAAGTATCTTCACCCAAGTATCCGTGAATATGAATATCAACAAGACCCGGGGACACAAAACCACCCTTTGCATCAATAATTTCTGCGTCGGCGGGAATTTCCGATTTATCTGTAATGCCTATGATTTTTTGATCGAAAGCAAGGACCTCGTTTTCAAGGATTCCGTTGGGTAAAATAATTTTACCATTAACTATGTATTTCATAAGTACGACCTTCCAAACTGAATTTCTGCCAATATTATAACACCTATCCTCTTACAATTCAATAATGTGTGAAACATTTTTCCAAAAAATTCAAGTATTTTCTTTACTTTTATAATATGTTTTGATACAATTAAAACAAATATAAGCAGTAGGTGACATTATGTATTATTTAGGTATTGACCTTGGCGGTACCAATATTGCCATTGGCCTTGTAGATGAGAATTTTAAAATCGTGCTGAAGGATAAACTTCCCACAAAAGCCCACCGCCCTCTGGGAGAGATTATTGACGATATGGCGGCGCTTTGCAAAGCTATTGTAGAACGTGCAGGCATTTCCTTCGACGATGTTGAATATGCAGGTATTGCAGCACCCGGCTCGGTTGACCCCAAAGCAGGTGTAGTGCGCTATTCCAACAATATTAAAATGAGCAACTTCCCCATAGCAGAGGAGCTTCAAAACCGTGTGCCCATTAAAAAGATTTTTCTTGAAAATGATGCTAATGCCGCCGCATTGGCTGAGGCAAAGGTGGGTGCAGGAAAGGGTTGCAAAGACCTCATTATGATTACTTTGGGAACAGGTGTTGGCGGCGGTATCGTTATTGACGGCAAGCTTTATTCAGGCTTTAACTATACCGGTGCAGAGCTTGGTCATACCGTTATCGAGGTGGGTGGCAGACCTTGTACCTGCGGCAGACTTGGTTGCTTTGAAGCGTATGGTTCAGCTACCGGCCTTATAAATATGACCAAAGAAGAAATGAGAGCTAATGCTGATTCGATAATGTGGAAGCTTGTGGACAATAATCTTGAAAAGGTTAACGGCCGCACCGCCTTTGATGCGGCAAGAAAAGGTGACAAATCCGGACAACAGGTGGTTGATACGTATATTAAGTATTTAGCCTGCGGTCTTACTAATATGGTAAATATCTTCCAGCCTCAGGTGCTTTGTATAGGTGGCGGTGTCTGCGGTGAGGGTGACTATCTTTTAAAACCCCTTATAAAAATCATTCGCAGAAGTGAATATGGTGCCTCAACTCAAACTAATTTCTGCGAAATTAAAATTGCCGAGCTTGGCAACGATGCGGGTATCATCGGTGCGGCAGCGCTTGGTGTGTAAGAAAACTAAATAGAAACACTGAGAGCAGATGCAAAAAGTATCTGCTCTTTTGTTTACTTATTAAATATTTTGTGATATACTAATTAAACAACTAAGGCAAAGGAGTGAGAACATGCCGGAGAAGGTTATTTTACATTCAAAATTCAAACCCACGGGCGATCAGCCAGAGGCGATTGCCGCGCTGACCGAGGGAGTACAAAGCGGTTTTAAAGAGCAAACTCTCTTGGGCGTTACAGGTTCGGGCAAGACCTTTACCATGGCGAATATTATTGCCAACGTGAACAAGCCGACACTGGTTCTCGCTCATAATAAAACCCTTGCCGCACAACTCTGTTCGGAGTTCCGCGAATTCTTCCCTGAGAATGCGGTTGAATACTTTGTATCCTAACATAAGATTTGTTTCAAAAACCGCTACAAAATGACATTTTTATAGGCTTTTTAACACAATATAACACGTAATAACACTATATAAATCAAATAAATTTGTAACTTAAATTCGTGTAATTAAACTTTTTATTTAAAGTGTGGTAATTCTAATGAATAATAAACATAAAAAGAAGAATAGCAAGAAAAACTCTACTCTAAAAGTTACCGCTTTTAACCCTAATTTTTTAATTTGGCTATTGGGCTTTGGCTTTACTTTGTGGGGTAATTTTTATTTTTATTCTTTAGAAAATAAAATATCTTGGCTTTTAGCAGTGTTTTTAATTGTTTTTCTTTTAGCATTGTTTGCTGATTCAGTATATTATATATTTACTAAGGAAGAAATTTATTTCGTCCATTTTTGGGGATATAAAGGTCGCCTTCCTTGGTTTTATGTCAGTTCAATAACAAAGCATAATTTTGGGGATAGTTTTGGTTTTCGAGAACTAATGGGCTATGAAGTTTATTATGACCAACACTATAAAGGGCGTGTTATTAGGAAAACCACCTTATTAGCATTAACACCCACAGTAAAAAAATGCTTAAATGAATTTTATCGTGGTGAAATAACCTTTGAAAAAAAGCGCAAAAAGAAGAAAAAATAGGTGTAATTTGCGCTATTGGAAAAACAATAATTAAATGAGAGGAGTGAGAACGTGGCAGACAAGTTCATTTTACACAGTGAATATCAACCTACAGGCGACCAACCACAAGCGATTGAAAAATTGGTTGATGGATTAAACAAAGGTGCTAAAGAACAAGTGTTACTTGGTGTAACCGGTTCGGGTAAGACCTTTACTATGGCAAATATTATCGAAAAAGTAAATCGTCCAACCCTCGTTCTCGCTCACAACAAAACCCTTGCCGCACAACTCTGTTCGGAGTTCCGCGAATTCTTCCCTGAGAATGCGGTGGAATATTTTGTTTCCTATTACGACTATTATCAGCCTGAGGCATACATTCCAGGCACCGACACCTACATTGAAAAGGATTCAGCCATAAATGATGAGATTGACAAGCTCCGTCATTCCGCAACCTGTGCATTGTCTGAGCGCAATGATGTTATAATTGTGGCATCTGTTTCTTGTATATACAGCCTTGGAAACCCTATTGACTACCGCAATATGATAATTTCCATTCGCGAGGGTTATGAATTAGAAAGGGATGCCCTGCTTCGAAAGCTTGTTAAATTACAGTACGAACGAAATGATATCAACTTTGTTCGTAACAAGTTCCGCGTTCGGGGCGATGTGGTGGAAATTTTCCCTGCATATTCAGGTGATACAGCAATACGCGTGGAGTTTTTTGGTGATGAGGTTGAAAGAATCTCCGAAATCAACACCCTTACGGGGGAACTGAAAAACCGTTTGCAGCACGTGGCTATTTACCCTGCGAGCCACTATATTGTTCCCGACGAGCAAAAGGAAATAGCACTGCAGAACATACTCAGTGAAATGGAAGAACGGGTTGAATTTTTCAAATCGCAGGATAAGCTTATAGAGGCACAGCGCATACGCCAGCGCACCGAGTACGACGTAGAAATGCTCAGAGAAATCGGCGTTTGCAAGGGTGTTGAAAACTATTCCCGCGTGCTTTCTGGCAGACCTGCGGGTAGTACCCCTTTTACCCTGCTAGATTATTTCCCCGATGATTTTCTGCTTTTCATAGATGAATCCCACGTAACGGTACCCCAAGTGCGGGGTATGTTCGGTGGCGACAGGGCGAGAAAAGAAAACCTTGTAGAATACGGTTTCCGTCTTCCCTCCGCCTTCGACAACCGTCCCTTGAATTTTGAAGAGTTTTACAGCCATATAAATCAGGTGGTGTTTGTTTCTGCAACTCCTCAGGAATTTGAAAGAAATCTTTCTGCAAGAATTGCCGAGCAGGTTATACGACCCACCGGACTTCTTGACCCCGAAGTTATTGTAAAGCCCGTTGAGGGGCAGATTGACGACATTGTTTCCCAAATAAATATGCGTGTAGAACGAAAAGAAAGAGTTCTCATAACCACCCTTACTAAGAAAATGGCGGAGGATTTAACCGAATATCTTGAAAACCTTGATATAAAGGTCCGCTATATGCACTATGATGTGGATACAATGGAGCGTATGGAAATTATACGGGACCTGAGGTTAGGAGAATTTGATGTGCTTGTGGGCATAAACCTATTGCGCGAGGGCTTGGATATACCCGAAGTATCCTTAGTGGCAATACTTGACGCGGATAAAGAAGGCTTCCTCAGAAGTGAAACCTCCCTTATTCAGACCATAGGCAGAGCGGCACGAAACGCAGGCGGTCAGGTTATTATGTATGCCGACAGTGTTACCCCCTCAATGGAAAGGGCAATTACCGAAACACTCCGCCGCCGCCAGATTCAGATGGATTATAATAAGCGCCATAATATTGTGCCCAAAACCATT
>JAZNRT010000076.1:0-55593 GCA_045590875.1 Acutalibacteraceae bacterium
TGCCACAAGATACTTAAAGGCAACCGGCAAGCTTCCAAAGCTAGATGAATCAGAAGAAATCAATGCCTGTACCGTTAAAATCGATGTGGATGTAGATGGAAAAACTGAGCCTTGGCTGCTTTTATTTAAAAATGAAACCCATAATCATCCCACCGAAATCGAGCCCTTTGGCGGGGCTGCTACTTGTATAGGCGGTGCTATTCGCGAGCCGCTTTCAGGTCGTTCCTATGTATATGCCGCGATGCGCGTTACAGGTGCAGCAGACCCCTTAAAGCCCGTTAAGGAAACTATGGCGGGTAAGCTTCCACAACGAAAAATTGTTACAACTGCGGCAGCGGGCTATTCTTCATACGGTAACCAGATCGGTCTTGCCACAGGTATTGTAGACGAGCTGTATCACGATGGCTATGCTGCAAAGCGTATGGAAATCGGTGCAGTTATTGCGGCGGCACCTCAGAAGAATGTTCGTCGCGAGCGTCCCGCTCCAGGTGATATTGTAATTCTCTTGGGCGGCAGAACAGGCCGCGATGGCTGTGGCGGCGCAACAGGCTCCTCAAAATCTCACACCCTCGATTCGCTTGAAACCTGTGGTGCAGAGGTTCAAAAGGGTAATGCACCCGAAGAACGCAAGCTTCAAAGATTATTCCGCAACGGCGACGTGTGCCGTATGATAAAGCGTTGTAACGACTTTGGCGCAGGCGGTGTATCTGTTGCTATCGGTGAATTGGCAGACGGACTTGAAATAAATCTTAATGCTGTACCCAAAAAATACGACGGTCTCGACGGCACCGAGCTTGCTATCAGTGAATCTCAGGAGCGTATGGCGGTTGTAGTTGAGAAAGGCGATGTTGATGCATTCTTGGCGGCAGCGGCTCTTGAAAACCTTGAAGCCACCGTTGTGGCAGAGGTTTTGGCTGAGCCTCGCCTTACTATGAACTGGAACGGCAAAAAGATATGTGATATAAGCCGTGAATTTCTGAATTCCAATGGTGCTGAAAAGCATATTGATATTGAATCAGCAAAGGCTGAGGATTATAAAAAGAATGTAAAGGGCAGTTTTTCCGACAATTATAAAGCACTGGTGTCAGACCTTAATGTTTGCTCAAAGCGCGGACTTTCCGAGCGTTTCGACTCAACAATCGGCGCAGGAACTGTGCTTATGCCTTTTGGCGGTAAGCGTCAGCGCACACCGATACAGGCGATGGTGCAGAAGGTTTCTCAGGAAAAGAAGGATACCACCACCGTTTCCTTTATGTCTTGGGGCTACAACCCCTTAATAACCGAGAAGAGCCCTTATCACGGTGCATATCTTGCAGTTGTTGAATCGGTTTCCAAGCTTATTGCCGCAGGCGCAAAATATGAGGATGTTTATTTGACCTTCCAAGAGTATTTTGAGCGCCCATCAAAGGATGCCATTCGTTGGGGCAAGCCCTTGGCGGCACTTCTCGGTGCATATTCCGCCCAAAAGGATTTGGGTATAGCATCAATAGGCGGTAAGGATTCCATGAGCGGTACCTTCGAGCAGTTGGATGTACCACCCACCTTGGTTTCCTTTGCCGTTACAACCGATAATATCAATAATGTTGTGTCACCAGAGTTTAAAAAGTGTGGCAACAAGGTTGTAATGCTTTCTCCCGAATATAACGAAAATAATCTTCCTGAAACCGAGTCGCTTTTAGCCACCTTTAATAGGGTTACCGAGCTGATTCGCAGTGGCAAGGCTGTATCTGTTTGGACACCTACCTTAGGCGGTGTTGCCGAGGGTATTTACAAAATGTGTATCGGCAACGGCTTTGGCTTTAAATATAGCGATAACCTCACGCTAAGCGATATATTCGGCTATAATTATGCCTCATTTATTTTAGAGGTAACAGATGAGGTTGAGGGTGCTAAAGAGCTTGGTAAAATTACCGAAAGTGGTATGGAATTTGCTGGCGAAAAGCTCAGTATGGAAGAGCTTGAGGCACTTTACGAGGGCAAGCTTGAGAGTGTTTATAACTGTAATATAGAGCAGTCAGGCAAGGTAGAGAATTTCTCCTATTCTGCCACAGAGCGCGTAGCTCCTTCAATCAAAGTGGCAAAGCCTAAGGTGCTTATTCCTGTATTCCCAGGTACCAACTGTGAATACGATAGCGCAAAGGCTGCCGAGGCAGCAGGCGCCGAGGCAGAGATAGTTGTTATCAGAAACCTTACCTCCGAAAGCATTTCGCGAAGCGCTGAGGAATTTACCAACAAACTGAAGCAGTCCAATATGATATTTATTCCGGGTGGCTTCTCAGGTGGTGACGAGCCCGACGGCTCAGGTAAATTCATTACCGCATTTTTCAGAAATGCCGATGTATCAGCAGCGGTATCCGATTTAATGGATAATCGAGGTGGACTTATCTGCGGTATTTGTAATGGCTTCCAAGCCCTTATAAAGTTAGGTCTTGTGCCTTATGGCAAGATAATCGAAACCGATGAAAATTGTCCAACTCTTACCTTTAATACAATCTCCCGACATCAGTCTAAGATTGTTCGCACAAGAATCGCATCTAATAAATCTCCCTGGCTTTCTGAAACAGAGGTAGGGGAAATATACAGCGTGCCGATTTCTCACGGTGAAGGTCGCTTTTTAGCGCCTGAATCGGTTATACGCGAACTGGCTGAGAACGGTCAGATTGCAACACAGTATGTAGATGATTGCGGCAATGCAACAACCTGTGTTCAGTACAACCCAAACAATTCTCTCTATGCTATTGAGGGTATTACCTCACCCGACGGAAGAGTCTTTGGTAAAATGGGCCATTCCGAGCGTGTTGGCTCTGGACTTTATAAAAATGTACAGGGTGATTACGACATCAAAATGTTCAAATCTGCAGTAAAATTCTTTAAATAGGAGTGAGCATAAATGGCATACCTATCAGATATTGAAATTGCTCAGCAGTGCAAAATGCTGCCCATTTCAGAGGTGGCAAAAAGCGCGGGAGTAGACGAAGAATATTTAGAGCATTACGGCAAATACAAGGCAAAAATTGATTTATCCTTGCTCAAAAATTCCAATAAAAACGGAAAACTTGTGTTGGTAACAGCAATTACCCCCACTCCTGCGGGTGAGGGTAAAACCACCACCACCATAGGCCTTGCCGATGGTATGAAAAGAATAGGCAAAAATGTTACAGTAGCTTTGCGCGAGCCCTCTTTAGGTCCTGTGTTCGGCATTAAAGGCGGCGCTGCAGGCGGCGGCTACGCACAGGTAGTACCTATGGAGGATATAAACCTGCATTTTACAGGTGATTTCCACGCAATCGGCGCGGCAAACAACCTGCTTGCGGCAATGCTTGATAACCATATTCATCAGGGTAACGCACTTGGCATTGATGTTCGCAGAATCACATGGAAACGTTGTGTGGATATGAACGACCGTCAGCTTCGCTTTGTTACCGACGGACTTGGCGGCAGAGTCAACGGTGTGCCTCGTGAAGATGGTTTTGACATCACAGTTGCCAGTGAAATTATGGCGGTTCTCTGCCTTGCAGATTCAATTACAGACCTAAAGGAACGCCTTTCAAGAATTATTGTAGGCTATAATTATAAGGACGAGCCTGTTACCTGCGGTCAGCTTAATGCTCAAGGTGCTATGACAGCCCTTTTAAAGGACGCAATAAAGCCCAATCTTGTGCAGACCTTAGAGGGAACCCCCGCCTTTGTCCACGGCGGACCCTTTGCCAATATTGCTCACGGCTGTAACTCTGTTATTGCCACAAAAATGGCGCTTAAAATGGGCGATTATGCAATAACCGAGGCTGGCTTCGGTGCAGATTTAGGTGCTGAAAAGTTCCTCGATATCAAGTGCAGAATGGCGGGACTCACCCCCTCTGCGGTTGTTATGGTTGCAACAATCCGTGCCCTTAAAATGCACGGCGGTGTTGCAAAAACCGACTTAAATTCCGAAAATATTCCTGCTCTTGAAAAGGGTATACCAAACCTTTTACGACACATTTCAAATATCAAGAATGTATATAAGCTTCCCTGCGTGGTGGCGGTTAACCGTTTCCCAACCGACACCGATAACGAGGTGAGTTTCATTATTGAAAAATGCCGTGAGTTAGGTGTTAACGTTGTTCTCTCAAATGTTTGGGCAGAGGGCGGCAAGGGTGGCGAAGAGCTCGCCCGCGAGGTGGTTCGTCTTTGTGAAGAGGAAAAGGGAGATTTTACCTTTAGCTACGAGCTTGAGGGAACTATCGAGGAAAAAATAGAGGCGGTTGTTAAAAAGGTTTACGGTGGCAGCGGCATAAGTGTTACACCTAATGCCAAAAAGCAGATTGCAAAGCTCGCCGAAATGGGCTTTGAGGGTTGTCCCGTGTGTATGGCAAAAACTCAGTATAGCTTTTCCGATGACCCAACAAAGCTTGGCGCACCCGAAGATTTTACAGTAACAATTAAAAATGTTAAAATTTCAGCAGGTGCGGGCTTTATAGTTGTTCTCACCGGTGATATTATGACAATGCCCGGTCTTCCAAAAGCACCTGCTGCTGAACGCATAGATGTTGATGAAAACGGCGTTATTTCAGGCCTCTTTTAAGGTGAAAAAATGAAATTGATTATTGCATCGAACAATAAGCATAAAATAACCGAAATCAAGGCAATTTTAGGCAAATTTTTCAGCGAAGTGTTGTCTTTATCCGAAGCGGGGATAGACCACGAAACGGTTGAGGATGGCGCAACCTTTTTTGAGAACGCGCTGAAAAAAGCCCGTGAAATTGCCGAGCTTTCGGGGGAGTATGCATTGGCAGACGACAGCGGCATATGTGTGGATGCTTTGGGCGGCGCTCCCGGTATACACTCTGCAAGGTATTGCGGGCATCACGGCGACGACGAGGCAAATAATCAAAAACTTTTGGCGGAGCTTAAAGGTAAGGAAAATATGCGCGCCCATTACACCTGTTCTATTGCCTTAGTCTCACCAAAGGGTAAGGTCTATAAGGCAGAAGACTATATGCAGGGTGAAATCACCGAGCAAAGAGCGGGTACAGGTGGCTTTGGCTATGACCCTTACTTTTTTCTACCTGAATTCGGTGTTACCGCCGCTTGCCTTACAGCTGAGCAAAAAAATGCCGTAAGTCATCGCGGTAAAGCTTTAAGGAAGCTAATGCGGATTTTGGAAAATGAACCGGAATTTTGCGATAGATAGTGAAAATTTTCCTAAAAAATTCAACACATAGCTAGCAGTTTTTTTGCAAATAACAGAAATTTATGCAAAGTTCAAATTTTTACTATTCATAAGGGAAAAATTGTGATAAAATAGAGATATAGGGTGAAAGCTCACGGGGTGTTCTATAAAACATTTAAGTCAAATTTGCGCGCGGCGGTGCTCCCTGGCACTGTCACACGTGGGAAAATATAAGGAGTGCTAAATATGAAAATGATTTATGAAGGCAAAACAAAAGACGTTTATTCTTTAGACAACGGCAATGTAATGCTGAAATTCAAGGACGATTGCACAGGTAAAGACGGTGTTTTTGATCCCGGCGAAAACAGTGTAGGTCTTACTATTGAGGGCATTGGCAAAGCAAACCTTGAAACCTCAATCCGTTACTTTGAGCTTCTTAAAGAAGCAGGCATTAAGACCCACTATGTAAGCGCAAATTTAGAGGATGCTACTATGGAGGTTCTGCCCGCAACTGTATTCGGTCACGGACTTGAAGTAATCTGCCGATTGGTTGCAACAGGTAGCTTCATTCGTCGCTATGGCGAATATATGGAAGACGGCACCGTTTTAGAGGGCGGTTATGTAGAATGCACCTTTAAGAACGACGAAAAGGGCGACCCGCTTGTAACAAGCGAAGGCTTGGCAGCCCTTGGTGTTATGAGCCCTGAAATGTTCCAGAGTATGAAGGAGCAGACCCTTAAAATCACCAAAATCGTGGCAGACGACCTTAAATCCATCGGTCTTGACCTTTGGGACATCAAATTTGAGTTTGGCTACAACAACGGCGAGGTTATCCTTATCGACGAAATTGCTTCGGGAAATATGCGTGTATATAAAGACGGCAAAATCGTAGAACCGGTAGAGCTTACCAAACTCATTAACAACAGATAATTTTAATAAAAAAGTAAAAAGTAAATAGTCATAAATAGCCGTTGCGAACATTCGCAACGGTTATTTTATACAAATTATGAACAGCTTATTTGTATATATTGACAAATATAAATTTTATAGCAAAAAAATAAGCAAAAAAGGCTTAAAAATTAAGCAAATTTTCTTGACTTAACAAGGCGGGTTATAGTATAATCACAATGTAATATGCATTCATTATGGGTAACTGTAGTATCTTATTACAAGAAAGGAGAAACCATATGGTAAAGAAACTCACAAAGGTGCTTTGCTTAATCCTTGCAATAACTATGGCTGTAACCTTAGTTTCCTGCAAAGAAAGTAAAAAACCCGAAAAGAAACCCATCGGTACCGAATCAACTGCTTCAGATGTTCCCGGCACCGAACAAGAAGGCAGCAATATCGACGATAGCGCTGCTATGGACGAAATTCTCGACGGTCAGCTTGGTGGATTAACCGACGGTGAAACCATTTATGACCCCGAAATTATTCCCGAACCTGAATTTTTCCCCGACGATCCAAACGGAGATTATCAGGGGGGAGAAGAGGGTGAATATTGGGATGGATATGTAGTTCTTCCCGAAACCTATTACGAAACCCAATCTCCCGAATATGAGGACGGTCTTGAGGGCGAGGAATTCGAAGACCTCGACGACCTTGAAGACGAAAGCGGAGTTGACCGTACAAATGCTGTATCTCTCATTCAAAAAGAGGGTGAAAAGGTAGAGGGTAAGAATCGCGAGTTCAACATTGATATCAGCAATGTAGCATACCCTAACTATCGCGGTATCGGTTTAAACTCCTTCCCCACAACATATTGCGACGAGGTTAAAGATATCTATCCCTTCCTTGATGTCAGCGAGGTTAACTATCAGCTTCAGTCAAAGCGTATTAAATCCGCTAAACCTCACTGGAACAGAATGTGGTTCGACATTCACTGGTTCACCACCCGTGAGGAGTCCAACTATGCACGTGAAGATATAGAGAACAATAAGGACTACCAGAACTACAAAAACGGTATATACGATTTCGAATCTTCCTATATGGAATCTGTTGAAATGCATCTTGATATGTGGAAGGCTTCAGGCACCAAGGTTGCTCTCAACTACGCTTGGAAGGTTGGCGTTGAAATTCAGGAATGGTATGGCTTCCCCAATCTTGCAAAGCCCGAAACCTCTGCACCCTACGACCTTGATTTGTATGCAGAAAGCTGTGCAGACCTGCTTGAGTATTTCTGGGATGTAAAGAAATACGACCATATTGAAGCTCTTACCTTCTACAACGAGCCTCACTACGCAGGTGACTATTCTGCATATGTGGACGAAAAGGTTTATTGGGTAGCAATGCTTAACCGCGTATCCGATGAATTAGTAGAGCGTGGTCTTCGCGACAAAGTTGAAATCTGGGCAAACGAACAGGGCTCAATTCAAGATAACCCCGTGGAGTTCCCCGAATATGTTCGCGACTACGGTAGTGAAAATGTAGATATGTGGGCTTTCCACTCCTACTATGGTTCTAACCAATCTATGATAGATAATAACTACAGCTACTGGTACCATTATTGGTCATATATGCGTGATAGCTACGGCGAAGATGGCATCAAGATTTACATAACCGAAACCGACGAAAGTGTATATGGTTTATATACAGATTTAGATCAGCAATACGGTTGGCGCAGCTGGAACGACTCTGCAACAAGTCAGGTTATCGTTACAGCCAACGTTGGCTTATACGGTTTCCTTAAATGGTCTTATTCAGGTGGTTACCTACCCGCACCTATCAATCTGGCTCCCGGTGCCGGTACAATCAACCAAGAAAGTTATATGAATCAATTTGGCCAAAAGCCTCTTGAAATGTGGAAAAGCAGCGGTACTGCTGTAGTTCCGGTGCCTATGAGAGACGAATCGGTTGATACAATAATGCTCTCATTCCACGAGCATTCTCTTGCAGGCAACTATATTCCCGACGGCTCCGATGTACTTATGGTAGATTGGACCGGAGACGATATTCGCGGCTCTGCTTTCAAAACACCCGAGGGCGAATATACCATTCTTCTGGAGGCAAACGGATATACAGAGGAAACCAACGGCACTAAATACGAAGTAAGCAATACTACAGAAAGAACCGTTACATTCAACTTAAAGGGTCTTAATAAGAACCTTAAGTTCTATAAATACTACTTCAACCCCGACACTCAGGTTTTAAGTCAGCACGCAACTGTTAACCAGCACGAGGATGTTATAACTACCAATGGCGGCTCCTTTAAGGATACAATAGGCGCTCAGTACGGTGTTTATTACTACACCACTATGAAGCCTATCAAGCAGGTTGAAATCCATAGCGATAATAACTCTGCTCTTTATAGGGTTGAAATAGGTGAGGGCGGTTACGATTTCGATGCAACTACTATTGATGCCGACGGAGAAGAAATTGTTTGGTCTGTTGCTGCAGCATCAAATAAAAATAATGAAGATATTCTCGAAACCAGAGCAGGCACCATCAACAAAACCACTGGTAAATACACATTTGCAAGCGATGTTCAGGTTGGAGATAAGTTTGCCATTCGCGCATCACTCAAATCCGACCCAACAGTATACGATGTAATCTTACTTCGTGTTATAGAAAATAGTTAGTAAAGGAGGCAGCATAAATGAAAAACATAAAAATGCGCAGAATACTTACATTTATATTCACACTCACATTTATCTTTTCAACCGTAATGGGAACACTGCCCGCCTTTGCAAGTCCTACTACTAAGGAAAATCTTGTAACCAGGAATGATACCGATTGGGTAGCACCGGCTTCTCCCGATAAAGAAAATATTCTTTTAGGCAAAGAGCCCTACCTCAGCGTTTACCATTCCGATGCAGGCACTGTGAAAGCCGAAGAACAAAATCCTACAGGTGTTCAAAGCTCAACATATAATTGCCTTACCGACGGTAAATATAGCGTTGGTGGTGTGGATTCTGAATACCGTGTTTCTTACTGTAAGTTTGCAGTAGATGACAATGGCACTGTAAAGTTCTTTGACGACGGTGTTAAGGTTTATCAGAAGATAGCCTACGATTTAGGCAAAAGCTACGATATCAGCGATATTATGGTGGCTCACTCTAAAACCAATAATATGGCAACCGGCTTATATAAGCTATATGTTTCTGATAATAAAGATACACTTTTTGACGATTCAAACCTTGTTGCAAATGTTGATAATACCACAACTAAGGCATATCAGCAGGTTGTTTCAACAAAGGAAGGGGAAACCCTTTCCGGTCAATATGTAGGTATGTATGTTTTACTTCCTACTTCCAGAGATGTAACCAGTGCAGACAACGTGTATCTCCGTATTCAGGAAATCAGCGTTTACACAGAAATTGATTTTTCATCTCTCCCCACTAGAGGTACAGTTAATACTCTCGACGAAGAAGCAACTCTCCCCACCTTGGATACTGCTAACGATGAACTCAACATCTCAGAAGATGTAGTTCCTCAGTACTTTAAAAATACAGACGGAAGCTATGTTGATATTTCTGAGTCAGCCAACGGTGGAACATTGGATATGTTAACCGACGGTGATTTAACTGCTGATTTCCAGGGTTATGCATACAGCTTTGGTGCAACAGTTGGCGGAGCAGCAGAATTTTACAACAACAAATCCTCTGTTGCTTTAACCTTTAATCTTGGTAAGGCCTATAATCTTACAAAGTTAACCCTTATAAATCACGCTACCGATGCCTTGGCAACAAGACATTATATGGTTTATGCTTCGTCTAACAAGGCAGATTTATACGACAAATCCAACTTTGTTGCAGAAGTAAATAATACCAATGGTAAGCAACGTAATATCATCACCTTTAACAGTGATGTTAAAGCTCAGTACGTGGGCATCAGCGTTTGGGATCCCTGCACCGATTACAACGACAGTACAATTGTTGCCGACCCAGGCAATGCATATTTAAGACTAAATGAAGTTGCGGTATATGGTAAAGAGATTGAAATGGCAACTTATACTGCCACCAATGTTGATACCTATGAAACCGATACATCATTAGGTGAAACCAGCATTATTGCAGGTAAAACAGCTGCTAAAGTACATTATGTAAACACACTCACTGGCAAGGATGATTACCGTAGTGGTGATACATTAGCATCTAGCTCCGCTCTCACAGACGGTAATATGGGTGGCGGCAGCAACGAGTGGCGTGAATCCTCAGGTGAATTCTGGGTAGAAGAGGGCAATAAGTATATTAACAGCGGCATAGAAATTGGCGATATAAAAACCGATGTTATCTTTAACCTTGGCGGCACCCACGAAATCACAGGCTTTGAGGTATTCAACGCAACCAACAACGAAGGTGTATTTGCCACACGTCGTTATCAGATATATATTGGCGACGATATGGATAATCTCTTCACCGCCGACAACCTTGTTGTTGATTACACTAACGAAGAGCCTCTCAAGGCTTGTAACAGATTTGCTTTAACTCAAGGCAAAACTGCTCGCAAGGGTAAGGTTTTTGCTATCCGTATTCTCGACCCCACCTATTCCAAGGCACAAGCAGGTAACACCTACCCTCGTATTAGAGAATTAACCCTCTACGGTAAGCGCATTGTTACCGAAGCAGATGCAGTTATTATGGATAATGATGCATCACTTCCCACACATTTTTCAGGCACAAACATAGCCACACAGTCTAGTGTTACAGGCTATGCTCAACTACCTGGCGAACCATATGGTAAATGTCAGCAAGGTGAAACAGCAAAGCTTACAGACGGCGACCCGTCGTCATCATCAGAATATCTCACATCTTCTGTATTGTTTGCCGACAGCGAAAACAACAAATGGATTGGCAACGGCTTAAACGAAGGCGACGTTTATCAGGATTTAGTTTTCGACCTTAATTACATCTCAAATCTATCAGGTCTAGTTCTTATCAACCACAAAACCGTTGGTATGAGAACTAAAAAATACGAAATCTATTTTGCCGATACCAAGGAAGAGCTCTTCCAAGGCACACCACTCAAGGTTGTTGAAAACACAAATGCAAGTCAGCGTAATATGTTCGACCTTAACTACCTTAATAATGGTAATGATGTGAAGGCAAGATTTGTAGGTATCCGTGTTTTAGACGCAACCTGCTACAAGCCGAATCCTGCTGATCTTACTCAAGGAGCACCGGCTGAATATGTTGCATTCGATCACCTTTATCTCCGCCTTTTAGAGGTTGCTATTTATGGTACACTCACTGATCAGGGCGGCGATCCTCCACCTGACTACAATGTTTTAGAAGACGATACTCTCGAGCTTCCAAATTGGGGCAGCAACATCGCTTTGGGTATGACTCCCAAAATATATGCAAGAATTTCTGGCGAGTATAAAACTAACGGATCTAATAAAAATCTTGTACAATTAACAGATGGTGACGTAGGAACCGAAGCCGAGCAACAGCAGATATTGGTTGATGTATCAGCTGATGGTCAAGTTTATGACCACACATCATATGGTGATGGCGCTTGGTATACCGATTTTGTTTTCGATTACCACACTGAGGTTGATGTAGACGGTATTGCTATTATTCATCATTCAAATGTCAATTTTATTACTCGTCATTATAAAATCTATGTAGGTAGCGATATTGATACCTTATTTACTGATGGTAATCTTGTTCGAGAGGTTACAAACAGCAGTGCTTATCGCAGAAATGCCTATAATATAAAGGGTAGCGAAGGTCAGTCAAGGAAAGGACGCTTTGTAGCAGTTCGTGTTCTTGCACCTACGGATAAGGCTAATTCAGGTCCGACAGATCTTAGGGTTGATAAGGATCAAAATAGAATTTCCACTCGTCTTATGGAAATTGCAATTTATGGTGATGATCACGGATTTGTTTACGAGCCTCCCTTCACAGCCTTCAAAACAACTCCCGACCTTTCTTATTGGGCAGGTAACCTCCTTTTAGGCCGAACTATGGACGAATGTATCTTTATAGGTCAGAGTATGAAATCCTTTGCGACTCCCCATCGTGGCGGTATTATCACCGATGGCGCATATACCTACATTGATAAGGACGAAAATGACATAGAAAAGGAAGGTCACTACGACTTCGGCAGTAATTTCGCATTCACTCAGAAGGATGGCTCTCAGTATGCTGATTTCATCTGGGATATGAAGGATAACTACAATTTTACTAAGTTTGCAATGCTAAGTAGTATTATCGATATATCCAGCCACTACACAGGTTGGTATCGACTTTATATTAGCGACGACTACGATCTGCTCTTTGATGATTCAAGCATCGCATTTGAGTACAACGCTATAAAGGATAAAGAAGCCGATGATGTTTGTCGCGGTCAGGAGGTTAATTTCAAAACTCCGGTATACGGTAGATATGTAGCTATAAGAATCCTTTATCCTGTTATCGATGCTACTTCTTGGGTTCGCCCCCGTGTTGTTGAAGTTGGTTTATGGGGCGAAAAGGCAGAGATTGATTTATCTCCCACAAACCTTACAGGTAATATGCCTGTTACTGCATACTTAGGTAACATAGAAAGCCTCCAAGAGGTTTCTACTGATAACTTCTCCTTATCTGAAATCTCCAAGCTTGCCGATGGCAATGCCACCACAGGTGCGGCTATCAAAACCGGCGGCAAGAAGTTAAGCATAGTTTACAACTTATGTCAGGATGTTGAGGTTTATAGCATATTGGTTAATTCCTTAGCAGGCAAAACTGCTTTAAAGAATTATAAAATATATGCTTCCGACAGTCAGCAGGGTGTATGGAACGACAGCGCTTTGGTTTACACTCACTCAGGCAGCGGTGCAACCGGTGAAAAGAATTTCACAATCACCAAGCAATACCGTTTTGTGAGAGTTGAGATTGAAAGCAATAAGGACACTGTTTATATTGGTGACGTTTTGGTTATGGGTCCCACAGCAAGCCTGCTTAAGTATAAGAACCTTATTAAAAACATCGAAGATATAAATTATAACTACTATCTCCAAGATGTTGAAACAGGCAAAATCACAAGTTTACAGGCTTCATCTGCAGGTATAAGTTCTACAACCCTTCACGATGGAAGTACTGCTATTGCTACCAACATCAACGGTGGTATCGAGGGCAAGAGCACTATGGATATATTGATCGATATTGGCGACCTTAAATCCATTAGTGAATTGAAACTTCACTTCCCCAAACGCTCTGAAGAATACAAACCCACTGGGCTTAACATTTACTTTGGCGAAACCGATGAAGAGCTTGAGAGCCTCGATGCTGTACCCGATCAGACCTATAAGGGTGTACCTAGCAGCAGAGTTCTCACCTTCAACTTTGTTCCTGTAACTGCCAGATATATCAGAATTTCTTTTGTTTCTGCAAATGAAAACTACGGCAGAGAAGAAATGATAGTTGCTTTAACAGAAATTGAAGCCTTTGGTACAGCGGTTTATGGTATGAATTTAGGACAAGAAAATGTTCTTGAGTTTGAAGATAAAAAGCTTGGAATCAAATGGGGTATTAAGAGAGGCTCTCCCAATGATGTTATCAATAACATAGCAACTTCTAAGGTTATAGTTGGAAAGGCAACAAACTGGCAGAAACGCTCTCTTGAGAAAATTCCTTACTTAGAGATTGTAGACGGTAAGACCTACACCTTCAAGTTCTACGATATCGCAGGTAAAGAAGTAACCGACCTTGGTGGCAGAGAAGTTGAAATTGCTATTAAGATTCGCGGTGATATGACCTCTGGCACAGCTATGCTGGGTTACTCAGGTAATAAGTGGTATGTTGAGGTTTATGAGAGTGACGGTACAAAATACGAAGACTATGTTGTTACCACTGCAGATGGTATGTCTGACGACATCACCTTCTCCTTACTCAATATGATTAGCAGTACAGATGAATATTGGTCTACCATCGGCGAACTTGAGGACTATGGTGATGAGGAACCGGAGTATGCTCCTACTACTGAGGAGGATAAGACCACAAGCACCGCAACAATAGTTACTGAAGACGGCGACTTCCACATAAACCCACAGGGTGCATTAAGACTTCCTGTTGATGCTCAGCTTATTGTTTCTTACACAACCTACACATTAACACAAGAGGTTTATGACGCACTTCTTCCTATTGCCGATCCTAACTATCTTGCTGCAACATATTATATTGATTTCTATCAGGGTGATATGGAATATATGTTCGATGGAACTGTAGAAATCATGGCGAAAATCCCTGATGTTCTAAAGGGTTATTTCTCCAGCTATAAGCTTGTTCATATCTACGACAACGGCTATGCCGAATTTGTAGATTACACCCTCGATGGTGATTACATCTTCTTCGAAACCACTTCATTGAGCAAGTTTGCATTGATTGGTGAAGGTTATTCACCGGATGGAGATGCCGTTCTCACAGGTCCTACCGATACTCCCGCAGATAATATCATTGATACCAACCTCAATCAAGATGGTACAAATGATGGTACTGATAATGAAGGAGCAGGCGACGGTTACTATGACGATTCGGTGGGCGAATCACCTGTAACCGGAGAAAGCTCTACAATTTACTACGTTCTCGCTTCAATTATTTCTCTTGCGGCAATTGTGCTGTTGAATTCAAAAAAGTTCAACAAGGTAAGATAAGCTGTTTCGAAGTGAAATAAGCTTGAAATAACTAAAACACAAGGCTGTCGACAAATGTCGACAGCCTTGTTGCGGTATATGGGAATATACTTAAAACGACAAGAATTTCTGCTTTACTGCATTATTGCACAAAATACACCTCTTTTTTGTCAAGTGACTACATTGTTTGTTGGCTAAACTTACGAAAATAGCCAAAATTTTTAATTCGTCTTGACAATATTTTAATAGAATTGTATAATGAATATACAGAAATTATGTATATTTTTAAGAGAGAGGTAATATTACTATGCCGGAATTTAAAATTAGTGAAGAACGGCAAACACTCATTAAAGAATTGATCGAAAGGCTCCCCATATTTAGAAAAAAGTTACGAATTTCGCAGAGTGACTTAGCGGGGAAAATCGGAAAAAGCAGACAAACAATTTCAGATATTGAGCGGAATGTAGCTCCAATGGGTTGGGATACATACCTAGCTGTAATAGCGGTATTCGAAGCCAACGGTCTGTTTCAAGACATCACCGATTTCAATTATAAAGAACGATTAAATTCAATACTAATAATATCTCATTAAATTCCTTTTCTAAAACAAAAATCCCGATGTTGTTCACATCGGGATTTTTGTATATTATAAATATTTTGCGGAAAAATATACAATAATAAATCTGTTATACCAGAAAGGGAGCCGCAATATATGCTCACAATAGTTATAAGGACCGTAATATTATATGTATTAGTAATTTTTGCAATGCGAATTATGGGCAAACGACAGATAGGAGATATGCAGCCGTCGGATTTGGTTGTGACTTTACTTATATCAGAAATTGCGGCTATACCCATTCAGGACCCCGCTAACCCACTTCTTATATCAATAGTATCAGTGTTTGTTCTTGTAGCATTGGAAATAGTTTTATCGGTTATCACGCTAAAATGCGGATTTGTAAACAATCTGACAAACGGTAGGTCGGTTGTTGTAATTAAAAACGGTGAAATTTTACAAAAGCAACTAAAAGGTCTTCGAGTAACTGTGCCGGATATTATTGAACTTTTGCGTTTACAGGGAATTTTCGATATTGACGAGGTATCCTATGCCGTGTTAGAAAGTAATGGCTCTTTAAGTGTGCTTCAAAAAGCGTATTACAGACCCGCTAAGGCAGGGGATGTTTGTAAAACTACTGAAGAGGATAGCTATCCATCGTTGGTGATAAGTGACGGAAAGTTTATGAAACGGGGTATGAGTGACATAGGAGTTAACGAAAGTCAGATTATTAAAATTTTAAACTCGAAATCTATAGAATTAAACGAAGTCTTTTTAATGATATTAGACGCTAGTGGTAAAAATACTATTGTAAAAAAGGAGGGTAAAATGTGAGAAGAATCTGGGTTGCTGTTGTATTAGTTTTAATAATTGCTTCACTTTCTGTATATAATATCCTGAATTTAAATAATGTGTCGCGGGACACACAAATGTATTTAAAGAAGATGAAACAGCAGTTTAATAAAGAGAATTATACAGCAGCCGAATTTACCGCCAACGAGTTAGAGAATAGTTGGAAAAACAACACAAAAATACTGGATAGGTTTATTTCTCAAGACCACCTAGAGCAGGTAGGCTCAATTGTAGCTGAGCTTCCATATTTGGCTAAATCGAAAAGCCACGAATTTATAGTGCATATAGAACTGCTTAAGACACATCTGCAACACATTATAGATAAAGAAAAACTCAGGCTGTACTAATGAACAAACGATAAATTAGCAATTTAAATTATGGAATATTTTTATTAAAAGCACTTGACAAACAGCCGAAATGATGTATAATAATTATTGCTGTAGCAATTGAGCCGTTGCATTGTGGAAACGTGCAAAGGCTGAAGGAACTCACCTATAGTTGTTAAGCAGAGCTTTTATGTAATATGTAGCGGAATTGTGTAAAGGTAGCACGACAGACTCTGACTCTGTTTGTTGGGGTTCGAATCCCTATTCCGCTGCCAAAACGAAACACCACCCGGTTGGGTGGTGTTTCGTTTTGGATGGATAGGGTGAGAAGCGCAAGGTTCGTCGAAGCAGCCGAGCCGCAAGGCGGGTCGGACTGTGGAGTCTCGAGCAGCGAGGTTTTTTCGAGATACCTCCAAGAGCGGTCGAAAAATCAAGAAGCTCAGAGAATCGTTTTACCTAGTAAAAATATTGCTGTTACATAGGCAAAATACATCACTAAAATATGTAGCAGTTCAAGCGCTTAGTAACAACAATAAACCGATTTTAGAAGATGGATATAAAGTAGAATGACAAATATCGGCATATATTTTTCTATATTATAAAAAAAATATAAATAGATATTGCATTTTGCTATATATTTATGTAGAATAATATTGTGTAGTGTATTTGTTTTATACATTCCATAAAAAGGGTTTCATCCCAAATGAATCAGGAGGAAAAAACTATGAAAAAAATCATCTCAATCTTTCTTGCCGCTTTGATGCTTATGTGCATGGGCGGTTGCGGACAGAACGATACCGCAAGCGACAATGCAAGCAAGGCTGATAGTGCTGATAACTTTAAGGTTGGCGCTATTTACATCAACAGCAAGAACGACACAGCAGGCTACACCTATGCACACCATAATGGTATTACCACCGCTATGAAAGACTTAGGTATGGACACCGAAACTCAGCTCTTCATCGTAGACGAAGTTGCAGAGGATAAGGAAAAGGTTCTCGCCGCTGTAGACACCCTTGTAGGTAAGGACGTAGACATTATTTTCGGTATCTCCTTTGGCTACATTGATGCTTTGGAAGAGGCAGCAGCAGAGTATCCTGATGTTATCTTCTCCCATGCAACAGGCTACAAGAGCAATGAAACAAACTTTAACAACTACTTCGGACGTGCTTATCAGGCTCGTTACCTTTCAGGTATCGCAGCAGGCTTAAAGAGCCTCGAAACAGGCAACAACAATGTTGGTTACGTTGCAGCATACGGCACAGAATATGCCGAAACAGCTTCCGGTATCAACGGCTTTGCACTGGGCGTACAGGCTGTTAATCCTGATGCAAAAGTATATGTTAAGAACTTAGGCGCTTGGGCAGACGAGGTTAACGAATCTGCTTTTGCTAAGGAGCTTATTGAATCCTATAGCTGTGGCATTATTGCACAGCACTGTGACTCCGCACAGCCTCAGATTGCTGCTGAAAAGGCAGGCGTATTCGGTTGCGGATACAACTCCGATATGACTCCCGATGCACCTAAGGCTCACCTTACTGCTGCTATCTGGCATTGGAATGTATACTATGAAACAGCAATAACCACTGCTATGGATTGCGGTACTGCAGATAAATTCGTAGAAACTATGGGTTCTCCTGCATACTACGGCGGTCTTAAAGAAAACTTTGTAGACGTTTCTCCTCTTAGCGAGAACTGTGCTAAAAACACCGATAAGGCTATTGAAGCAGTTAGAAAGTTAATGGTTTCCGGCGAGTGGGATGTATTCTCAGGAGTTAAGCTTTCAATCGATAAAGACGGCAACGTTACAAAGAGCGATGCTGCTTTAAAAGACAACAAGGGCAACGAAATTGTTAAGGCAGGCGGCGCTTCCGTTGAGGATGGCGTAATCACCGGCACTATGAACTATTTCGTAGCAGGTGTTGAAGAAGCATAATTATTTAATCTAATAAAATCCGAGTCGGGCGGAGTAAATTCCGTTCGACTCGGATATTTTTCAAATACAGAATAGAGAAGCTGAGTCTTGGCTTTTATATTGTGCGTTTGAAAACAAGCAGTTTGGATGTTAGAAGAGGAGGAAAAGCTATGGCTGAAAAATACGCTGTTGAAATGAAGGGAATTACTAAAACCTTCGGTAGCGTAGTAGCAAATAACAATGTTGACCTAAACCTGAAACAGGGTGAGATTTTGGCTTTGCTTGGTGAGAACGGTTCAGGAAAAACCACATTGATGAATATGCTTTCGGGTATATATAAGCCTGATAACGGAAGTATTTTTATAGATGGCGAGGAAGCATCGATCGACTCTCCTGAGGATGCCAAAAGGCTGGGAATCGGTATGGTTCATCAGCATTTTAAATTGGTAGACGTATTTTCTGCGGCTGATAATATATGGATGGGCAACGACAAATCCGGTGCTGTGCTAAAAAAGGAACGCTATGAGCAAATTGGAGAAATGGCTCAGAAATTCGGCTTTGATATAGACCCTAAGAAAAAGGTTTATAATATGGCAGTATCGGAAAAACAGACCTTAGAGATTATTAAGGTGCTGTATTACGGTGCTAAAATTATTATCTTAGACGAGCCTACTGCAGTTCTTACAGTTCAGGAAATTAAAAAGCTTTTCGATGTTCTTCGCCGAATGAGGGAAGACGGACATTCTATTATAATTATCACCCATAAGCTTAATGAGGTGCTGGAAATTTCCGACCGCGTTGCAATCCTTCGCAAAGGGGAATACATAACCACTGTTGACACTGCTAATACCAACGAGCAGGAATTAACAGAATGGATGGTAGGCCATAAGGTGGATTTGAATATTGACCGTCCAAAGGTTGAGAGCACGCGCCCACTTTTGGAGCTTAGAGGTGTAACCGTTCATAATGACGAGGGCACCACCGCCATAGATAATGTAAGCTTCTATATTCGCGGCGGAGAAATTTTAGGTGTTGCAGGAATAGCAGGTTGCGGCCAAAAGGAGCTGTGTGAAGCCGTTGTAGGGCTTCGTCCTATCAAATCGGGAGAAATGATTCACAAGGGTGATAACATTGTAGGCCTTTCACCTAAAGCAATAGTAGAAAAGGGTATTTCTATGTCTTTTATTCCCGAAGACCGTTTGGGAATGGGACTTGCCCCCTCTATGTCTATTACAGACAATATGATTCTTAAAAACTACTCTGAGGCAAAGGGTCCTTTTGTAGACCGCAAGCGTGGCAGAGCAGATGCAGAAGATATAATCCGAGAATTAGAGGTGGTCACCCCATCAACCGAAACACCTGTGCGCAGGTTGTCGGGCGGTAATGTTCAAAAGGTGCTTTTAGGCAGAGAAATAAAGGCATCTCCAAATGTTATTATTACTGCTTATCCGGTCAGAGGGTTGGATATCAATTCCTCATATGTAATTTATGACATTCTGAATAAGCAAAAAACTTCAGGCGCGGGTGTCCTCTTCGTAGGCGAAGACCTTGATGTTATGATGGCGCTGTGCGATAAGATAATGGTGCTTTGCCACGGTAAGGTTATGGGAGTTGTACATGCTCATAAAACTACCAAGGAAGAATTGGGACTTATGATGACGGGTGCATTGGATTTAACCGATAAATATGAGGATAAACCCACCGGAATTGCAAAGGATACCCGCTTTAATGAAAAATTAGATGAGGAGGTGTAGGTGTGGGAATACGCATAGTAAAACGAGAAAGCTGTCCCTTTTGGAAAAAGTGTTGCTTCTATTTAGCAGCAGTTATAGCGGCACTGCTTATTGGCGCTCTTGTGCTGTTGGCAATCGGCGTTGACCCAATTGCCTACTACTCTCGAATGTTCACAATGGGTACCGTTGGCAATAGAATTGCATATAAGGTGTATATCAACTATCTTAAAGATTATGTACCTCTTGTACTCACATCGGTTGCGTTGTCTTTGGCTTTTAAAATGAGGTTTTGGAACATCGGCGGCGAGGGTCAGTTTATAATGGGCTCTATTGCTGCAGCATTCGTTGCCTTTAAATTAGGCCCCATCCTTCCAATGCCCATAACATTGGTGGTTATGTGTTTGGCTGCTATGCTTATAGCGGGACTTTACGGCTTGGTTGCCGCAGCGCTCAAGGTAAAATTCGGCACCAACGAAACGCTGATGACCCTTATGATGAACTACATAGCCCTTTATGTTCTGTATTTTATCGGCGAAACCAAGGCGGATTGGAACTTCTTCTTAGATTCTAAATCCGTACGTCCGGTGTTTGCAAGCTTTTCTACTATTGCTGCATTCCCAACAATTAAGTTCGGCGATAAATTTGAGCTTAATATATGTGTTATATTAGCCTTGATTATAGGCGCACTTGTGTTTGTTTATTTGAAATACACCAAGCACGGATATGAAATAAGTGTTATAGGTGATAGCGCAGGAACTGCAAAATATGCAGGTATGAAGGTTAGCTCAATTGTTCTTCGCACAGTATTTCTTTCGGCATGTCTTATCGGTCTAGCCGCCGCCTTTAAGGTGGGCACAGCAGGAATTCTATCCACATCAATTACCGATGATGTAGGTTGGACAGGTATTATTGTTGCTTGGCTTGCTCAGCTGAATACCGCTATGATTTTCTTGGTGTCGGCACTTATTTGCGTGTTGCAGTATGGCTCTACCGTTGCCGCAGCCACCTTCTCTCAGGTAGACTCCAGCTTTGCAAATATGCTTCAGGGCATAATTTTATTCCTTGTTTTAGCGGCAGATTTCTATACCCGTTTCCGAATAGTGGGTGTTAAAAAAAGAGTAAAGGAGAATAAAAATGGATAGTGTTATAACTTCTTTTATTCATAATATTGTTGTATTTAATATCCCTTTGCTCTATGGTACAGTTGGCGAAATAATGGTTGAAAAATCAGGCAGTCTTAACCTTGGTGTTGAGGGCACAATGGCTGTTGGCGCAATCTTTGGCTATATTTGCGGCTGTTATGCCAATAGCCTTGGAGTGGGTATTGCAGTAGCCTTTCTTATGGGCGCGCTTTTTGGCTTGCTTTTTGCTATGCTTACCGTATCTCTGCAGGCAAATCAGAATATTACAGGTTTAACCCTCACAACCTTTGGCTTGGGTATTTACTTTTTTGTAGGTAACGGATTAAAGGCAATTGACTGGCCTGTAATGAGTGATTACGAAAATATTGTTAACGGCTTTGCAGATATTGAAATTCCGCTTTTATCCAAAATACCGATACTGGGTCGCGGAATTTTCAGCCACAATATTTTAGTTTACTTAGGTATTATTATTGCGGTTGCTATGTGGTGGTATCTTAAACACACAAAATCCGGGTTAAAACTTCGTGCAATAGGTGAGAATCCTGCAGCAGCCGACTCGGTAGGTATAAATGTAAAGCGCAGCAAATATCTACATATTTGTGTGGGCTGCGGCATAATGGGTATCGGCGGATATTATATGGGTCTTAATATGTCAGGCTCTTTTAACAGCAACTGTTGGATAAACGGTTACGGCTGGATTGCAGTGGCTTTAGTAATTTTTGCGAACTGGAATCCGTCCCTTGCGATTTTAGGCACTTTTGTGTTTGGCTTTTTCAACACATTGCGTGTTTCGGGAAGCAGCCTTGCTATGACATTTCCTAAGGTGTTGGGTTGGCTCAGCAATATTCCAACTCAACTCTACCAAGCTCTTCCTTTTATAATCACAGCTATAGTTTTAGTGGTAACATCAATAAGGGAAAAACGTGGTAGCGGTGCACCTGCGGCATTGGGAATGAATTATTTCCGCGAAGAAAGGTAAAATGCTCTTAAAAGGCTCCTCTTATGAGAAGCCTTTTAATTTATATAAGTAATACTACGCCTAATTCAAAAAAGAAATCACATATGTAGATATTACATAAATTTACTACTACAAAATGTAGTATTTTCGTCGCGAAATTTGTTGACAAAACGTATAGATACATGTATAATTAAAATACAGCTTTTACATAACTGACGGAAAATATGCAGATTACTGCGGTGGAATGTAAAAGTTAATATGCCGACCGTCTGGGCAATCAGTTTTACGCAACTGTAAAAGCTGATTGGCCCATTTTTGTTTATAAATAGTGTAATAGGAGGAATGTATATGAACCATAAGAATTGGAACGGCTTCAAGGGGAACACTTGGAAATCTCAAATAAATGTCCGCGATTTCATACAGGAAAACTACACTGAGTATGCCGGAGACCATAGCTTTCTAGTAGGTGCAACTGAACGCACAAAAGGCTTAATGAAAAAGCTGCAATCTCTTTTTGCATTAGAGCGTCAGTTCGGTGGCGTTTTAGACATTGATACTGCAACAGTTTCAACCTTAACAAGCTTTTCGCCCGGCTATATAGATAAGGACAATGAAATTATAGTTGGTATGCAGACGAATCGTCCCTTAAAGCGTGGAGTAAGCCCCTTTGGCGGTATAAGAATGGCTCGTCAGGCTTGCGAAGCATACGGATATAAATTAAGCCAGAAGGTAGAAGAGGAGTTTCGTTTCAGGACCACTCATAACGACGGAGTTTTCAGAGCCTATACCGATGAAATGCGCGCCGCCCGTAAATGCCATGTTATAACAGGGCTTCCCGATGCTTACGGAAGAGGTAGAATTATTGGTGACTATCGTCGTGTAGCTTTATACGGTGTAGACAAGCTTATTGAAGAAAAGAAAAAGGATAAAATTACCCTAGCAAATGAACCTTTCAATACAGAACAAATACGACTTGATGAAGAACTTTTCCGACAAATCGCATTTTTAGGATACCTTAAGGAAATGGCTGCTATGTATGGCTTCGACATCAGCGAGCCTGCAAAGGATGCACGGGAGGCAATTCAGTGGACCTATTTTGCGTATTTGGGTGCAATTAAAGAGCAAAACGGAGCCGCAATGTCATTGGGTAGAGTAAGCACATTCTTTGATATTTACATTGAAAGAGATATTAAAAACGGCACACTTACCGAAGAGGGCGCGCAGGAGCTTATGGACGATTTTGTTATGAAGCTTCGTATTGCCCGTCATCTTCGCACCCCTGAATACAACGAGCTTTTTGGTGGTGACCCCATGTGGATTACCGAGGCTGTAGGAGGTATGGGGGAAGACGGAAGAACTTTGGTAACAAAAAACAGTTATCGTGTGCTCAACACCCTTTATACGCTAGGCTCTTCGCCAGAACCTAATCTTACCGTGCTGTGGTCTGAAAGCTTGCCTCAGGGCTTTAAAGAATTTTGCGCAAAGGTTTCTTGCGATACCGATTCTATTCAGTATGAAAACGACGATATCATGCGCCCGATATACGGAGACGATTATGCCATAGCCTGCTGTGTATCTGCTATGAAGATTGGCAAACAAATGCAGTTCTTCGGTGCGCGTTGCAACCTTGCAAAGCTGTTGCTTATTGCTATCAACGGTGGTTATGACACAACAAGCGGTATGCATATAGGTCCTCAGATGCCGGTGCTTTCAGGCGACAAATTGGATTACGATACCGTTATGGAACGTTTCCAAACTTATATCGAATGGCTTAGCCGTTTGTATGTAAATACAATGAATATAATTCACTATATGCACGATAAGTATTGCTATGAAAAAATCCAAATGGCTTTACACGATACAGAGGTAGAGCGCTTTATGGCATTTGGTATTGCGGGTCTTTCTGTGGTAGCAGACTCCTTAAGTGCCATAAAATTTGCCCAGGTAAAGCCAATCAAAAATTCCGGCGGATTTATAACCGAGTTTGATACTGTTGGAGATTTCCCAAAATTCGGTAACGACGACGATAGAGTGGACCTTATTGCGAAGGATATGGCTCACCGTGTAATAACTGAGCTTCGTAAAACGCCTACCTACCGTAAGGCAATACACACTTTATCTGTGCTCACCATTACTTCAAATGTTATGTATGGTAAAAACACCGCCGCCACACCCGACGGTAGAAAGGCGGCTGCACCCTTTGCCCCCGGTGCCAATCCAATGCACAACCGCGAGGAAAACGGCGCGTTGGCATCTCTTAACTCGGTGGCTAAAATCAGTTATGACGACTGTCGCGACGGTGTTTCCAACACCTTCTCCATAACCCCTGAGGCTTTGGGCAGAACTGAAGAAGAGCGCACCCACAACCTTGTTTCCATTTTAGATGGTTATTTTAAAAAGAAGGCGCATCATATAAATGTAAATGTGCTTAATCGTGAAACTCTTATGAAGGCATATGAAGACCCTGAAGCATATCCCAATCTTACCATACGCGTTTCAGGCTATGCTGTTAATTTCCATAAACTTTCCCGTGAACAACAAAGGGAAGTTATCAGCCGAACCTTCCACGAAAGCTTATGATAAACGGTATGACAAAGGGTTTGGTGCATTCAATACAAAGTCTTGGGACATTAGATGGACCCGGTGTGCGATTCGTGGTTTTTTTACAGGGGTGTAATCTCCGTTGCGGATGTTGTCATAACCCTGATACTTGGGAATATGCAGGCGGCAGAGAATACACCGCCGCTGAAATAGCAGAAAAGGCTGAGCATTACCGTGAGTACTTCGGTAAAGACGGCGGTATTACCCTTTCGGGAGGAGAACCGATTTTGCAGCCCGAATTCGCCTGCGAGGTTTTTAGACTTTGTAAGGATAAGGGGATTAACACTTGCCTTGACACATCAGGAAGTGTTTTTAACGATAAGGTAAAGAAACTACTTTCTTTTACAGATCGAGTGCTTTTAGATATTAAATATACAAACAACCAGCAATATCAAGAGCTTGTTGGCTGTGATTTAGAGGCGCCTCTAAGCTTTCTTTCCTATCTGTTGGAAAATAATATCCCAACAACACTCAGGCAGGTAATTATACCAACCATTAACGATAGCGAAGAAAATATAATTAAGCTTCGTGAAATAACAGACAAACACCCCAATATAGATAAGGTTGAGCTATTGCCTTTCAGGAAGATTTGCCAAACTAAATATGATAGTTTGAATTTAAAATTTCCTTTTGCGCATATTCCAGAGCCAAGTGCAGAGAATATAAGAAAGCTTGAGCAAAAACTAAAAAGAACCAACTATGGTTTGTAATCTTAAGGATAGAAAAAAGCTGTGTAGAAATTTTCTACACAGCTTTTAATTTTGTCTCATATCGTAACAAGCAGGAAAATGTACATATAATTATTCTCATGTTAGGATAATCAAAAACCTTTAATTGCAGCCTTGCAGTACGCAAAAGAGTGAAATTATTTATTAACGAATTTAACAGCGGTACCATAAGCTATCACTTCTGCTGCACCTTGCATAATTGCGGAAGAAGCATAACGTATATTAACAATTGCATCTGCACCCATTTCGTCGGCCTCTGCAACCATTCTTTTGGTGGCAAGCGATCGCGCTTCGTTCATCATTTCATTATAGGCTTTCAATTCTCCGCCGACTAATGTCTTGAAACTTTGTACGATATCCTTGCCTACATGTTTTGACTGAATTGTGCTTCCTTTTACAAGCCCTAACATTTCAAATTCTTTGCCACTAATGTAATCAGTATTGACTAATATCATCTTCTTCACCTTTCTTTATTTCGTTGATTCTTTGTATGCAGACATAAATCATAATTCCCGAAAATGCAAGGGGGATTATGCCCAAGGCATATTTCCAAATTCCGTCAAGCAGAGAAATTAAGAATCCAAAATACACAATATAGTATAGTACCATAATAATTGTAACAATAATTGGAGCAAGCATTTTCTTTTTATGAGAATTCAATACCATCACCCCATCAATTACTTGTTTGATCATATTAAATGGCGGTCATAAACGCAATAAAATTGTTTTATGTTAATTTTGCTTAAAGAATACAGCCAAGAAAATCCTTTGTGCGTTGTTCTTTTGGATTGCTGAAAATTTCTTCGGGTGCGCCTTCTTCAACAATAACACCGTCGGACATAAATATAACCCTGTCTGCCACATCGCGAGCAAAGCCCATTTCGTGGGTAACAACAATCATAGTCATACCCTCTTTTGCCAACTCCTTCATAACGGTTAGAACCTCACCAACCATTTCGGGGTCGAGTGCAGAGGTTGGCTCGTCAAAGAGCATTATATCAGGATTCATAGCAAGGGCACGGGCAATTGCCACACGTTGCTGCTGACCACCAGAAAGCTGATGGGGATAAGCATCAGCTTTGTCAGAAAGGCCAACCCGTTCCAACAAACGCAGTGCATTTTGTTCTGCCTCTGCTTTTGTTTGCTTCTTTAATTCCACAGGCGCAAACATAATATTTTGTTTAACGGTTTTGTGCGCGAACAGATTAAACTGTTGAAACACCATACCAATATTTTCTCTTACCTTATTGATATCAATTTTTTTGTCTGAAATTTCGAAACCGTCTACCTCAATAGTTCCTGAAGTGGAATTTTCAAGCTTATTAAGGCAACGCAAAAATGTGGATTTGCCTGAGCCCGACGGACCTATAAGACAAACAACCTCGCCCTCGTTAATTTCAATATCTATTCCATTAAGAACGTTCAACTCTCCGAAGCTTTTGTAAAGCTTTGTAACCTTAACCTTTTTTGTCATAATTCAACTTCTTTTCTATGAATTTTGAAATAATCATAAGCACTGAAATTACAATCAGATAGAATGCCGCAACAGTGATATAGGTGGGGAAGAAATCGTAAGTTTTGCCAACATACACCTCAGCCCTATTAACGAGGTCGCTAAGACCAATTACAGAAAGGATTGATGAATCCTTTACAGTTATGATAAATTGATTAACAAGGGAGGGAATGCTGATTTTAAAAGCCTGCGGCAATACAATTTTAAGCATTGTTTTTGATTTGCTTAATCCCAAGCTTCTTGCGGCTTCCACCTGACCGATATTTACAGCATCTATACCACCGCGAAAAATCTCAGACATATATGCACCTGCATTAAGCGCCAGTGTTATAAGGCCTGCAATAAAGGGTGTAATGGTGAAGCTGGGAATCATATAACGTATTAACTGCGGAATGGCAAAGAAAATCATAAACGCCTGAACAATCATAGGTGTGCCGCGTATACACCATACATATACTGCGGAAATCGCTTTAAACAAAGGATTGCGGGACCTTCCCATAAAACATGTGAGCAGACCCACAACCAAACCTATAAGAATGGCAAGCAGCGAAATACCTACAGTTACTTTTAAGCCGTCGAGAAGCAACGGCATTGCTACATTAAAAACTCTAGTAAAATTCAATTTTAATCCTCTCGTCAAAGCAGCGATTTTGCCTTTTATAAGACAAAATCGCCGCATAATTTATTTTATGGTATAGCTTTTAAATTATGATGCGTATCCGTACGCAGCAAGAATTTCGTCGTATTTACCGTTCTCCTTGATGTTCTTAAGTCCTGCATTGAATTTCTCAATAAGCTCAGTGTTTTCACCCTTCTTAACAGCAAAGCCGTATTGATTTGGGTTAACAACATCGCCAACGGTCTTGAGTGCAACACCATCGCTCTTTATAGCCCAGCCAATAACGGAGAAGTCTTCAAAGCAAGCGACAGCGGTGCCTGTGATAACTGCCTGATACATAGTGGGAGAATCCTCAAAGTATTGAATGGTGAAATCGTATTCATCTTTAAGGCTTTCTGCGTAGTCGGTGCTTACAGTACCTGTTTTAGCAGCAACAACTTTACCCTTAAGGTCGTCGTAGGAATCAATTTTGCTGTCTTTAGCAACAACAAAAATGGAACCGTCGGAGAAATAACCATCGGAGAAGTCAAAAGTTTCTTTTCTTTCGTCGTTAATTGTCATACCTGCAATCATAGCGTCTGCCTGACCAGACTGTACAGCACCCATAGCTGCCTTGAAGCCTTCATTTTTCATCTCGTAAGTGAAGCCCTGGTCTTCTGCAATAGCTGCAATGATGTCCATATCCACACCGATGTATTCGCCGCTTTCTTCGTCGATGAATTCAAAGGGTGCAAAAGCAACGTCGGAATAAATAACATAGTCAGCTTTTGAGCTATTACAGCCTGCAAGGGAAAATACCATAGCTAAAGCCATTACAGCTGCAATAATTTTTGATAATTTCATAGTAGTAACCTCCAATTTTGAATATAACAATATTATATATAATAATTAACTTTTTGTCAATAAAAAGGGATAACAAGCGCTAAAAAGCAACTTTTCACCGAATATTATTAACTTTATCAGAGAAATAGATTTAAAAAATTAAGTAGCAACGAAATTATAATAACTTGGCGTTTATATCTTCATCCACTCGGCTGTGATTATAAAGCTTTACATTATCCAGTGCCCATTGACGAGCAGAAAATTTACCTTTTTCAAGCCCTGAGACAGCGTGAGCAATTTCATAAACTCTAGAGTCCATAAGGTCTAGTTCGCTTAACAGCTCGGCTTCTAAAAACATAGGTCGCACAGCTGCGCCGTATTCAGGATTGCCATGATGAGAAAGAATCATATGTTCAATAAGCATTGCAGTTTCTTCAGGAATACCAAGCTCTTTAGCAGTGTTGTCAATAATCATAGCACCCATCGGGATGTGACCCAATAGATTTCCTTTTGGGGAATAGTCCTCAACAAGGCCTGAATGACTTAAGTTAAACTCGGTGATTTTGGCAATATCATGGAGCATAGCGCCGGCAATAAGTAAATCCTTATCAACAAACGGATAAACCTTGCAAACACCTTCGCACAGCCTAACAATAGAAAGCACATGGTATAAAAGACCGCCGCGAATTGCGTGGTGTAGTTTAAAAGCGGCAGGTATGCATAAAAGGCTTTCGCGATTTCTTTCATAAATAGTTGTAACAAGCAGTGCAAGGTCCTTGTCGGAAAAACCTTTTGCAATATTTATAAGCGTGTTATACATATCCGAGGGTTCATAATCGGTGCTGGGTACAAAATCGCTAACCTTAATGTTGTCAGCCTCAGTTATTGGGCGCATTCTTTCGATTTTAAGCTGGTCAACGCCGTTGTAAGGAGAGATAGAGCCACGAATCTTGATTACATCACCGACAGCGTAAACATCCCTTTCGGCTTCGTTAAAGCTCCAATATTTTGCGTTGATTTCACCCTCCGAATCCGATACCTGCATATCCAAATACTTCATACCCTTGGCGGTAGTTTTGATTTCGTAGGTTTTTATAAGGCAGTATCCATCAACATAACCATTGCCGATATCCTGAAATTTCAAATTGTGCGCCTCCTTAAATATTGTTTACTTATATTATACAATATAATATTACTTATTGCAAATGCTTTTAAAACAAACAGCCTTGGCAAACTGCCAAGGCTGTAAAAAACCTTAATTAACCGATTCTACCGTAAAGAGGAGTTTCACCCTCGTAGTCGGATTTAGGCTCGCGTTTTGGAGCCTCAACCTTTGAGTCGGCGGCTCTGTTTCTTGAACCGTTTCTGCCGTGGTTACCACCTCTGCCACCTTTTGCACCTCTGGCACCTTTAGCGTCTTCGGGCTGAATTACAACATGGCGGCGGTCGCCATCGCCCACAGAGTGTGAGGTAACACCCTCAATGTTCTGAACCTCTGTGTGAATTATTCTGCGCTCATAAGGATTCATAGGCTCAAGAGAACGGTTTCTGCCTGTTCTTATAGCCTGTGCCGACATACGTCTGGCAAGAGATTTTAAGGTTTCCTCTCGCTTTTCGCGGTAGTTACCAATATCTAGCACTATTCTGTAGTAACCGCTGTTTTGTCTTGCGTTTGTCGCAAATGATGCCAAATACTGAAGAGCGTCCAATGTTTCGCCTCGACGACCGATTATTACACCTAGGTTACTGCCTTCCAATGCTAAATGAGCACCGTTTTCAATTTCAGCTACCTTGACGGAAATATCGGAGATTCCCATTTTTTCGAGAACGCTTATAAGGTAGTTGGCTGAATGGGCAACGGGTGATGCTTGGTCGATTTCACTTAGCGGTACATAATTAAGCTCTGCCTTAGACTCGTCTTTAGCCACATTTTTAGCAACAGCCTTTTCGGTTGCGGCTTCCTTTTTAGCCTTAGGCTTGCGATTATCGTTATTCTTTTTGTTTTTTGTGGTTTTTGCGGGTTTAACCTCGTCGGGACATTCGTAGTAAGCGCGTACCTTTGCGGGGTGACCGCCGAAGATGCCTAATATTTTAGGCTTAACATCTTCTATAATTTCTATTTTGTAATCAGCATCGCCGCAGTTGAGCTTTGAAACAGCCTGTTTGGTTGCTTCTTCAACCGAGGCGCCAATGCCGAATTCTTCCTTAATCAATAGAATAACCTCCGTTTATGAGAGTGGGTGAGTTATTTGGAAGCAATACGCTGAGCTTCCTCTTTGTTCCTTGTAATAATATGCTTTGCCTGACCTTCGGCAAGTAATTTATTAGGGCTGTAAATTTTTTGAACAACCATCTGCAAGAAGCCTGCAACAAGGCTTGAAAATGCCCAATACAAACCTACCGCAGCAGGGAAACTAAATGCCAAGAAGAGTGAAACTAGTGGCATAGAAAGCATCATACCCATCATGCTGGGCTGATCGGGATTCATCTTCTTTTGCATACGCATTTGAAGAACACTTGTTAACATTTGAGCGCCGAAAGCAAGGAAAGGAATTAGCCAGAGTGCAAACTGCTGACCTGTAATTTCACTAAAATTAAAACTGAATTTGGGAGTTTCTTTAAGGTCTATACCAAAAAAGGTAAAATCCCAACTTTGAATTTCAGACCAAAGAGAAGCAGTCATACCCTCGGTATTTTCCTGAAGCTTGCTGAAAACCTGAAGCTCGTAATAGCCGGTTTGCTTAATATCAAGTGCTTTGGCAAATTTGCTTATTTGTTCGTCAGCTAAACCGAAAATGTATTTGAGAGGGGAGTTAATAACCCTGTAAACAGCCAGTAAAAAGGGTAATCTTATAAGTGTAGGCAAACAACCGCCTGCCATTGATACATTTTCCTTTTGATAAAGCTCCTGCATTTCCTGCTGATATTTCAGCCTATCTTGCTGTGACATATCGTCGCCGTACTTTTTCTTGAGTGCATCAAGCTTTGGCTTGAGCATTTGCTGTTTGGCTGTTGAACGCTGAGTTTTAACAGTAAGCGGCAACATGATCGCGTTTATAACAATTGTGAGCAAAAGCATAAGCAGGGCGAAGTTGTTACCAAAGATGTAACCTAAGCCCTGAAAAATATAACTGACAGGTATAGCAAATATATCTAATATAAAATTCATATTAACCGCCTTTTCACATACATTTCAAGCATGTGTTCTAACGGGGCAGCCAAATTTGTGCCCTCTATTTTAGTTTTCTTGGTGGAACGGGGTCGAACCCGCCTTTGCAAAACGGATTACATCTTAAAATCCGCCAAATTGATAGGGCAGAGCCCTTAAAAAAGCCGTGAGTTTCCAGAGCCTCTATAGTGTAGTCTGAACAGGTAGGTATAAATCGACAACACCCACGATGGGGTTTTATTGGTGAAATGTACCGTTTGTAAAAACGCACTATGGCAATTAAAAAACACTTCATTTTCTTTTACCGTAAATGCCTGTTTCAGAAAGATGACGGCTCATAATTTCGGCAATCTGGGTGCTTTTGCGCCTGAGAATTCTGGTTCTTGCAACAAAAACTATATCGCACCCCTCTTGAATTTCGGGCAAGCAAGCCCTGAATGCCGCAGTAATAATTCTGCGGGCGCGGTTTCTTTCCACTGCACAGCCAATCTTCTTGCCTGTAGTAATGCCTATGCGACATTCAGGCAAACCTGTTTTTAATACATATATAACAATGTTCGGGTCAACAAAGGTTTTCCCTCTACCGTATACACGCTTAAACTCCTTGTTAAGCCGTAGTTTCCCGTAGCTGTTCAATAGAATCTCCGCCTCTTGAGTTGTGTTCTGCAAACATATCGGGCGCTGAAAAGCCGCCCGACTTAGCAGAAAAAATTAAGTGACAAATTAGTATGTCAAGGTTTTGCGGCCTTTAGCTCTGCGGCGGGCAAGTACCTTGCGGCCGTTGGCAGTAGCCATTCTCTTCATAAAGCCGTGCTCTCTCTTTCTGTGGAGCTTTTTAGGCTGGTAAGTTCTTTTCATTTCGTTTTGCCTCCTTTAAAAAGTTATATGATACGGGGGTTAAATAACCCGCAGGGTTATACCAAGAATATAGAAATACACAATAACCCAATCATCTATTGATTATACAATAGCTTGGGTGCAGATGTCAATATTTTTTTGATATTTTAATAAAGAATAAAATTCTCATAGCGAATACTTGATTTTTTTTGTTATATGTTCTAAAATTGATGTAGAAAATCAAACAAGAAGGAAAAGAGTATGCTGTTAACTATAGATATCGGTAATACCAACATTACATTGGGCGGTTATGAAGGGGATAAGCTTATATTTATATCCCGACTGAGCACCGACATTCGTATGACTGCAGACCAATATGCCGTGCAGATTAACGATATTGTGAATTTGCGTGGTTGCGGTTCGCAGGAAATTGAAGATGCTATTATATCATCGGTTGTGCCGATTGTAGGCGGTGCAGTTGCTAGAGCAATTGAGTATATCACGGGCAAGGCGCCCATGATTTTAGGACCGGGTGTAAAAACAGGCCTTAATATAAAAATAGACAACCCTGCTCAGCTAGGTGCAGACCTTGCCGCAGGCGCAGTGGGAGCATTGGGAAAATATCCGCTTCCCTGCATTATTATAGATATGGGTACCGCAACTACCCTAAGTGTTCTGGATAAAAACGGCGCATTTTTAGGCGGCGCAATTGCAGCAGGCATTCGCTCAACGCTTGATGCATTAAGTTCTAATACAGCCCAGCTTCCTGTAATAAATCTTCAAGCCCCCGATAGTGTTATCGGTAGCAACACGGTTGATTCAATGCAATCGGGTCTGATTTTGGGTGCCGCCGCAATGCTCGACGGTATGATAGAAAGAATTGAGCAGGAGCTTGGTGAGCTTGCTTCGGTAGTAGCTACAGGCGGGCTTGCAGAAATGGTGGTAAAAAATTGCCGCAGAGAAATTGCCATAGATAATAACCTGTTGCTTGACGGACTTTATAAGATTTATAAGAAGAACAGTTAAACCGCCGCAGGCGTTAATGCGGTTTAAAATATTCAAGAAGAACTGTACCCCAAAGGGACAGTATCAGGAGGAAAATTATGAACAAATCACAAAAAACAGCTATTTACGGACTTTTTGCGGCACTTATTGTGGTGCTACAGTTACTTAGCTACGGGGTGAAAATAGGCACCTTTAACCTATCTCTGGTGCTTATTCCCATTGTTTTAGGCGCCCATCTGTACGGACCTAAGGCGGGAGCTTTGTTTGGCGGTGTTTTTGGCGCCGTTGTTACGGTTTGCTGTATAACAGGTCTTGATGGCGGCGGATATATTCTTTTTACCGCAAGCCCTATATTGACTGCCCTTGTTTGCCTTATTAAGGGCGCTGCTGCGGGTGCTGCTGCAGGTGCAGTGTCAAGGTTCTTAAAAAATACCAACAGCCTTGTTGGAATAATGCTTTCTGCAATTATTGCACCTGTTGTAAATACAGGACTGTTTATAGTTTCGCTTATGCTTTTCTTTAAGGACATTTTGGCATCCTGGGCAGGCGGCACAGACATTATCACCTATGTTCTGGTTTCGCTTATAGGAATAAACTTCCTTATTGAGTTGCTTATAAATGTTATAATGGCACCATCGTTGCTTACGGTCCAAAAGGCATTAAAAAAATAAGTTAAAGGTAGTTTATATGTATAATTTGTCGGATATGGGTGTTCTAAAGCAACTGCTTTTCGATGCCGGTTTCAGTTTTAAAAAATCACTGGGTCAGAACTTTCTTGTAAACCCCTCCGTGTGCCCCGATATGGCGGCTGCCTGCGGCTGTGAAGATATCGGAGTAATTGAAATAGGCACAGGAGTTGGTGTGCTTACGGCTGAGTTGTGCAAACGGGCTAAAAAGGTGGTTTGCATAGAGATAGATACAAGATTAAAGCCTATTCTCGATAAAACCCTTATCGATTTTAGTAATTATGAGGTTATTTATCGGGATGTTATGAAGATTGATCTTCACTCATTGATATCGGAAAAGTTTGGTAATATGCCGGTGGTTGTGTGTGCTAATCTTCCATATTATATAACCTCTCCAATTATAATGATGCTGTTAGAGAGCCGGTTGCCAATAAACGCTATTACAGTTATGGTTCAAAAGGAAGCGGCAGACAGACTTACTGCAGATGTGGGCAGCCGAGAATCTGGCGCCGTTACAGTTGCGGTAAATTATTACGCTGAAGCAGAACTTATTCGTAAGGTTTCAAGGGGATCTTTTATGCCTGCGCCTAATGTAGATAGTGCTGTTATAAAACTTAACATCCGAGAAACACCCCCCATAGATGTAACTGACGAAAAGCTTTTCTTTCGTTTTGTGAGGTCGGGATTTCAACAAAGGCGAAAGACACTTGTTAACACAGTATCGAGCCTTATGAACATACCTAAAGACAATATAATTGCAGCTATCACAGAGCTTGGAATTTCACCTACCGTGCGGGCTGAAGCCCTCACTATGAAACAATTGGGCGAGTTATTTCAAAAAATCTTCAATTAAAATTCACAGGGCTGTGCCGATTTCGGCACAGCCCTGATTGTTATTTATTCTTCTTGATAGGTTGCATCTACTTCTGTAATTCCGTAAACAATGTTATCGTTAATATATACCACGTAATCATCGCCAAGGTCTGCAATGTGTTCGTTAAAGCGGCTGTTAATCATACCTTCCCGTGCCTGAAGCAGCCATACAGGTTTTTCAATTTCTTCAATATATATTACATGATAGCCGTAATTAGCGGTTTGAAGCAGGGTAATGTCACCCGCTTTGCGTTTATCACTAAAAATCCATTCTTCAAGCTCAGGCGCCTCTACTAAGTTGCCTTTGGTAATGTTTTCGTAAAGACCACCTGTATCTTTAGAGAAATTATCAGCGGATTGCTCTTTTACCAACTTTTCGAAGTATTCGTTGGAGTAATTGTTCAGTTCTAGATTAAGTATTGCCTCTTGAGCCGCCTCAAGTGCTGAATCTGAATCATCAAATTTCTCAATATCATAAATGATTTGGCGTATGCTGACTGCATTATACTCTTCGCGAGCGGGCAGAGAGGTTAGATAATATACAGAATACCCTCCGTTTTCGGTATCTTCAAAATACATTCCCTCGTTGATCTTTCGTTCGTCACTGAACGCCCAACGGCTGGCAGCAGAGCTGGAATTATATCCCGCACCATTGACAACACACCCGTCTTGAGCTTTTTTAACATAGCTCTTCAATTCTTTTTTTGTAACTTTTTCGGTGTAATAATTGTTGTAATATTCAGTTACATAATTACCAACTAAGGATAAAAATTCCTCTTTATCCTCTGCTTCGCTTAAAAGAAGTGCGGTTCTTCGGGCGCTGGTATCGTCTTTAGCCTCGTCACCTAATGGAGAAACAAAGAACTGAAGATAATTTACTGTGGTATAAAGCTTTTTATGACCATCGTAATATTTTTCCACTGCCTTGTCGCCTGTGTCAAGTTTTTCGGCGAATTCATTAAAGTATTTACCTGCAAGGTATTCCATTTTACAAACATCAAATATATCCTGAAGAAGCACATTCTCGCCAAAATATTTATCAACATATTGATTTATGGTAATACCCTCGGCTTCGGCAGTTGCGTTCAATTCATCAAGCTGCTCTTTTACCTCTGCAACTTCACTTTGGGTAAGAGTTTTCTCCTTATTGAGCGCCATTTCAGATATTATAAGGCATTGCTCCAGATGTCCCTTTGCTGTATCCATAAAATAATCATACCAGTTTGTGCCGTTGATGGAGCATTTCTGCTCGGCGAGGCTTTGCGAGGTGCTAAGTCCCATCTCTTCTAAATCAGCCTCGTTTTCAGCCACAAAGGATATGTATTGAGAATTAAAACAGTATTCAAGCATACCCTTTGTGATCTGAAAATTATCTGTATACATTGCATATTGGTTTGGGTCTTTTTTCTCTTTTGTGCAGCCGCTTAAGGAAAAAACAAATATAATAAAAACAAGTGCTACCGCAATAGATTTTTTCATAAGTAATTTTGCTACCTCTTGTGTTATTTTAGGATTATTTGCTTACCGCTGAAGTGGTATTCTCTGCGCTTTTGGTAAGAACAACATTGATTATATTTAAAGCACTTTCTTTTACTTTCGGTTGATACTTTTCTTTAAGGTTTTCAAGCTTTTTAGAGTAATCGTCGGATTTCATAGCAGAAACAACCTTTGATTGCCAGGCTTTATAGCCGTCACCTACAAAATACATAACATGCCAGCCATAGTCTGTTCCAATAACATCAACATCTCCCTGCTTTCTTGCAGAGCTGAAAATCCAATCATTAAATGAATCAACCATTGTGCCCTCAGTTACATTTTCATAAAGGCCTCCAACCTGTGAAGAACCGGTATCAGAGGAGTGCTGTTTTGCAAGCTCTGCGAAGCTTTCTTCGGTTTTATCACCATTTCGCCACTCCTTCAGCAAACGGTTAGCTTCCCTTTTAGCATCATTGGTATCTTCATAGTCGTCATTAGATATAAGTATATGTCTTACATTTTTTGTTTCGGAAGTATCCTTAATTGCAGGTGTGGCAAGACAGTAAGCGGTATATCCGCTCTCTTCCGCAATAACGGTGGTGTCACCAGCGGCGCGTTTAGCATCAAAAAGCCATTCACCTGCATCGGTGGAAACATCGTAGCCCGCACCGATGGCGGTGCAGTTGTTCAAAAGAGATTCTATATTAGACTTCAAGTCATTGTTACTGATTGATGGGTTTGATTTTTTGAGTTCGGCCTCGAAGAAGCTTGTGAGGTTTTCTTCAAATTCTTCTGCACTCTCGGCATCTGCTAATTTTTCGGCTTGGGCTTTGGCACTGTTGTTAAGAGCCTTCAGCTCTGCATCACTTTCTTCTCCCGTGGCGCCGTTAGGAACTGTAACACTTATATAATCACAGGTGAGGAAAGAGCCTTTGTTTTCACTCCAATAATCGTCAATTTCCTGTTGGGTATATTTAAGAGCCTCGTCGTATTTTGTTTTGTAGTTAGAGGCAAGCTGAGTCATCTCAATGCAGTTACGGATATCGTCTATGCTTACCTGAGTACCGTAATTTTTATCAATATACTCTCGCGTGGTGATACCTTCTTCTTCTGCTAAGGAGTCAAAATAAGTTATTGATTCGTCAATATAATCGTAATCGGAAGTGCTGAGCTCCATACCCTCGTCGGAAGCCGCCTGTGCCAAGGTTATTATCTCTTCATATTGAGTTTGTGTGCTGTTTAAAAAGTATTGATGCCAGGAAATTTTTTCATCGTAGGCACAAGTCTGTAGTCTGAGATCCATAGAAGTATCAAGACCCATCTCGGTGAGATAACTTGAATTGTTAGCTTCAAAATTTCTAACCGTGGAATTATATAAATATTGCACCATGCTGGCATTTATTTCGTAATCTTCTGTTGATATCGCCGTTTTGTTCCGTAGGAAATACCCGCTATTGTTAAGGCTCGTATATCCGATTGAACCAAACACACAAATTAAACCTACTGCAACAATTCCTGCAGATACCAGAGTTGCTGTAATTCTGTTTCTGCGTTTTTTAAGTTTTGTTTCCGTCTGCTTTTGTTGTAGCAGCTCTCTTTCAGCTTCTGCTGATATGCGTGTGCGCTTGCCTTTGCCCATAAAAGTCACCCGAACCTTTCGAAAAGTGTTGTTATGTTAAACTTGTTTTTATTGTATCATAAAAGTTAAGTTTGCACAATATGGAAAAAGCACAATTCATAAACAGTTTAAAAAGTCTACATTTTTTTAGAATGATTTATTGACAAATTAGATGGAACTAATGTAAAATTACAAGTAGAAGATGATTTTGTTTCTCAATATACAGAAAGGAATTATGTTTATGAAAAAAATTCTATCCTTTTTAATGGCTGTGTGTTTGATTGTTGGTGTTCCTTTTTGCCCAACTGCGTATGGTGCAAGCACCCACAAGATGGAGATTCACGGAATCTATCTGAGCCAGCCGGGTGACAGCACTTTGCTTAATCTTTCGGGCAAGTGGTTGCTTATAGACACAGGCTGTGAAGATACAGCCGATGAGCTTGTAGCTCAGCTTAAAAAATTCGGAGTAGAGTCACTTGATATATACATAAGCCATCTTCACGACGATCACTATGGCGGTGTTGCCGCAGTGGGAGAGAACTTTAATGTTAATAAAATATATCTTCCCCATTCTACTATCGGCGGAGAATACGAGCATCAGCAATATTTTCTGAATAAGCTTTTTGAGGATTCGGGCGCGTCAGAGGTTAAGTATCTTAAAAAGGGCAGTACTTTTAGCTATGGAGGATGCACCGCAGAGGTATTAGGACCTGTGGGCACTTATAGGCTTAAAGATTTTGAAGGAAAAGAAAACGGTGAGGGTAATAAGGGGGAAGCGAGCCATTATCTCAACAACAGCTCCTTAACCACCAAATTCACCTGTGGAAATATTTCTTTTTTAACCTGCGGTGATATTGAAGAGGAAGAGGAAAGCGCACTTCTGAGTTATTATAAAAACGGAGAGTTGAAAGCCGACGTCTTAAAGCTTTCGCACCACGGTTTGCCCACCTCAAGCAAGCCTGAATTTTTGGTTGCCGTTACTCCAAAATACAGCTTCGCTCTTAATTCGGGTTACTCTGTTTATACCTCAAGAAAAAATGCCGAATTGTATGGTTTGGTATGTACCTTAGGCGACGAAAAGCAAATTTTTGGCGTTAAAACAGATGGACAAAATATATCAATATATAAGGGCTCAACGGAATTATCCGGCTGGGTTGACCTTTCCGGCAGTAAAACCAAGGCGCCTATTAAATATTACATTAAAAACGGAAAAATCCTCACAGGTATCCAAACTATAGACGGCAAAAAATACCGCTTCGATGTAGGCGGTCGTTTGCGAACAGGTGACTATGACGAAGGGGTGTACAGCCCTTGGGATAAAACAGATGATGGAATTCGGGCTTATTCCGAAAGCGGAGAAATGTATACGGGATTTAGGGTAATAGATGGAAATCTATGTTATTTAGACCCGTTAACCGGATTAAAGAAAATAGGAACAAAAAACTGGGACATTTATAAAATCGGTAATAAGAGTTATGCCATAAACGCTAACGGAACAGTAAGAAGAAGCGGGTGGTTGGAATACACATCAGGAGGAATCACGAGATACCGTTACTTCGGGTCAGATGGGGCAATGCAAACAGGCTGGTTTACCCTGAACGGCAGGAAGTATTACCTTAATCCCTCCACAGGCTTCAGAGAACGTGGATTCAAAAACATAGGCGGCAAATATTATTATTTTATAGAAACCAACAATGCCGATTATGTGTACACCGGCGGTTGGAAAAAATACGGCAAAAAGTACCGCTATTTTGGAACCAATGGTGCAATGAAAACCGGTTGGATCACAGTAAAAGGTAAGAAGTATTATCTTAACCTTACCACAGGCTACCGTGAGGTAGGGCTGAAGAAAATAGGAAAAAAGACCTATTATTTTGAAGAAACCAAATCAGCGGCGTATTTGCGCACAAGCTGTTGGAAGAAGTTCGGAAAAAAATATAGATATTTCGGCTCTAACGGGGCTATGTATACAGGCTGGAAAAAGATAAGCGGTAAATATTATTACTTCGATAAATCCACAGGCTATTCCTATAAAAAAACAGGTCTCAAAAGCATAAACGGCAAAAAGTATTATATGCAAAAGAGTTCAAAGGGCTCCTATCGCTATAATAAAAAAGGCTGGAAAAAGTTCGGTAAGAAATACCGTTATTTCCAAAAAAACGGCGTTGTAACAATAGGTTGGAAGAAAATCGGCAAGTCAAAATATTATTTCGACAAAAACGGTTATAGGGTAACCGGCACCAAGAAAATAAACGGCAAAAAGTATAAGTTCGACAAAAACGGTAAGCTGAAAAAATAAGCACAAAAAACCTCTTTTGGATGCAGATAGAATCCAAAAGAGGTTTTTTTATTTAATTCGAGGCTTGGAAATCAATGCCGCCAAAAAGCCGAACACGGCAGCGGCTGTGATTCCTGCCGCAGCACCGGTAAAACCGCCTGTTAGTGCACCCAATAGCCCCAGTTCTTCCACAGCCTCTTTAACCCCCTTGGCAAGAGTATAACCGAAACCCGTAAGAGGAACAGTGGCACCGCAACCGAAAAATTCTACCAAAGGTTTGTATACACCTACGGCTCCCAATATTACCCCCGCCGTTACATAACAAACCAAAATCCTTGCGGGAGTAAGCTTTGTTAAATCTATAAGCAACTGACCTACAACGCATAAAAAACCGCCAAAAACAAAGGCAAGAATACACTCCTTAAGCAAATCCATAATAATGCCCCTTTCAATACTACTAATGGAATTATTTCACAAACATATAATATTATTCGCTTTTATGTGCAAACCTACACATTTTGTTAATAATTAACAAAATCCGACATAAAACATTGTTCTTAATAATAAAAATATAACAAATGCCCCCCTTGAAATGTTGAATAAAATTTGATAAAATAATATGTGTAGTATAGTGTACGTTAAAACAGCGTGTACTTTTTGAAAATTCTAGCGCATATATTACTGATACTAATAAATCTAAAATGGAGTGATAGATTTGAAAAAAACAGAGTGCGTTGCAATGCTCTTGGCAGGTGGACAGGGTAGTCGTCTTGGTGTGTTAACTCAGAATATAGCCAAGCCTGCAGTACCCTACGGCGGAAAATATCGTATTATTGATTTCCCCCTATCCAATTGCATAAATTCAGGCATCACCACTGTTGGTGTGCTAACGCAATATCAACCCTTGGAGCTTAATGACTACATAGGCTCAGGCAAGCCTTGGGATTTAGACCGTTCCGACGGCGGTGTGCACGTTTTGCCACCTTATCAGAAATCCAGCAGTGCAGATTGGTATAAAGGCACAGCGAATGCCATTTATCAGAATATTAGGTTCATAGAACGCTACGACCCCGAATATGTTCTTGTGCTTTCGGGTGACCATATTTACAAAATGGATTATTCCGAAATGCTTGAACACCACAAGGCAAATAATGCCGACTGCACAATTGCTGTTTTGGAGGTGCCTCAAGAGGAGGCTTCACGTTTTGGTATAATGAATGCCAACCCTGACGGAACAATTTATGAGTTTGAAGAAAAGCCCAAGCATCCAAAAAGTAATCTCGCCTCAATGGGTATATACATTTTTAACTGGAAGAAAATGAAACACTACCTAGAGCAAGATGAGCAAAACCCCAACTCTTCAAACGATTTCGGTAAAGATATAATCCCCTTGATGCTGGGGAATCAAGAAAAAATGATAGTTTACCGCTTCAATGACTATTGGAAGGATGTTGGCACAATAGATTCTCTTTGGGAGGCAAATCTCGACCTGCTAAGTCCCAAAGTTAAAATCGATTTATCAGATAAAAAGTGGCGCATTTATTCCCGTACTGCCGCTACACCGCCTCAGTATATTTCTTCCTCTGCTGAGGTTCAGAATTCACTTATAACAGACGGCTGTGAGATTGGGGGAAATGTGGAATTTTCAATTCTGTTTGAAAACTGCCTTATAGAAGAGGGGGCGGAAATTCTCGATTCTCTTATTATGCCGGGCGCCGTTGTTAAAAAAGGTGCTAAGGTTAAATATGCAATAGTAGGGGAAAACGCGGTTATTGGCGAGGGAGCCTCCATTGGCGCCAGCCCCGAAGAGTATAGCGGTGAATGGGGAGTTGCAGTAGTTGGCCCCGAAGCGCATATTAAAAACGGCGATACCGTAAACCCCTGCGAAATGATTGGCGCAGGTAAATAGGGAGGTAGAGATATGAGAGCAAACAATGCATTAGCGCTTATTTTCAGCAATTCCAACGACGAAGCTTTGTCGGAGCTTACCGAATACCGTTCTATGGGCTCGGTGCCTTTCGGTGGAAGATACAGAATTATAGATTTTCATCTTTCCAACCTTGTTAATGCGGGTGTGGGAAAGGTAGGGGTTCTACCCCGCTCAAATTATCGTTCACTTATGGACCATATATCCTCAGGCAAGCCTTGGGATTTAGACCGCAAGCAAGGCGGATTATCCTTCCTGCCACCCTTTATTGCAGGTGGCGGCGGTGCCTATAAAGGCCACATAGAGGCAGTTCTTAATGTGAGCGACTATCTTAAAAAGAGCCACGAGGAATATGTCATTCTTTGCGATGCCGATATAGTATGTAATATAGATTTAGAGGATATGTTTGAAAAGCATATTAAATCTAACGCCGATGTAACGGTAGCATATAAGCATGGCGAATTGCCTAAATACCACAAGCCCCACACAGTTTTGGAACTGGGTGCCAACGGTTTTGCTCAAGAGGTGCTTGCATCTGTTGACACAGGTGCTTTGTGTAACTATAGCATAGGTCTTATGATTTTCGGTCGTGATCAATTGCTGGAGCTCAGTGTTAAGGCTATGGAAAGAGGGTACACAAGCATTAGCAGAGGCATTTTGCAGTCAAATATCGGAAGCTTAAAGATATTAGGCTATAAGGTGGAGAATTTTGCAATGCCTATCGACGGTATTAAGGCATACGCAGAAGCAAATATGGCACTTTTATCTTCCGATGTACGCCGTGAGTTATTTAATTCCAAACGCCCGATTTACACTAAAACCCGCGATGATATGCCCACAAAATATGGCCTTTACAGCTCGGTTAAAAATTCACTTATCGGTGATGGCTGTGTGATAGAGGGCAGTGTTGAAAATTGTGTGCTTTTCAGGGGAGTAAAAGTGGGTAAGAATACCAAGCTTCAAAATTGCATTATAATGCAATCGGCATCTATTGGTGAAAATTGTGACATACAGTATGTCACTGCCGATAAAGATGTCACCGTGTCTGACGGCACAAGTCTTCGCGGGGCGGAAAATTGCCATTATATAATAAAGAAAGGCACAAAAATATAAAATCTAAGGAAATGAATTGAGTTATGAGAGTATTATTTGCCTCTGCAGAGGCTTATCCCTTCGCTATGACAGGCGGTCTTGCCGATGTTGCAGGCGCATTGCCAAAGGCATTGCGCAACCGCCGTGTGGGCAGCCGTGTGATTATGCCTCTTTATAGTTGTATAACAAAGGAACAGCGGGCGGGAATGAAATTTATTAAAAATATCACAGTTCCGGTTGCTTGGAGAAATCAGTATTGCGGTATTTTCGAAGCCAAAGTGGGTAGAGTAACATACTATCTTATTGATAATGAATATTATTTCAAGCGCCCATCGCTTTACGGATATTTAGACGATGCCGAGCGCTACACCTTCTTTTCACGTGCTGTGCTTGAAGTGTTAAAGCATATTGATTTTAAGCCCGATATAATTCATTGCAACGATTGGCAGACCGCAATGATTCCTGTTTTTAAAACCCTTAATTACGGCGCCGACCCCTTCTACTGTAATATGAAAACTCTATTTACAATTCATAATATTCAGTATCAGGGTCAGTACGGAAGTGACATTATGGGCGATGTATTGGGGCTTCCTGAGGGAACAGAGCACTATGTGGAATACGGCGGCTGTGTTAACCTTATGAAGGGTGCAATAGAGTGCGCCGATTATGTAAGCACTGTAAGCCCCACATATTCAAAAGAGATTTTAACTGAGGAGTATTCTCACGGGCTTCACGGAATTTTAAGGGAACGGGAGTGGAAATTAGGCGGAATTATAAACGGAATAGACACTGATGTTTATAATCCCGAAACCGACCCGATGATTTGTAAAAACTTCTCTGCCTCCGATTTTAGTGCAAAGGCTGTTAATAAGGCAAAGCTACAAGACGAGGTAGGTCTGCCAAAGCGGGAGGATGCACCGCTTATAGGCGTAGTTACCCGCCTTGTTTCCCACAAGGGTGTAGACCTTATAAAATGCGTTATGGAGGATATGCTCAAAGAGGATATTCAGTTTGTTATTTTAGGCTCAGGCGAGCGAGAGTTCGAAGACTTTTTCCATTATATAGCCGAAAAGTATCCCGATAAGGTTTCTCTAACCACAGGCTTTATACCCAGCCTTGCACATAAAATTTATGCAGGCGCAGATATTTTCCTTATGCCTTCAAAATCAGAGCCATGCGGCTTGGCACAGATGGTTGCGCTTCGCTATGGCACCATTCCTATTGTTCGCGAAACCGGCGGACTGAAGGACACCATAACCGACTCAGGTCTTGGTGAGGGCAATGGATTTACCTTCAGCCTTTATAATGCCCACGAAATGGCACACTGTGTATGGCGTGCCGCCAAGGGCTATAAAGACCGAGAGGGCTGGAACACCCTTGTTAAGCGTGCTATGGAATGCGATAACAGTTGGGGTAATTCTGCCGCTGAGTATATAAATCTTTACAAAAAAATGCTAGAAAACTAAAAATGAGGACCCCCGGCTTAGCCGGAGGTCCTCATTTTAAAAACTTATTCAGCTTTAGGAGTCACAGGTGCAACCTGCTGCTTTAATGCGGCACGGGTTCTGCGAACCTCTGTAAGAGTTGCGGTAAGGCTTTCATCTGAGCGGCGCATAATGTCGTCTACAAAATCCTGAGCTGCCTTGCGCATCTCCTTGCTTCTTGACTGAGCAGCGGCAATAATCTCACTTGCCTTTTGCTGAGCCATACGGGTGATTTCCTCTTGTGCACAAAGGGATTGTGCGCGGGTTTCTGCGTTGTGAATAATGGTGTCTGCTTCACGCTTAGCATCGGTAATAATTTGTGCTCTGTCGGCAACGATACCCCTTGCCTGCTTGATTTCAGTAGGCATATTAAGGCGGATGTCGTCTACAATTGCGCGTATTGAATCAACATCAATAACAGATTTCTTGCCTGGGATTTTAATGCCTTTGTCTAACATTTCGTCTAATTGGTCCAATAATTCTTCCATGTTCATAGTTTATTCGTCCTTTCCGAGTAATCGGTTTTTTATTTTTTGGTGAATCACAGCAGGAACAAAATCTTTAATATCCCCGCCCATAGCGCCGATTTGCTTAACCATACTTGAACTGAGATACATATTTTCGGCTTGGGTGGTAAGGAAGACCGTTTCCGTGTTGGGATTCAATTTTTTATTGGTAAGTGCCATTTGGAATTCATATTCGAAGTCCGACATAGCACGTAAACCCTTGATGATAGCGCCTGCATTTTTTTGAATACAATAGTCGGCTAGCAACCCCGAAGAGAAATCTACCTCAACGTTTGCTATTTCTGCTGTTGCCAGCTTTATCATTTCCATTCGTTCTTCGGGTGTGAAGCAGGGGTTTTTGGAAACGTTGGGCATAACCACAACAATAACCTTTGAAAACATACCTGCTGCTCGCCTTATAATGTCTAAATGACCCACCGTAATCGGGTCGAAACTGCCTGGGCAGACAGCTGTAATGTTATTCATTATTTATTACCTCGTTTCTATAAACGGTAACAATAATTTTGCCGTATTTATAGTCTTTAGATTTGAAGCCATCAAGCTTGGGAAGCTTTATTTCGATAGGATGCTCACAAGCGATAATACCTCTCGCTGTAATTTTTTTCGATACAGCTTTCAATGATTTTTCATATAGCCCTAAATGATAGGGCGGGTCTACGAAGACTATATCAAAAAGGTCAGGAGCCCCGTTTAAAAATGCAAAGCAATCGCCACGATGGACCTTGGCTTTTTCAAAAAGACCGCATCGCTTTAAATTGGTTTCGGTGAGAGATGCGGCTGTGCGGTCGGAGTCGATAAAAACAGCATAATCTGCCCCTCGACTTAATGCCTCTATTCCTAATTGTCCCGATCCCGAAAACAAATCCAAAACCCGCGAAGAGGGTATATCAAAATTTATTATGCTGAAAAGCGCTTCCTTAACTCTGTCGGTTGTGGGGCGCACTATATCGTCCGCTTTTGGGGCATCAAGACGTCTGCCTCCGGCAAGGCCGCTGATAACTCGCATTTCATTTTCCTTTCTTTGTATGTAGTCCATACACATTATATAATAACATAAATAATCATAAATTTCTACTGTTATTTTAATTTTACTGAAAATGTTTTAAAATGCGACAGCATTTTTCATAATTTCATCGTATCTCTGTGAAATATATTATCATACAAATATAGTCAATGCAACCTCTTTTAGTGTTTTTATAAATTGCACATTATCCGCATAGTCCAAGTCAGAGCAAGAATATTATTTTACAAACCATCATAAAAGGGGTAAATGCTATGATTTTTAATATTCTTTTCACAGCGCTTTCTCAAATTGCTTATCTTGTTCTTCACGTGAATTCACCGGGTCAGTTTCCACCGCCCTTAAGTCCTAAAAAGGAGGCGGAATATATTAAGCTCACGGCCGAGGGGGATATGGAGGCACGGCGCCTATTAATAGAGCACAATCTGCGGTTGGTGGCACATATTGTAAAAAAGTATTCAACTGCAGGGGTTGAACAGGAGGACTTAATATCAATAGGCACAGTGGGACTTATAAAGGCGGTTTCAACCTATAAAGATGGAAAGGGAATCCGCCTTGCAACCTACGCATCAAGGTGCATAGAAAATGAAATTCTTATGTGCTTCAGAAGTCTTAAAAAGACATCACAAGATGTATTGATAAGTGAGCCAATAGATACGGATGCAGAGGGAAATAATTTGACCTTTGGAGATATCATTTCCGATGGCAGTGATGTGGTGGATGATATTGATTTAAAGTGGAGAATAGAAAAATTAAAGGATTATATTGAGAGCGAATTGACACCGAGAGAGCAAAAAATCATCTCTATGCGCTACGGACTTTCGGGGGGGAACGAATTACCTCAGCGAGAGGTTGCGGCAAGGCTGCATATTTCACGCTCCTATGTATCGAGAATAGAAAAGAAAGCATTGGAAAAGCTCCGCGCAAGATTTGGGGAATAAGAGACTTGTTGAAAAATCACTAGGGGTATTGTATAATGATTTTACAATGTTTCACAAGCGGGTGATTTTTTGAAAAGAGTAGTATGCTGCTTGCTCGCATTTGTATTCTTGATATCGGGCTGTGCAGAAGATCCTAAGGAAGCAGCCTCTTACGGAATTAACGAGGAGCTATATTCAATGGCGGAGGATTTATACGGCTTTACTGCCGCATTGAATGGTGATGTGTTGTCTTTTCCGCTAAAGTACAGCGACTTAGTTAAAGCGGGCTGGAAAATAAAATCCACCCACAACACGGGTTATATCACTTCAATCAGGGTGGAAATAAATTAAAATCGGCAATTAAATTAAAGGTCTTGGCGCAGCAATTGCTGCGCCAAGACCTATTTTTGTGACATTATGCTGGGCGCCCCTTGCATAGAATATAGTAAACTTGCAAAGGGGAATAATATGGCAGAGTTTTTAATTAATGCAAACGAAATTCTTTGGGGCAATATATTGGTAATAATTATACCTATAGTGGGTATTTATTTCAGCATCCGTTTTAAGCTGGTTCAGATAAAACATCTCAAAACATCGCTTATACTTACCTTTAAAGGCGGTGAGGAGGGAGAGGGGGACATTTCTCCATTTGCCTCACTTTGTACCACCTTGGGTGCCACAATCGGCACGGGAAATATAGTGGGGGTTGCGGCAGCGGTGTTGGGAGGTGGAGCAGGTGCGCTTTTTTGGATGGAGATATCGGCAATTCTGGGTATGGCAATAAAATATGCCGAGGGAGTGCTCGCTGTTAAATTCCGCGAAAAATCAGGCGATAATTATCTAGGCGGACCTTTTTATTATATTGAAAAGGGCTTGGGGAAAAGCTGGCGGTGGCTGGGGTATTTATTCTGTGTATTTGGAATTGCGGCGGGACTTTTCGGCATAGGAACTTTAACGCAGATAAATAGCATAACCGAAGCCGTGCAAAGCTTTTTTGACCCACAAAAAAACAATATAATGTTCACAGGCTTTGGTAACAGCTACACCTATTCTGCAGTAATCGGCGGCGCTGTCTCAACGCTGCTTGCGGCATTGCTTATTTTAGGCGGAATAAAAAGGATTTCAAAATTTTCCGAATTACTTATACCCGCTATGTCGGTGGTTTACATAGTAATTACTGTAATAATAATCCTCGCGAATTATAAAAACATACCACCAGCTTTAGTGTTAATAGTCAAATCAGCATTTTCACCAAGGGCAGTAGGCGGTGCGGCGGTTGGCATAACCTTTAAAACGGCATTGACCACCGGTTTCTCAAAGGGCATATTTTCAAACGAGGCTGGCTTGGGCTCGGCGCCGATTGCGGCGGCTGCGGCGAAAACGCGTGAGCCTGTGCAGCAAGGGCTTATAACGATGGTGAGCGCCTTTATAGATACCACCGTTTTATGCACGCTTTCGGGCTTGGCGGTAATCTTAACAAATGCCCAAAGTATGGGTGGCAATGGTGTAGAGATAACGGTTAAAGCCTGGACAGAGGGTCTGCCATTTCCAAATGGAATATCATCCTTTTTGCTGAATTTTTGTTTAGTCTTTTTCTCCTTTGCCACAATTCCGGGGTGGAGTTACTATGCTGAAAGCTGTTTAAATTATATTACAAAGGGGAGTGAGGGGGCAATCAAGCTGTTCCGTATAATTTATATAATGGTGGTAGCATTAGGTCCATATATCCCTTTCAACACAGTTTGGCTTGCCGCAGATTTTTTAAACGGACTTATGGCTTTGCCAAATCTAATTGCGCTAATCCTGTTGGCAGGCACAGTAAAAAGGGAAACCACTGCCTATTTCAGTAGAATAGAAAATGCTTCAAACAGACTTAAGGAATAAATCATTTAATACCAAAAATAATAATGGGTTTTCGGTGGTAATACCGAAAACCCATTGAGTATAAGAACCAATAGCTAATAGCAAGAATTATTCGTCAAGCTTCAGCACTGCCATAAAGGCCTCCTGAGGCACTTCTACGCTGCCCAACTGACGCATACGCTTTTTACCCTCTTTTTGCTTTTCGAGCAACTTCTTCTTTCGGGTAATATCACCGCCGTAGCATTTGGCAAGCACATCCTTGCGCATAGCTTTAACTGTTTCGCGGGCAATAACCTTTCCGCCAATAGCCACCTGAATAGGTATTTCAAAAAGCTGGCGGGGAATAAACTCCTTAAGCTTTTCAGCAATTCTACGTGCGCGGGTGTAGGCGTTATCGGTGTGAACGATAAAGGAAAGTGCATCAACAACATCCCCCGCCAGCAGTACATCTAATTTCACCAGCTTGGAATTCTGATATCCGCAAATTTCATAGTCGTAGCTGGCATATCCTCTGGTGCGGGATTTTAAGGCGTCAAAGAAGTCGTAAACAATTTCACCCACAGGCAAAACATAATGAATATCAACACGGTCGCCCATATATTTCATATCCTTGTAGTCACCGCGTCGTTCTTCGCAAAGCTGCATAATGGCACCTACAAATTCAGAGGGACTGTATATATGCACCTCTGCAATCGGCTCCATAGCGGTTACGATTGATGCGGGGTCAGGGTAGTTAGTGGGGTTGGCAACGTCCAGCACAGTGCCATCCTGAAGCTCGAATTTATATACAACGCTGGGCGCTGTTGTAACAAGATCGAGATTATATTCTCTTTCAAGTCGTTCCTCAATGATTTCCATATGCAGAAGTCCTAAAAATCCGCAACGGAAACCGAATCCCAATGCGCCTGAGGTTTCTGCCTCAAACATAAGAGATGCATCGTTAAGCTGTAATTTATCAAGGGCATCACGAAGGTCGGGATATTTGGCTCCGTCTGCAGGGTAAACACCACAGAAAACAACGGGATTAACCTTGCGATAGCCTTCAAGTGCCTCGTCGGCAGGCTGTTCTTTGAGAGTGATTGTATCACCCACGCGGGCATCTCGCACCGATTTTATTGAGGCGGCAAGGTAGCCTACCTCACCTGCTTCAAGAACCTCGCACTGATCCATATGTGTTGCACGTTTTCTGCCAAGCTCAACAATTTCAACCTCGGCGCCCGTTGCCATCATTTTAACAGTATCTCCCGCTTTAACTCTTCCGTTAATAACTCGGAAAAAGACGATAACACCTTTGTATGGATCGTAATAGGAGTCGAAAATAAGGGCTTTTAAAGGAGCCTCTCGGTCGCCTGTAGGGGCGGGGATATCAGTGATAATACGTTCTAAAACTGCTTCAACATTGATGCCGTTTTTGGCGGATATTTTCGGAGCCCCCTCTGCGGGTATGCCTATAACATCCTCAATCTCGGCAATGATGCGGTCGGGCTCTGCTGCGGGAAGGTCTATTTTATTAACAACGGGAACAATCTCCAGATTGTGGTCCACCGCTAAATAGGTGTTAGCAAGGGTTTGTGCTTCAATACCCTGAGAGGCATCAACAACCAAAATAGCACCCTCACATGCCGCAAGTGAGCGGGAAACCTCGTAGTGAAAGTCAACGTGACCTGGGGTGTCGATAAGGTTAAACTCGTATTCCGTGCCGTCGTTTGCGGTGTAATAAAGCGTAACAGCGTGGGATTTTATTGTAATACCGCGCTCCCGCTCTAAATCCATACTGTCTAAAATCTGCGCTTCCATATCCCTTTCGCTTACCGATTGGGTTAATTCCAGAAGTCGGTCGGCAAGGGTGGATTTGCCGTGATCAATATGTGCAATAATGCAAAAATTACGAATTTTGTCTAAAGGAAAGGCCAAGAGAAAAAACCTCTTTCTGTTTTATTATTATATTGAATACAGTATAACATACAAAGTGTAATTTTATCAACAACCAAATAGAAAAAAGCAAAACAAAAAATCAGGATAATTTGTTGTTAATAAAATGACGGTGACTTGTGCAGAAGCCTGACTGCGAAGTCACCGTTAGCATTTATTTCGCTTTTGTAAAGCATACTTTACATTTCAGATTTGTTAATTTTATCCTCTAAAGATTTCATAATGCTCTCTTTTGCTTCCGGAGAAAGCAAACGATATTTTATCACAAGACTTTTTTCGTCATTTCTTAACTCATTTAACACAAAGGTTTCTACCATGCTTTGTGTTTCAAATTCGGTAAATACATTACCGCTTGGCCGTTCACCAAGTAGTTCATCAACGGTAATGTTGAAAATAGCGGCTAGCTTTCTTAAATTTTCGGCAGAGGGGGTGGTGTTGTTTTCATAATGAGCGTAGCGTGACCGCTCTATTCCTAAAGCAGATGCCACCGCCGATTGGGTGAGCCCCGTTCGTTTTCTAAAAAGCTTTAAATTTGCCGCCAAAGCCGATTTTGTATTATCCTTCAAAAAGCACCCTCCCTTAAAAATCTACTTGACTTAAATTAGAAGAATTGTTATACTTTTAGTTGTTAAGCTTACACTCGCTGGAGTGGCTCAGTTGGTAGAGCAGCTGATTCGTAATCAGCAGGTCGTGGGTTCAAGTCCCATCTTCAGCTCCATAATAATGCGGAATTTCGTTTTGCGGAATCCGCATTTTTTATTTTTAAGGCATTATACAAGCTGAACATAAACTATTATATAGTAAAATCTTTTAAATTTCAACCTAAATGAAAAAATATGTTACAAACAAGGAAACTTTGTTAAAAAAATATCAAATTATTACCAAATTTTACTTGTTTTTCGAAAAAACTTGTTTAAATTTTTAACAAAGTTATTGACAAGTCGATTTTTAGCATATATAATAGCCCTACTGATGCTTAAATCACTTTTATCTATCGAGTGATAAACGCAAATATAATACGCATATTTAGTTGGAGGTTTTAATTATGTCAAGAGTTTATAATTTCAGCGCAGGTCCTTCTATGCTACCTGAAGAGGTTTTAAAAACCGCAGCAGCAGAAATGTTGGAATATGGCGAGAGTGGTCAGTCTGTAATGGAGATGTCCCACCGTTCAAAGGAGTATCAAGCAATTATTGATACTGCCGAGGCAGATCTTCGTGAGATAATGAACATTCCCGATAACTACGAAGTTCTTTTCTTACAGGGAGGCGCATCAACTCAGTTCTCAATGGTTCCTATGAATCTTATGACAAAGAACGGCAAGGCAGATTACATTATAACCGGTCAGTGGGCAAATAAGGCATATAAGGAGGCAGCACGTTACGGTGCCGCTCGCGAGGTTGCTTCTTCTAAGGATAAAACCTTTAGCTATATCCCCAAAACCACCGCTGCTGATTTCGACCCTGAGGCTGACTATGTACATATCTGTATGAACAATACAATTTACGGCACAAAGTACAATCAGCTTCCCGACACAGGTGATGTTCCGTTGGTAGCTGATATTTCCAGCTGCATTCTTTCTGAGCCTGTTGATGTTTCTAAGTTCGGTATGCTTTATGCAGGTGCCCAGAAGAACGTTGCCCCCGCAGGTGTTACAATTGTTATAATCCGCAAGGACCTTATCGGTAATGCTATGGACATCACTCCTACTATGCTTAAATACGACACCCATTCCGAAAACGGTTCAATGTTCAATACACCTCCTTGTTACACAATCTATATTGCAGGCCTTACCTTTAAGTGGATAAAGAAGATGGGCGGCTTAGAGGCTATGAAGGAATACAACGAGAAAAAGGCAAAAATTCTTTATGATTTCCTTGATAACAGCAAGCTTTTCAAGGGTACTGTTGTACCGGAGGACCGTTCCTTAATGAACGTTCCCTTCGTAACAGGTAGTGAAGAGCTTGATGCCAAGTTTGTAAAAGAATCAAAAGAGGCAGGCTTTGTTAACCTTAAAGGTCACCGTTCAGTTGGCGGTATGCGTGCATCTATTTATAATGCAATGCCTATCGAGGGTGTAGAGAAGCTTGTAGAATTTATGAAGAAGTTTGAAGAAGAAAACGCATAAAACTATTTAACGAGGTAACTGAAATGTATAATATTAAAACTTACAATAAAATTTCCAAAATCGGCCTTGCAAAATTCGATGCAAACAAATATGTGTGCGGTGACGATGTGGAAAATCCCGATGGCGCTATTGTTCGCTCTGCCGCACTCCACGATATCGAGTTTCCTGAAACCTTAAAGGCTATTGCCCGTGCAGGTGCAGGCACCAATAACATTCCCATCGACCGCTGCTCAGAATCAGGTATAGTTGTTTTCAATACACCGGGCGCCAATGCCAATGCCGTTAAGGAATTGGTTATAGCAGGTCTTCTTATCAGCTCCCGCCGTGTTATTCCCGCAATTGAGTGGGCAAAAACCTTAAAGGGTCAGGGTGCAGAGGTAGGCAAGCTTGTTGAAAAGGGCAAGAGTGCTTTTGCGGGCCCCGAAATTCGCGGCAAGTCTTTAGGTATTATTGGACTAGGTGCTATTGGTGGTATGGTGGCTAATGTTGCTAACCATTTGGGTATGAAGGTATACGGATACGACCCATATTTATCGGTTAATTCCGCCTGGAATCTTACTCACCACGCTGTTCACGCAACCGACATCAACACAATTTATGAAAACTGTGATTATATCTCTATTCACGTTCCCCTTAATGATGAAACTAAGGGATATATCACTAAGGAAACCATCGCAAAGATGAAGGACGGCGTGCGCATTCTTAACTTCTCTCGCGGCGACTTGGTTCAGAGTGCCGATATTTTAGAAGCGCTCGATAGCGGCAAGGTTTCGGCATATGTAACCGACTTCCCCAACGACGATATTATCGGCGCGAACGGTGTTATAGCAATTCCTCACTTGGGTGCATCTACTCCCGAATCAGAGGAAAACTGTGCCACAATGGCGGCCGACGAGCTTATTGACTACATTGAAAATGGTAATATAACTAACTCCGTAAATATGCCTAACGTTGTTATGCCTCGTTCAGGTGATGTAAGAATTTGTGTGATACACAAAAATATCCCGAATATACTTAATAGTATAACCTCGCTTACCACTGCCGAGAATGTTAATATTGAAAATATGCTTAACAAATCCAAGAAGGATTATGCATACACAATGCTGGATATTAAAACAGATCGCAGTGAAGCTATTGCCGAGGAAATAAACAAAATCGACGGAGTTATTAAGGTAAGAGTAATTTAAGGAGAGACTTTTTATGAAAAAGATTTCTGCCATATTGCTTTGTTTTTTGATTGCGTTGTGCAGTACTGCTTGCGGCGGTAATAAAACTGTTTCAAGTGAAGCCTCACCAAATACCGAAAGCACCACCTCCGCCGATAGCGGAGGTTTGGGCTTGTTCGATAATGTTTCTGTTCTTTCTTCAGAAGAATCAAAGGAAGCTGAAAGCAGCAAGGTTAACAAAAACGAAACAACTTCCAGTGAAAACACCGAGAGTGAAGAAGTAGAAAGTCAGGAAACAGAAAGTCAGGAAACAGAAAGCGAAACAACTTCTTCCACCGACGAGAAAAAGGATAGTAATACCGATACAGATACCGCAGTAAAGCCTTCTACCATACCTAACCCCACTGGTATAGAGTCCACAGGCAGAAAAGATAACAAGGGAAAGGGTTGGGAATTGACACTAGTTAACCCTTGGAACACTTTGGATAAAAACTATTCTGTAGATTTAAAATTGCTGGATTCTCGTTTTGGTGACGGTAAATATTTTGACGCCAGAGCTGTTGAGTATTTAGAGGCTATGTGTGAGGCAGCGGCTGAAGATGGGGTTAACCTTTGGGTGATTTCTGCCCACAGAACCTATGATTATCAGCAAATGCTTTTTGATGCGGAAAAGGCTGAATATAAATCATACAATCCCAATTGCAGTGACAGTGAAGCAGAAATAGGTGCGGCGTCTGTAGTGGCACGGCCGGGCACCAGCGAGCACAATTTAGGGCTTGCTGTGGATTTTAATTCGGTTGAGCAGTCTTTTGAAAACACCGCGCAGTACAAATGGCTTCGGAAGCATTGCACGGAATACGGCTTTATAATGAGATATTCTGCCGAAACTCAAAATGAAACAGGGGTTATTTACGAGCCCTGGCATTATCGATATGTAGGTGTAGATAACGCTAAAAAAATTGCAAATAGCGGCTTATCTTTAGAGGCATATCTTGCAAAACAATAAATTTTAAAAATTACACTTGACAAACTCTTTTGTTTGTTGTATAATCACTAAGCAAAACAAAGTGGAACCTACCCGTTCTCACCTTAAGGCTCAGCCAAAAAGGTCAATAAATTGC
>JAZNRT010000077.1:0-4144 GCA_045590875.1 Acutalibacteraceae bacterium
TGTGAATCGATTAAAAAACTGCAGTTTAAAAACTTTCCGCTAATAGTGGCTATTGACAGTTACGGAGGTAGCTTGTTTTGAAAACTATAATTAAAATTATTTCCTTTATTTTAAGCGTATGTTCAATTTTGGTTTTAGGCGGATGTGCAAATCCAAATAATAAATCCAACATTATATATGAAACAACCGCCATAATTTCAAATATTGACCCACAGTTTGCAACGAATGAAACAGAACTGCAGATTGTTTATAATATTTTCGAGGGTCTTACGAAATATAATAAATCCGGTGAGCTGGAATTAGGAGTTGCGGAAAGTTATAGTGTTAGCAAGGATGGATTGACCTATAATTTTAAAATTAAAGACAATGTAAAATGGTCTGACGGAAGACCGCTTATAGCTGACGATTTTGTGTTTTCTTTCAAAAAAGCTGTTAATCCCGAAACCGCTTCACCATATGCCGCCACACTGTTGCCTATTAAAAATGCATCAAAAATCTTAAGCGGCAAAAAGGCTGTGGACGAAATAGGTGTTGTTGCAATAAGTGATTCGCAACTGCAAATAGAATTAGACTATGCTTCTGAAGAGTTTTTAGATTTACTTACTACCCCCGTCGCTATGCCTTGTAATGAAGAATTTTTTAATGACTGCAAGGGATACTATGGCTTAAATGATGAAGCTGTTATTTCGAACGGTTGCTATTATTTGAGCGCCTGGAATGAAGAATTTTGTTCATTAAAAAAGAACAAAGAATATGAATTTAACGATATACCAAGCATAAACTCAGTATATATTTATTTTAACAGTGAAGATGAATTGTTTGAAAATATGCAAAAGAGTGAGCCCGATTTCACTATTCTTAACAATGCTTTAATTGAAAAACTCATAAACAAAAACATTGCAATAAACCCAACTCACTTAGGAAACACAACACACTCTCTAATAATAAATCCAAAATCTAATTTGGCAGAAAAAAATATTTTGAAAGCACTGATGAGCACTGTAAGTTTTAGTATTTCAAACGACTTCATAATCAACCACGGAATTTCATATGCTAAATCAATTTTACCAAATACGGTAGATTTTTCCGAAGAAATTATCTGCAATAAATCTCGCCTTGATTCTGAAAAGCAGGCAACAGAAAAGTTTATAGAAGGCTGCGAAAATTTAAACATAGAAAGAATATTCCCAAGCTTTTCAATAGTATATTTTGAAGATGAAATAACTAAATCTGTTGCTCAGCAAATTGCTGCCAAATGGCAAAATATTTTCGGTGTATCTGTTAACATAACCGCTATTGAAAGTTTTGATATATTAAATTCTTCTATACAGTCGGGAAATTACGATGTTGCTATAATACCAACCACAGCAATTTCCTCCTCCCCCACATCTTATTTCCAACAATTCACATCAAATTCCACCACTAATTATTTAGGGTATAAAAACAAGAAATTTGATGCTTTAGTGAAAAAGATGAACAACCACAGCGGTGAACAACTTAAAATAACGACTACAAAAGCCGCAAATATATTGAACGATTATAAATATATTTATCCTCTTTTTATCTCTTCAAAAACATATCATTTTAATCCTGACATAAACATAAAAGTAAACTCGCGAAATCAAAAAGTTTATTTTTCGCATATTGATTAAGTAAAACGACCTTGGTTTTTTCCAAGGTCGTTTTAATATACTATGCTTTAATTCTTAATAATGCACCTACTGCAACAGGTCGGTGGAATGGAATTTTAATAATACTCATAGGGTGCGGTGCCACATCAATTGAATTTCCTTTTTCATCGAACATCTGATTTACAGCTATAATTGTTGGAGGTGCTTTAGGTTCTAAGCAGTCTAACTTTTCTCCGACAGCGAACTTGTTTTTAAGACGTGCAATAATGCAGCCATCTTCATAACCCTCCGCCACAGCGGCAACAAAATAATCCCGTACATAGCCGGCGTGGGAATATGTTTGACTGTTCTGTGGCTTACCTAAATAGAATCCGGTGGAATAATTGCGATGGCTTATTTTATTAAGCTCCTCGGTAACCCAGTGCGGAGTAGTGTAGTTAGCAGGATTTTTGATATATTCATCGATGGCACCCCGATATGCGTTTGTAGCAACGGCGGTATAATAATGCGATTTAGCTCTGCCTTCTATCTTGAAACTGTAAACACCGCTTTCTGCCAACTTATCTATATAATCCACCATACATAAATCGTTGGCATTTAGAATATAAGTGCCTTTTTCGGTTTCGGTGATGTCGAAATACTGCCCTTCCCTTTTTTCCTCCATAAGAGAATAACTCCAACGGCAAGGCTGTGCACAGTCCCCTCTGTTAGCATCGCGGCCTGTCATATAGCTGGAAAGCAAGCATCTGGCAGAAAAAGAAACGCACATAGCTCCGTGGACAAACGCCTCTATTTCTAAATCCTTTGGTGTTTTGGCTCGGATTTCTGCAATTTCTTCAAGGGATAGTTCGCGTGCAACGACAATTCTTTTGGCGCCCATATTATAAAAAGCTCGTGCAGTTTCAAAATTAGTTATACCCGACTGTACTGAAATGTGCCTTTCCACATTTGGTGCGTATTTTTTGCAAAGCTCAAAAGTTCCTAAATCGGATATTATTAAGCCATCAACTCCTACTACCGCGCAATATTCAATAAATTGCGGCAGACGAGTTATTTCATCATTATGCGGTATGGTGTTGCAGGTTACATATACTTTCACACCGCGATTGTGCGCATATTCCACACCTTGTTTTAAATCCTCGTTGGAAAAATTAGAGGTTGCTGTGCGCATACCGAACTCTTGCCCTGCAAGATAAACCGCATCGGCACCAAAATCCACCGCTGCCTTAAGTCTGGTTAAATCTCCCGATGGGCAAAGCAGTTCTAGCGTTTTTAAATTTGAATCACACATATTAACTTAATCCTCTCCCCATTTGCCCTGCATTCTTAAATTGTATATGGTGTTTTCGTGTTGAGTGAGAGTTTCGTTATAATAGAAATTAAAATCCGTGTCGGTTACGAAGTAAAAATATTTATTGTCGAAGTCTTTATCCGGATTCAGTGCTGCCTTAATTGCATTTATACCTGTGGCACAAAACGGACCTGGTGGCAATCCTTCTTTAATATTAGTATTGTAATTTCCACCACCATAAGGATATTCAGCAGTTGGTGAAGAACCGAGCATTTTAGGTTCAGCCCCCCAATTAAGAAGCCTATTATAAAATACGGCAGAAACCTTTGGCATTTCATCGGGATATCCGTTGCATTCAAGCTCGATTATAGAAGCCATTGTCATAATCTCGTGAAATGTGTAGCCAATCTTTTCGGCTTTTTTATAGAAATCTTCTTCTATTTTCGACTCGAAATTATTGAGCATTTTTTTAATAGCCTGATATGCGCCGTCTTTGGAATTCCATACATAAAATTCATATGTGTCAGGATATAAATATCCTTCCAAACGGTAGTGAACAGACTTAGTTGGGATATCATCTAAAAAGTCGTAATCAAAATCTCCGTTTTCCACAACATCATAGAAATCTGCAGAAGAGCATATTTTCTCTTTTTCAAATAACTTGGCAATATCATCAACGGTTGCCAACTCGGGAATTCTAAGCTCTACCGTTTCGGTTGAGAATCCCGGCACTGTGGTGAATTCGTTAACGATACCCTGATAACCGCCTTCAGTATTAAAGGTATGTACACCTTCAGTGAATTTTTCATAATAATCCTTACTGCCTGCGTAGTATTTAAATATAAATTTAAATCGAATGGCACCAACATCTTTTAGTTCTTGCGCTATACCATCTAACGACTCTCCCTTTTCTATAGTTACAGTAGCAGTTTGAGTTTTTCCAAGTAAGCCTATATAATCCGCCAATGCGGCAATACCAGCAACAACACACACTACGGATACTGTTAGAATACATATAATCCAAACCAGCGTTTTCCATACGCCTTTTGTCTTTTTTCGCTTTTTCATAGCTTCATTATTAACGGTATTTTCCTGTGGAATATTAAAACCGCTTCCAATTACATATTCGTCGTTAATCGTGGGCTTATCTGCTGAGTTAATATTATTGGAATCATTATTAGCTACATTTATTTCGTTGTTGTAATTATTTTGCTCCAAACCT
>JAZNRT010000078.1:0-39165 GCA_045590875.1 Acutalibacteraceae bacterium
TGTTAATCCTAACACCATACAAAAGGCATATTCCGAATTAACAGGCAGGGGAGTGCTGATATCAGTTCCCGGTAAGGGCTGTTTTATTGCGGAGAATGCGGTGGAAATTATCGGCTCCGATAAGCGGTCACTTCTTAAAAAAATAAAAGAACTCACCGAAGAGCTGAAGCTTGCAGGAATATCAAGCGATGAAATAATTTCCCTGATTAAAGAAATATATTCTTAGGGTATTGGAGGTAAATAATTATGATAACTGTACAAAACTTAGTAAAACGTTTCGATGGTTTTACAGCTCTGGGTGGCATAAGCTGTACCATTCCCGAAGGCAGTATTTACGGAATGGTTGGCTCCAACGGTGCGGGTAAGTCCACTTTTTTAAGATTGCTTTGCGGTATATATAAGCCCGACAGCGGCGCTATTTATATAGACGGAATGCCTGTTTGGGAAAATCCTAAGGCAAAAGAGCTGTTTATGTTTGTGCCCGATGAGCTTTACTTTATCAACGGTGCAAATATGGAAAGAATGGCAAAGCTGTATTCTTCCATTTACGATAGCTTCTGTTTCGAGACCTTTAAAAAACTTAGCGCACGCTTAAAACTGAATACCAAAAAAAGCATGAACGGTTTTTCAAAGGGTATGAAACGACAAGCCGCAATTATACTAGCACTTTCAACCAAACCTAAATACATATTTTTTGACGAAACCTTCGATGGTTTAGACCCTGTTATCAGAAATGTTATAAAGGGTATAATTTACGAAGAGGTAGTAGAGCGCAAGGCAACAGCAATTATCACCTCTCACTCTCTTCGCGAGCTTGAAGATACCTGCGACCAGCTAGCACTTCTTCATAAGGGCGGTCTTGTGTTTGAACGAGATATAACCGACCTTAAAACCTCGCTATTTAAGGTTCAAATTGCTCTTAATCAGGAATATGATAAATCTGCCTTTGAGGATATAGATATGCTTCACTTTTCCAAAAAAGGCTCTGTATCCAATATGATAGTAAGGGGAAATAAGGAAGAAACCATTGCAAAGCTAAAGGCACATATGCCGGTTATTCTTGACGTTCTACCTCTTACCTTAGAGGAAGTATTCACCTATGAAATGAGTGCATTGGGTTACGAATTTGCCCAGCTTGAGGAGGAATAGACTGTGAAAAAATTCTTTGACTTAAAGCTATACCGCGAGGGACTTCGTTCACTTCGCGTGTTCGGAATAATCACCACCGTATTATTAACACTTTATTCAGTTGTTGCGGTGGTTAGTCTAGTGCTTGAAGCAATGTATATAACAGGCGTGGGGGAAGATTATGTTGAGTATGCAAGCCTGACAACCGTAAACCCCTTGCTTGTTCTTTTGTTCTGCGTAGTAGCACCCCTTATGACAATTATGGCATTCAGTTTTACCGCTAACCGTGCTGCCAGTGACTATTATTTCGCCATACCCAAAACTCGCGGATGTATATTCTTTAGTTTCTTTGGTGCGGTTATGAGCTGGGTTATATTCGCGGCGACTGTAAGCTCCGTGCTTCCGCTGATTATTTCCTTGATTTTCAACAAATACATAGTCATCAATATACTGGCATCGTTAGTTTTCTTTTTAGAGGTAATGGTTGCAGCGTTTTTCGTGGCATCAGCTGTTACTATTGCAGTGGGTGTTACGGGAAATTTAATTACCACAGTGCTTGTAGCACTTATGATAATTTTCCTACCCCGTATATTTATAATGGTTATCAGCAACATATCCTTAATGAATCTTCCTATTGTGGATACAATCTCGGCAGTACCGTTGCTTTCCTTTAAGCATCAAATACCCTTTGGCTTTGTGCTTTCTATTTTCTATGAAGGCGGATTTTACACAGCGCCCACACTTTCGGCATTTATTTATACTTTAGCGGTTGGCATCATTTATCTTATATTGGGCTATGCCTTTTTCCTGCGCAGAAACAGCGAAGCATCGGGAAAATCAGCCGCCACCAACAAATTGCAGGCAATATTCAGAATTTGCCTTTCGAGTGCGGTAGGGCTGTTTGTTCCGGTAATGCTTTTTTCAGCCATATTCGAAAACGAAGAAATGGTGTATATAGTGATTGCAGTGGTGGCATTCAGTATACTTTCATTTGTAGTTTTCTGTTGTTATGAGCTGATTTCAACAAAAAGCGCAAAATCTATGGTTCGCGCTATGCCTTCGTTCTTTGTGGTTGTAGCACTGGAGCTTGCGATATTTGGAAGTATGCATTTAGTAAGATCAGTAACCGTAAATTACACCCCCGAACCTCAGCAGATAGACGGCATATATCTTACCACCAATAGTTATAATGAGGATTATTGGAATAAACTCAGCAGTGAGGTGCTTATAGAAAACACCGAGGCAAAGGTTATTGTTTCCGAAGCCTTAAAGGAAAATGTGAAATACTGCACCTTAGATAACCCTCTCGCATATTATAGCAAATACCACAGTGAAAATGGTGGATATACAGGGTGGAATGTAACATTCCTTTCGGATGGAATTAAACATTCTCGCTACATTTCAATAGATGCTGCCAATAGTGAAAGACTTGTAGAAATATTAGAAGCCACCCCTGAATATAAGAAAATTTATACTGATTTCCCAACCCTTAAAGATGCCTCAACAAATGTAAATATTTATGAATTCGGCCTTACATCAAAGCAAGAGGATTCAATTTACGAGGCATATTTAAGAGATATAAAAAATGGCAATATCGGCTTCGAGGAAATATATAATCATATTAACATCGGATATGATATTTGCTTTGAGATCAATGTAAGCACTATCGTAGGCCTTGAAAATTATGATTTCTATCTGCCTGTTACAGCGGATTGCACCGAAACTCTTTTGGCACTTTATAAAACAATAGATAAGGATAATGCGACAAATTCTGCCAAGGCTTTAGAGCTTTTGAAAAAAGAATATAACGAAGAGAGCGAGAAGGAGATGTATGTAGATTTAAGATGCATAAATTTTGGTGATGGTTATTCTTATGAGTATTCTGAAAACCGTCTTGAAATACTAAAAAATGCTGTAACAGATAATTTTACCGCCGACAGTAAGGTTGTATATCTCACACTTAATATTTACGACAACGAAAATTATAAAAGCTACGATTATCGCATCTTATTTGCACTTACCGAAAGTCAGGCTGAAAAATTTATAAATAATAAATAATTATTAGCTGAAGTTGTTGAATTATCAAGCAGTATTTGGTAAGATATTGAGGCAGGCACTAATATTATGTGCCTGCCCCAATTTTGCTTTGAGGAAGTTAATGAATGAAGAAACTTATTTCTATGATAATGTCACTGATTTTCTGCTTGTGTATAGCTTTGCCTGCCTCGGCTTTAGGCAGCGAGTCACAAGAGGTAATACCGCAACTAATATCCATAAAGGACTGTGAAATAAACTATAAACCCATAGCGGTTTATACGGGGAAAGAAATAACTCCTAATGTTACCGTGAGTTTTGAAAACGAAAGGCTTAAAGAGGGTAGGGATTATACCCTAGAATATAATAACAATAAAGATTACGGCAAAGCCACAATAACCCTTACAGGCATAGGTTCTTTTAACGGAGTGAAAAATTGCAGCTTCAAAATTGCACCGAAAAGAACCCAAATCAAAAGCCTTATATCCGATTTCACAATGCGGTTTAAAATCGCTTGGAAGCAGAACAAAAAGGCGGATGGTTACCGTATAGAATACAGCCTTAATCGGGATATGTCGGATTTTAAATATAAAACTATAACTAAAAACACCACTAATAAAAAAACAATCAGAGGCTTAGTGGCGGGTGCTAAATATTATGTTAGAATCCGTACGTTTAAAAACACCGAGAGCGGCAGGGCATACAGCGATTATTCTAAAATAAAAACCGTAAAAATAAAGAAGCCAAAATATAAAACCTCAAAGAAAAATATAATCTGCCTTACCTTTGATGACGGACCGAGCTTTGTTACCGAAGATGTGCTTAACACATTAAAGGCGAATAACATAAAGGCAACCTTTTTTATTGTGAATTATAAAAAAGAGCACAAGCCTTTAATTCAGCGGATGATTGATGATGGACACACCTTGGCAATTCATAACTATTCTCACGATTATGCCAAGATATATAAATCCACCAGTGCCTTTATGAAATATTTCAATAAGCTGAATAAAAAAATAAAGAAAGATTTTGATTACGATATTAAGTTTATGCGTTTCCCTGGTGGCACAAGCAATACCGTTAGCCGAAATTATTCCAAAGGAATTATGAAAAAGCTATCAAAAATGATAACCAAAAAAGGATATACGTATTTTGACTGGAATGTAAGTAGCGGGGATGCATCGGGCAATAATGTTAAAAAATCAAAAATAGTTAAGGAAACAACATCCACTCTTAAAAAGAACCGCACAAATATAGTGCTTATGCACGATAGCGGTGCTAAGCAAACCACAGCCGATGCGCTTCAAAGCATAATAAATTATGCAAACAACAACGGTTATGTTTTCGAGGCAATAACAGAGAAAACCCAAAAGGTACAGCACAATCCTCAAAATTAAAAACAAACCCGAAGCATTCGCCAATGCTTCGGGTTTGTTTTATCTGGCGCTACTTAATTTAACAACACTTAATCTCGTCTTCAATAAGCAAAAGCCTATTGTATTTTGCAACCCTTTCGCTTCTTGCGGGAGCGCCGGTTTTAATTTGTCCGCTGTTAACAGCAACTGATAAATCTGCAATAAAGTTATCCTCGGTATCTCCTGAGCGGTGGGAAATAACAGTATTATAGCCGTTTTGTTTTGCCAGGTCTATAACCTCTAAGGTTTCGCTGAGTGTACCAATTTGATTTGGCTTAATAAGAATTGCATTGGCATATCCGCCGTCAATTCCCGCCTGTAAACGCGTTGTGTTGGTAACAAAAAGGTCATCTCCCACAAGCTGAATTTTATCGCCTAGCCTTTGTGTCAGCATTTTCCAGCCCTCGTAGTCCTCTTCGCTCTGTCCATCTTCAACCGAAAGTATTGGATATTTTTTTGTTATGCTATCAATATAATCAACCAATTGCTCTGAGTTTAGTGTTTCACCTCGTTTTGGCAAATAGTATTCACCGTTTTTGTACCATTCACTAGAAGCAATATCAAGGGCAATTCCCATTTCATTTTGGGTGTAACCCGCCGCATCAATAGCCTCGCAAAGCAAGTCAAGTGCCTCGGTATCGTCGTGAAGATTAGGTGCATAACCACCCTCGTCACCTACCCCTGAAAGCAGATTTCGGCTCTTTAAAATTTTACCCAAGGCGGAATATGCTTCAGCCCCCATTTTAATTGCCTCTGCAAAGCTTTTGGCGCCAATGGGCATAAGCATAAATTCCTGAATATCAACATTATTAGCCGCGTGAGCACCGCCGTTAAGCACATTCATCATAGGTATAGGCGTGCGTATGGCACTGCAACCGCCCAAATAACGAAAAAGCGGAACACCCTGTGCCTTAGCCGCAGCTCTTGCTGCCGCCAGTGACACTGCAAGCATAGCATTTGCACCTAGATTTGACTTGTTTTCAGTGCCGTCTAATTCTACCATAAGCTTGTCAATCTTTCTTGGATCACAGCACATCTTCTTAAGCTTCGGGCAAATAACTTCATCAATGTTTTTTACCGCAGTGAGCACACCCTTTCCGTTATAGCGAGTGGGGTCGCCGTCTCGAAGCTCGTGGGCTTCAAAGGCTCCGCAGGAGGCACCCGAAGGCGCGAGCGCCAAGCCTTCCGTTCCGCACTTTAAAACAACCTTGGCACCAACGGTTGGATTACCTCTGGAATCAATAAGCTCATAGCCTTTAACTTCTACAATTTCGGTTTTCATAAAAACACCCTTTCTTTTTTTTAGTAGTATTACCAAATTTTCTTAAAAAACTTGACAAAACTGACTTAGGGTGTTATTATTTGTTTGACAAATTAACAAGGGGTGCCAACTGTAACGGCTGAGAGGAAGTGTACTTCCAACCCTATAAACCTGATACGGATAATGCCGGCGTAGGGATGTTAGAAATACATAAGCTTTGCTTTTTACATCACGCTCCTGCATTTTCGCAGTAGCGTTTTTTTATTTGTGTCCGTGTTAATTTGCCAAAGGTATTACGTAATGCAGAACAAGTAAAAGGAGAAAAAATTATGAAAAAAAACAATGTTATGTGGCTTTGTGAGGGCGCCGTTATGGTGGCTGTTGCCACAGTCCTCAGTATGATTCCGATTATCAATATGCCCTTTGGTGGCTCGGTAACCGCCGTTTCAATGCTGCCAATAATTCTTATTGCCTACCGTTACGGCACAGGCAAGGGGTTGATAGTAGGCTTGGTGTATGCCGTTATCCAACTGCTTTTAGGTGTAAGCAATCTTTCGTATGCAACCTCCTTGGGCGCCGCAGTTGCAATAGTAGTGTTGGATTATATTCTGGCATTTGCGGTTTTAGGTCTGGTTGGAGCATTGCGCGGAAAATTTGCAAATCAAGCATCCGAATTGGCGGTTGGTACGGTTGCGGTTTGTTTAATGCGCTATATTTTTCACGTAATTTCAGGCTGTACCGTATGGGCGGGTGTGTCTATACCAACAAGCGACGGGCTAATTTATTCTTTAAGCTATAATGCCGCTTATATGGTTCCCGAAACCATAGTAACTGTTGCCGCGGTATGGTATCTGGCAAGCGTTCTGAATTTGAAATCCCATATGCCAAAAAGAATAAAGAAAGAGGAAAGTAAAGTGGGCGGTGTGCTTTATCCGCTGTCACTTCTACTTTTGCTTGCTACAGTTATTTTTGATGCGCTTTCTGTTTTTGCTGCTATTCAAAGCGAAGAGGGCTTTGATATAACTCAAATAGTAAATATCAATTTAAATTTAACCCTGACGGTTACTGTTATAGGTCTTGTTTTCTCGGCGGTTTTATTTTTAATAGCAAAGCGTAGTGTAAAATCGTTAAAAAATTAACTATTTAATTGCCAAAACCCACCCATTTTTTGTATTATTTGTAGAAATAATCAAAAAAACAATTAAAATATACGTTTACATCTTGCAATTTTTCAAAAAATTGGTTAAAATAGGGAAGTAAAAATTTATTTGGAGGTTACTATTATGGTAAAAGTAGCTATTAACGGTTTCGGCCGCATTGGCCGTCTCGCATTCAGACAGATGTTTGGCGCAGAGGGTTATGAGATTGTTGCTATCAACGATCTTACCGATGCAAAAATGCTTGCACACCTTCTTAAATACGATTCTGCACAGGGTCGTTATGAGCACGAGGTTGTTGCAGGTGAAGACAGCATCACTGTAGATGGCAAAACCATCAAAATCTATGCAGAAAAAGATGCTGCAAATCTTCCTTGGGGTGAAATCGGCGTAGACGTAGTTCTCGAATGCACAGGTTTCTACACCTCTAAGGCTAAGTCACAGGCTCACATCGATGCAGGCGCTAAGAAGGTTGTTATTTCTGCTCCCGCAGGCAATGATCTTCCCACAGTTGTTTACAGCGTTAATGAGAACACCCTCACTGCAGACGATAAAATCATCTCTGCTGCTTCCTGTACAACCAACTGCTTAGCTCCTATGGCTAAAGCTCTCAATGCTTATGCACCTATCCAGAGCGGTATTATGACCACAGTTCACGCATACACCGGCGACCAGATGGTTCTCGACGGTCCTCACAGAAAGGGCGACCTTCGCCGTGCACGTGCAGCAGCTGTTAACATTGTTCCTAACTCTACAGGCGCTGCTAAGGCTATCGGTCTTGTAATTCCTGAGCTCAATGGTAAACTCATCGGTTCTGCACAGCGCGTTCCCGTTCCTACCGGTTCTACAACTCTTCTCGTAGCAGTTGTTAAGGGTAAGGACATCACTAAGGAAGGCATCAATGCTGCTATGAAGGCTGCTTCTTCTGCTTCCTTTGGCTACACTGAGGAAGAGCTCGTTTCTTCTGATATCATCGGTATCACCTATGGCTCACTCTTCGATGCTACCCAGACTATGGTTACAAAGGTAGACGACGACACCTATCAGGTACAGGTTGTTTCTTGGTACGACAACGAGAACAGCTACACAAGCCAGATGGTTCGTACAATCAAATACTTTGCAGAGCTCAACTAATTATAATTAGTAATACTCTAAGCATATTTTTCACCCCGCAGAAATTTCTGTGGGGTGTTTTTGTGTAAATTTTTTGATACGTAAATTATAATAAACCCTTTATTTACCTATTCAAATACCAAATTCCAAAGTTAAGGTATCCCGCAAAGGCTACCCATAAAGCATAAGGGATTTGCAAATATGCGGCAGTAAGATTTATTTTGCTGTATTTCATAATTGTTTTTATCACCAGATATAGTAACAATAAAAGCCATATAAATGCAAACAAAAAAGCTCGCATATTAAAGAAAATGATACTCCAGAAAAAATTAACAAAAAGACTTATAGCGTAGGTGTATAAAGCAGACCGCTTTTTCCATTGTGGCTCAAATTTACTGTTGTAAATCATAGCTGAGCTAATTCCCATTAAAACATAAAGTATACTCCATACAATAGGAAACAATATTGACGGGGGAGCCAATGGGGGTGTAATAAGCTCCCCATAAATATCCATATTATTTCCCGTTATCAGTGCGGATAAACCGCCAATGATAAGAGGAATCAATATAGCGATAATATAAATTTTTATATTATTTTTCATAACTTATCACCTCAAAAAATTTATATGATTTGTTGAGGCTTGATTATGCGAAATCGGTTATATTCTATTGGCTTTATTAGGTAATAATGGCAGATACTCCTCCCATTTATGTTTTCTTATAGGCATTATCGGGTGCTTAATATCATCGAACAATAAAACCAGTGCAGGTGAAATACTGCGATAGCTGTCTGCAAAGTAATAGCTTGTTAATTTTCCTGATTTTATAAGCGACTTTGCAACGGCATGATAATTAAAATAGGGCATTTTTTATACTCCTTAAAAATCTACAAAAATATTAAAGCAATAGTAATTTCCCCAAAAAATACAAAATAAATGCAAAGGGTGTGTGCATAATACAATTGGTGATGAAAAATGAAATCGTTGTGGCAGGGAACTGTACAGCTTCCAAAATTTCCTAAGCTTCAGGGCGATGCAAAAACCGATGTGCTGATAATAGGTGGCGGCATTACAGGTATATTATGTGCATATATGCTTAAAAACTTAAGGGTGGATTATATGCTTGTTGAAGCGGAGGAAATTTGTGGCGGTGTTACAGGAAATACAACTGCAAAAATAACTTCACAGCACGGTGCTGTTTTTTCCAAGCTTATTAAGGAATTTGGTGTAGAAAAGGCGGAAATGTATTTAAGAGCAAATGAGGAAGCAATAAAGGAATACGAAAGCTTATGTAAAAATATTGACTGCGATTTTATGAAAGAAAGTGCATACCTTTATTCCTGCGAAAGCATAGTTCCGCTGGAAGCAGAATGGAATGCTCTTGAAAAAATAGGCTATAAAGCGGATTTTGAACGGAATTTAAAACTACCCTTCAGCACTATCGGAGGAATAAAATTTTCTAATCAGGCTCAGTTTAATCCTTTAAAATTCATATCAGCTATAGTTAAAGATTTAAATATTTACGAGGGCACAAAGGTAACAGAATGGAACGGTAAAGAATTTATTACAGCGCAAGGTAAAATCAGGGCTAAAAAAACAATAATTGCAACCCATTTTCCCATAATAAATAAACACGGCAAATATTTTTTGAAAATGTATCAACAGCGCTCTTATGTTTTGGCTCTTGAAAACGCAGCTACTGTTGACGGAATGTATATAGATGAAAAGGCTGACGGACTATCTTTAAGAAATGCCGACGGTATGCTTTTACTTGGTGGCGGAACCCACAGAACAGGAAAGCAGGGAGGCGGATTCGGAGAACTTTCGGCAGCAGCTCACCGACATTTTAGAAAATCAAAGGAAAAGTATCGCTGGGCGACTCAGGACTGTATAACCCTAGACGGTATTCCGTATATAGGTGAATATTCCAATAGCACCAATGGGCTCTATGTGGCAACAGGCTTCAATAAATGGGGTATGACCTCCTCTATGGTTGCCGCTCAACTTCTAAAGGATATGATTCTTGAAAAGTATAATCCGTATATATCCTTATTTAATCCCTCAAGAAGTATTCTAAGACCCCAACTTTGTCTGAATGCTATAGAAACCGTTACAAATCTTTTAAAATTCAAAAAGCCTCGTTGTCCACATTTGGGGTGCGCCTTAACATGGAACAAGGAAGAGCATTCGTGGGATTGTCCCTGTCACGGCTCAAGATTTCGTGAAAACGGAGAATTGATTGAAAATCCTGCAACCGACGACCTAAAAGTATAGAAAAAGCGCTAAGAGTATTTTTATAACTCTTAGCGCTTTATAACTTATTTAACCTTTAATTCAAATTCACGCATTGTATATATATCTTCTATCGGTAGAATGATACCATTTTCTAAAAGCTCTGCTGCAGTTAGCACCTCACCTTCAGAGGTTATATAATCTTTCGTATTATCCACAACGGGATAGATGCATATATCTCTTTGATGACAATAGTGGGCTATGGCATAAAGCTTTATTTCCCCTGTTTCTATGCTGGTATATTGATAAACCGTGAGTTCTTCTGAATCACAAAGGATTCTACAAGTAGATTTCTGCCAAAATTCCCGCTGTGCTTTGTATTTATCAATAAAAATAGCCAGCTCATCTAAAACACTATCTTCCACCTGAGTAAGGTCACAGCTGAAGCAGGGCGCGCCGCCTGTAAGCAATGCCTTTAAAAAGCTGAGGGTGACTCCGCGCACATTCTTCCACTCAGCAGATTCGGTAGCAATAATTTTACTGCAAGTACCACCATCATAGTCTTGGAAACCGTCTGCCGTTCTAAAGGTAGCATAATTAGCAAGGAACTGCGGTGGCATACGCAAAATAGAATCTTTATAAATTCGCAAACTATGGTAAACACTTTGATTATCTGTATACCAAAAGTCATCAAAATCATTACAGTTGGTAAGGTTCATACGCATTCCGCCGGAGGCGCAATTTTCAAAGTGGATATTGGGATGTCGTTTCCGAAGATTAGAAATAAACAAATTATAATTTTTGTAATAGTTTACAAAGGCTGAATTTTCTTTGTCGTGTGTCAGATCTGAATTAAAATCAAATTTTATAAATTCAATTCCATTTTTCTCAATAATATCATCAAGAACATTGTTCAAATAATCTACAGCCTCAGGAATGCCGAAATCAATAAAATATGCATATCCTTCCTTGTCAAAAAATTCAGGATACTTTTTGATAATTTCAGAATCAATGTCGGCCCTTTCAATTTCAAACCAAAGTCCAAATTTCATTCCGTTTTCACGAACTTTATTTGCTATTTCGTGCATACGGCCCTCTAAGCGGTCGATTTTGCGTTCCTCCCAATCACCAACACAGCTGTGCCAGCGGGGAAGATTACCAAACCAGCCTGCATCTATAACAAAATATTCTACACCAAGTCTTGCTGCCTTTTCGATTTGTTCGGTTACAGATTCTACGGACAAATGATCGAAATGACTAAGCCAGGTATTGTAGATAACAGGCATTTTTGGGGTCTCAAATCTTTGCATACAATATTCGTGTAATTTGTAGCAATCTAAATCGGTTTTGTTTTTAAATTCATAAAACCAAATTTCAGGCAACGAGAAGGTTTCACCAGGTGCAAGTGGAATAGAAAAACCACCTGAAAGGCCTAATGAAACTTCAAGATTGTAACATTTTCCGCCAAGGTCGCATTTTTTGGCAGTTATCTCCCAAGCACTGTTGGGCAAAAGGTGAAACACATAACCGCGATGGGTATGTTTATTCCATATTGCCATCATAGGTGATGCGTCGTGACTTGTACGAAGAGCAGATACACTTGCTGTAACACTTGAAATTAAAGGCTGCCAGCCGCCAAGTGATTCGGTACACCAACCGTTAAATTGGGTGTAGACCTCGTACATTCCACCCTCAAGTCTGAATTTTGCGGTAGCTTGGTTTAAGGTTATTTTAGAATCTGATTTGTTGGTTATGTAATCGCGACGAGTTATAACACCGCTTTTAGAAATAACAAAATTTGCACAAGCAGAATACTGTGAATTTTCCACTTTACAGGCATTGTTTTCATAAGTGTATTCACCCTCTACTCTGCCAAAGCTGCCCGATATTCCAAACAACTGCTGAGCTAAGGATATTTGCCTTAAAATTTTCTTCATAATATCCCCCTTGAAAAATAACGAAATTATAAAAATAATATAGCATACATATAACTCCTTTGCAAGCAATTTTTTAGCGCTTTTGCATTGACATATTTCTAATAATAATGTACAATAAAATAAATAAATTGGGGGTATATGTAATGAAACCTGTTTATAAAAGAATATTATTAAAATTAAGCGGTGAGGTGCTTGCAGGCGAGAAAAAATCAGGCATAGATTTTGATACTGTACAGATTATCTCAAAAAGCATTAAAAAGGTTGTGGATATGGGGGTTCAGGTTGCCATAGTTGTTGGCGGCGGAAACTTCTGGCGTGGTAGAAGCAGTGGCGATATGGACCGCACCCGTGCCGACCATATGGGAATGCTGGCAACCACAATTAACTGCCTTGGTCTTGCCGACGGTCTTGAGCAGCTAGGTGTTACCGTTAGGGTGCAAACAGCCATTGAAATGCGTCAGATAGCCGAGCCGTATATTCGTTCTAAGGCTGTTCGCCATTTGGAAAAGGGCAGAGTTGTTATATTCGGTTGCGGCACAGGTAACCCTTTCTTTTCAACCGATACAGGCGCTGCTTTAAGGGCTGTGGAAATAGATGCAGATATCATATTCAAAGCTACTAACGTAGACGGCGTCTACGACAGTGACCCAAAGGTAAACCCCAATGCCGTGAAGTATGATAATCTTTCCTTTATGGATGTTCTCAATCGTGGGCTCCATGTTATGGATAGCACAGCGGCTTCCCTTTGTATGGATAATGAACTCCCCATTTTGGTGTTCAACCTAAACGATCCCGAAAACATTGTAAGAGCTGTTACGGGCGATAATTCAGGCACAATAGTTAAGTAATTTATTTTGGAGGAAAATACAATGAAAGCAGTTATTTCAAAAATGGAAGAGCGTATGAACAAATGTATCGATGCTCTCGACAGAAACTTTAAAACAATCCGCGCAGGCAGAGCAAATGCCGCAGTTTTAGATAAGATACAGGTGGAGTATTATGGCACAGCTACCCCAATCAATCAAATGGCAGCTATATCAACACCCGACCCAAGAACTCTTCAAATTCAACCTTGGGATAAAACAACCTTAAAGGAAATAGAAAAGGCCATTTTGATGTCAGATCTTGGAATCAATCCGCAAAACGATGGTAGCGTTATCCGTCTCAATTTTCCCCCTCTTACTGAGGAGCGTCGTCGTGAGCTGGCCAAAGAGGTTAAGAAAATGGCGGAAGAGGGTAAGGTTGCAGTTAGAAACTGCCGTCGCGACGGTATCGACGGAATCAAAGCATTAAAGAAAAACAACGAGATTACCGAAGACGAACAGAGCGATGCCGAGAAGAAAATTCAAAAATCCACCGATAAGTTTGTTGCAGAAATAGACGCTATGACCACCGCTAAAGAGCAGGAGATTATGGCAATCTAAATTGGTGCTGTTCGCACAGGGAAGGAATGTCAATTTTGGCACTTTTTAAGAAAGCACAAAAGAATTCAGAGCCGGGGCTTATGCCCCGGCATATCGCTATAATAATGGATGGAAATGGCAGATGGGCTAAAAAAAGAGGCATGCCAAGAACTGCAGGGCATGCCGCAGGCGCGTCGGCTTTTAAGACTATTGCCAGATATGGTAATAAAATAGGTCTTGAGTATATGACCGTTTATGCCTTTTCCACCGAAAATTGGAAGCGCCCCGCCGAAGAAGTGGGTAATATTATGGGTATCCTGCGGGATTATTTAAAGGACGCTAAAAACTTCAAAGACGAAAACATCAAGGTTAAATTTATAGGCAATCTTTCGGTGTTGGATGAAGATATAATTGCTCTTATAAAAGAAGCAGAGGAAGCATCTGAGAATGCCACAGGCATGCACCTTAATATAGCGCTGAATTACGGCGGTCGTGATGAAATTATTTATGCCGTAAAAAACATATGCAAAAAAGCAACCGATGGTGAATTGGCGATAGATAGCATAACAGAGGCTTGCTTTTCTCAGTACCTTTATACAGCCGATCAGCCCGACCCTGATTTTATTATTCGCCCAAGCGGTGAATATCGGCTGTCTAATTATCTTATATGGCAATCGGCATATGCAGAATTTTGGTTTTCCGACATTCTTTGGCCCGATTTCAAGCCAAAGCATTTAGATAAAGCAATAAATGATTTCAGATTAAGAAACCGTCGCTTCGGCGGTGTTTAAGTGAGGTAATCTTTTATGAAAACTCGTATTATATCAGGCACAGTGGGTATAATTATTTTTATACTTGTATTGCTTTTAAGTATGAAATTTTCTTTTATACTTTCCCTTTGTCTTGCCGCACTTTGCGCCGTAGCAATCTACGAAATGCTGAATAATACGGGGCTTGTTAAATCCAAGCCTGTTACATATACCGCTTGTGCATTTGGGGCGGTATTTGTATCTATGCCCGTAATAGCAAACATTTTGAATCTTAATTTTATATCATTAGTTCTGTGTTTATACTTTATTTACTTCTTTGTTACAGTAGTGTTAACCTTAGTGATCTACAAAAACATCAATACAGCTGGTCTGTTTGCGGCATTGTTGGTTCCTTTGGCATTAAGCTTTGCGTTTTTTAGCATATATTTTCTTTTCACCTTAAATTATACCAAACTTCTTTACTTTTTCCTTATATTTATTTTTGCTTGGGGAGCCGACACAGGTGCTTATTTCACTGGTACATTTATTGGCAAGCATAAGCTGGCAGCCGAAATAAGTCCTAAAAAAACCATAGAGGGTAGTGTTGGCGGAATTATTACTGCAGTGCTTCTAACTGCATTGCTCGGTTTTTTATATAATTCTTCCCTAGATGTAGCGGTAAATATAATTGAACTTTGTATATGCGCCGCAGTATTTTCTGTTTTTGGTATGATAGGCGATCTTATTACATCTTTTATAAAAAGGGATTGCGGCATTAAGGACTACGGCAAAATTATGCCCGGTCACGGCGGTGTGTTGGACCGTTTCGACAGCGTGTTGTTCATTGCGCCCTTTTATTTAATAACCATATTGTTTTTGGGTTAAATAAACTATAATCCAAATTTAGCGATTTGGCTCTAGGGTATTTTTAACTAATCAAAGGAATAATAATTATGGAGAAGACAATTGCCATTTTAGGCTCCACAGGTTCAATAGGCACGCAGGCTTTAGATGTTGCAAAAGCTCAAGGTTATAAGGTTTCTGCTTTGGCTGCGGGCAGTAATTATAAGCTATTAGAACAGCAAGCGCGGGAATTCAAGCCCCATACAGTTGCATTGTCAGATGAGGCTGCGGCTAAAGAGTTAAAAGTGCGGCTTAAAGATACAGATATAAAAGTACTTGGCGGTAAAGATTCCGCCGAGGAAATTGCCGCCGCAAAATGTGACACAATTCTTAATGCAATAGTTGGAATTGCGGGTTTAAAGCCTACTTTGGCGGCAATAGATGCGGGTAATGAAATTGCCCTCAGCAACAAGGAAACCTTGGTTGCGGCGGGAGATATTGTTATGAAAAGGGCTGCCCAAAAGGGTGTTAGGATTTTACCTGTGGATAGCGAGCACTCAGCAATTTTTCAGTGCCTTCAGGGTGTGCCTGAGGGAGCACTATCAAAAATACTTCTTACGGCTTCAGGAGGGCCTTTCTTTGGAAAAAGCAATGAGGATTTAAAGGATATAACCCCCGAAATGGCACTTAAGCACCCAAATTGGGATATGGGAGCTAAAATCACCATAGATTCAGCCACAATGATGAATAAAGGTCTGGAGGTTATAGAGGCTATGCACCTTTTTGGTGTAGAGGCTTTAGATATAGAAATATTAGTTCATCCCCAAAGCATAGTTCATTCGGCGGTAGAGTTTAAGGACGGCGGCATTATATCCCAGCTTGGCGCCCCTGATATGCGCTTGCCTATTCAGTATGCTTTAACCTATCCCGAAAGGCTGCCTTGTCCAGGTCATAAGCTAAGCCTTACAGATGTTGCAAAGCTAACCTTTTATAAGCCGGATTACAGTACCTTTACGTGCCTTTCGGCTTGTGTAACAGCGGCAAAGGAGCGTGGCTTGAAGCCTGCCGCTGCCAACGGTGCTAATGAAGAGGCTGTGGCGTTGTTTTTACAAAATAAAATCAGTTTTCTGAAAATTGGTGAATTAGTTTCGGGCGCTATGGAAAATCAGCATCAAGAGTTAAACTACAGCTTGGAGGACGTTTTTGAAGCAGACCGAACTGCGCGGGAATATGTTATTAGAAATTCTTGATTAAACTAATTAAAGGGGCAATATAATGGAAAATATAGCATCACTTTGGGGTAGTGTATGGCCATACCTTGTTGCAATATTTTTATTTTTGTTATTGATTGTGATTCACGAATTCGGTCACTTTATTGTTGCAAAAATTTTAGGAGTACGCGTTAATGAATTCGCTGTTGGATTTGGTCCAACTATCTTTAAATGGCAGGGAAAAGAAACCAAATATGCAATAAGGCTAGTGCCCTTAGGTGGTTTTTGCGCTATGGAGGGCGAGGACGAGGGAAGTGACGACCCAAAGGCATTTTGTAACAAAAAGCCTTGGCGCAGATTTTTAATAGTTGTAAGCGGCGCCCTGTTTAATATTATTTTTGGATTATCTCTTATGATGATATACTTTGCACCTGCGGGTGCGATTGCCACCAATACTGTAGCAGAATTTGCAGACAATGCAACAAGCGCTGCTTCAGGCTTGGAGGTTGGGGATACAATTCTTGAAGTAGACGGAAGAAATTGCCTTACAGTTGTAGAAATAAATTATGCATTTTCTGCGGTGGCTGATGGTAATGTAGATTTAGTAGTTCATCGCGATGGTGAGAAAATTGAGCTCAAAGATGTTGAATTTCATACCGAGAAACTAGAAGGAATCAATTATTTGCAGCGAGATTTCAACTTTGAATATAAAAAAAATAATTTTGCCACATTTATTACCCAATCCGTCAGGTACACCATTTCCTACGGCAGAACGGTTTGGTTCTCTTTAATCGATCTTATTGGTGGCAGATATAATATAAACCAGGTGTCAGGCCCAGTAGGGGTTGTAGGTGCAATAGGTCAGGCGGCAAAAATAGGATTAGACACTTTACTTCCAATGCTGTGTTTAATTACTGTAAATCTGGGTGTTTTCAATTTATTGCCAATCCCTGCGCTGGATGGAGGAAGGCTTGTATTTATCTTATTCGAAATGATTGCAAGAAAGCCCGTTCCTCAAAAATACGAATCGGTCGTTCACGGTGTGGGCTTTGCAGTGCTGATGTTGTTTTTGGTGTTCGTATTGTTTAAGGATATTATAGGATTATTCTAATTTGAACTAAAGGAGTGTTAAGATTATGGAAAGGCGCAAATCAAGAGCGGTAACGGTGGGAAATATTAAAATCGGCGGAACCGCGCCTATATCGGTGCAGTCTATGCTTAATACTCCCGCTCACGATATAGAAGCCAGCATCAAACAAGCTAAGGAATTAGAAAGCGCGGGCTGTGACATTATCCGCGCCGCTGTGCCCGATATAGAGACGGTAAGGCTTATATATGCGTTAAAGCAGAGCGTTAGCGTGCCAATTGTTGCAGATATACATTTTGATTATAGATTAGCACTAGAGAGTGTTGCCGCAGGCGTGGATAAGGTGCGTATCAATCCGGGAAATATCGGTGACGACAGCAGAGTCAAGGAGGTAGCCTTAGCCTGTAAAAGTGCAAACATTCCCATTCGCGTGGGTGTCAATTCAGGTTCTGTTGAAAAGCATATACTTGAAAAACACGGCGGCCCCACAGCCGAGGCACTGTTTGAAAGCGGAATGTATCACATACGGCTACTTGAAAAATTTGATTTTTACGATACGGTGTTATCTTTAAAGGCTTCCGACACCGCCCGTATGTTTGAGGCATATAAAATTGCCGCAAATGGTTGTGATTACCCCTTGCATCTTGGGGTTACAGAAGCGGGAACAAAGGCTATGGGTATTATAAAATCTGCCGCAGGGATAGGCGGACTTTTGCTTAACGGTATAGGCGATACCATAAGGGTTTCGCTCACCGATTCGCCTATTGAAGAGGTTAAGGCAGGCATAGATATTTTAAAGGCCATAGATTTGAAAAAGGGCGGAATTAAATTTGTTTCCTGTCCCACTTGTGGGCGAACAAAAATTGATTTAATAGGCATTGCAAAGGAAGCAGAACAGCGCCTTTCACACATAAATAAAGATATAACCGTTGCTATAATGGGCTGTGTTGTAAACGGTCCGGGAGAAGCCCGCGAGGCAGATATCGGCATTGCCGGTGGTGATGGTTGCGGTTTGATTTTCAAAAAGGGCGAGATTGTAAAAAAAGTAGCCGAAAATGAGCTCCTTTCGGCATTAGTAGAAGAGATTGAAAAAATGTAATCGGGAGATATAAATGACTAATATAAACTTTGCCGAGCTCTTCGGCGGATACATAGACAACTTAAAACAATATTTTGATTGTGCCACCGTTGTTTTTTGCGACATAAACAGCGAGAAAAGGGTACTCACTGCCGAAATAGAGTTTTCAAAATATGTAAAAAAAGTAATTATAGACGAAGCCGCTAAAAGAATTAAGGAACAGTTGATGCTTTTAGGGGTTGATTTTAAGTTGCATTTTCCTGCCGACAAATTCTGCCCTGCCGCTTGTGCAGATATTGCAGAGCTTTTAAAATGCGAAACCTGTCAGCTGAACGGATTTCTGGAAAGTGCAAAATATTCTTTAAAGGATAACGTATTAAATATTGAGTTGGCACACGGCGGTGTAGCCACACTTAATAAGGTAGATTTCTGCAAGCGTTTTGCTGCAGTTGTGAGAGATTGGTTTAAAAGGGAAGTAGAGGTTGAGTTTTCGGGCGTAACAGAACGCACCGAAATTGAGCAAGAATATGTTCACATTGAGCCACCGCCTGTAATTGACCCGATTCCCACACACACCACTCCGCCACCGGTTAATAAGTCCTCTGGTGTAAATAAGGGGGGCAGAACTGCCGCGCCATCAGTTCCTAAGGTTATACCTGAAATGATAAAGCACGACGGTTTAATTCCACCTCAAGATGGTCTGCCCGTATACCTTGATACTGCGCGCCTTTTTTACGGCAGCAATATAAACACAAATGTTAAACCCTTGATTGAAGTTATCCCCCCTGAGGATATAAGGGCATCGGTAGATTTTGTAGGCTGGGGCGAGGTGTTCGGTCTGGAAAGCCGCGATGTTAATACCAAGCGCGGACCTATGAAAATTGTAAAATTCAGCTTTAGCGATTATACCAACTCAATAACCGCAAAAATGTTTTTAAAGCCCGAAGTGTTTGAGGAATTATCCCTGCTTCGCGACGGTGTTGCTGTTATTGTAAACGGTAACTACAGCTATGATAATTTTGCAAGTGAGTTTATTGTTGAGGTAAAAGCCCTTGCAGATTTGCAGAAATATAGCGAAACCGACACCCACGAGGGTGAAAAACGTGTTGAGCTTCATTGCCATACCAATATGTCATCAAAGGATGCAGTATCCTCAGCGGATAAAATAGTTAATCAGGCATACAAATGGGGTCATAAGGCAATAGCTATAACAGATCACGGCGTAGTACAAGCCTATCCCGCCGCCGCAGGTGCTGTTAAGGATATAAGGAAGTCAGGCGGTGACTTTAAGGTTATATACGGTGTGGAAGCCTATTTTGTTGACGATGAGCGCAATAACATCGATAATATGACTGCAAAGGAAATAGCCAAGCTTCGTTATCATCAGATTATTCTTGTTAAAAATCTTAAAGGCCTTAAGAATCTTTATAAGCTTGTATCATCTGCTCATCTTGAGGATTTTCACGGCAGACCCATAACCCGTAAAAGTAAGCTTGATAAGCTTCGTGAGGGTTTGCTTGTGGGCTCTGCTTGTGAGGCTGGTGAGCTTTATAGCGCCATTATTGACAGAGCCCCCAGAGAAGAATTACTTCGCATTGCAAAATATTACGATTACTTGGAAATTCAGCCTGTGGGCAATAATGAGTTTATGGTGCGAGATTCTCAAAAGCCCGATAAGGAAGATAAAAAAACAGGTAATATCATACCTAACCGTTTCCGCGATGTTACAAGCTTCGAGGTGATAAGAGATTTCAACCGAACTGTGGTATCCTTAGCCGATGAGTTGGGAATTCCTGTTGTGGCAACGGGTGATGTGCATTTTCTTAAAAAGGAAGATGAGATAATCCGTAAAATTCTTATGGCGGGTCAAGGCTTCGAAGATTTCGACCTGCAAGCACCGTTGCATCTTAAAACCACCGACGAAATGCTGGAGGATTTCAGCTATTTTGGTGAGCGTGCCCGCGAATTTGTTATTGATAACCCCAATAAAATTGCCGATATGGTAGATGGTGATGTTATCCCCGTGCCTGACGGCAACTTCCCCCCTGTAATAGAGGGCTCCGATGAAGACCTACATAGAATTTGTTGGGATAATGCTATGAAAACCTATGGGGAAAACGGTAAAATTCCCGATGTTGTTGAAAACCGACTTGATAAGGAAGTATCGTCTATTATCAAAAACGGCTTCTCTATAATGTATATGGCAGCACAAAAGCTTGTGGCATACAGCGAGGAGCATGGCTATTTGGTTGGCTCTCGTGGTTCGGTTGGCTCATCCTTCGCCGCAACTATGGCGGGTATTTCTGAGGTAAATCCGTTGCCGCCCCACTATGTTTGTCCTAATTGCCGACACAGTGAGTTTTTTGATAAGGGTGAGGTTGGCTCAGGCTTCGACCTTCCTGAAAAGAATTGTACTGTTTGCGGTACACCCTATAACCGCGATGGCCACGACATCCCATTTGAAACCTTCTTGGGCTTTAACGGAGATAAGGTGCCTGATATTGACCTTAACTTCTCTAACGAATTTCAGAATAATGTTCAGGAATATACTAAGGAGCTTTTTGGCGCTCAGAACGTTTTCAAGGCGGGTACTGTTTCTACAATTGCAGAAAAAACTGCCTTCGGTTTTGTAAAGGCATACTGTGAAAAGAAAATGATAACCTTAAGCCGAGCCGAAATGAACAGACTCGCAACCCTTGTGGAAAAATCCAAAATAAAAACCACCACCGGTCAGCACCCTGCAGGAATGATAGTTGTTCCAAATGACAAGGAAATATACGATTTCTGTCCCGTACAGCACCCTGCAGATGATGTTAATACCGATATTATTACAACCCACTTCGACTTCCATTCGATACACGACACCATTTTGAAGTTAGACGAGCTTGGTCACGTTATTCCTACCACATATAAATATCTAGAGGAATATTCAGGCATTAGTGTAAGCGATGTTACTATGAGTGACCCTGAAGTATATAGCCTCTTCACTTCTACTGAGGCTTTAGGTGTAACTCCTGAGGATATAGATTCTCAAAACGGCACCTTCTGTTTGCCCGAATTCGGTACAAACTTTGTTCGTGAAATGTTGCTTGATGCCCGTCCTCAAAACTTCTCGGATTTATTGCAGATTTCAGGTCTTTCTCACGGTACCGACGTATGGCTTGGCAACGCTAAAGACCTTATAGACGCGGGTATTTGTACCATTTCCAACGTTATCGGTACCCGTGATAATATTATGGTTTATCTTATGCACAAGGGCTTAGATCCCTCTATGGCATTTAAGATTACCGAAATCGTGCGTAAGGGCAAAGCCCCCAAGCTTCTAACAGAAGAGCACCTTAATGCTATGCGTGAGCACGATGTGCCCGAATGGTATATTGATTCCTGTATGAAAATTAAATATATGTTCCCCAAAGCCCACGCGGCGGCATATGTTATTTCGGCGCTTCGTGTTGCTTGGTATAAGGTGCACCGTCCACTGGAGTTTTACTGTGCATATTTCACTGCCCGCCCTGAAGATGTTGAGGTTTCCATAATTATGAAGGGTAGGGAAGCGGTGCGCAATTATATGCGGGAAATAAAGGCAAAGGGTAGAGATGCCAGCCCTAAAGAAACCTCCGTTTATAATAATATGCTTATTTTTAACGAGATTATGGCAAGAGGTATAGAAATTCTGCCAATTGACCTTAAGAAATCTCACGCGGCAAAATACCTTCCTGAAGACGGTAAAATGCGATTGCCCTTCTGTGCACTCCCCGGTGTTGGGGTAAATGCCGCTTGGTCCATATACGAAGCGGCTCAAAAGGGTGAGTATTTATCAAAGCAGGAATTTCAGGTTGAATCGGGAGTAACAAAGGCGGTTATCGAGGCATTAAACACAGTTGGTGCCCTTAGCAGTCTGCCCGACACCAATCAAATGACATTATTTTAGTAAAGTAGGTATTTAATTGTATTCCACGTATTTTAAACCCTTTCCGCAAATTGAAACAAATCGGCTCATTCTTCGCAAAATAAAGAAAAGTGACTGCCGCGATTTGTATGAATATTGCAGTGACCCTATTTCCAGCCGTTATTCCGATTGGACCCCACACGAGGATATTACCGTAACCAAGCAATTTATCAAAAGCTTATTAAAAAGCGAGCATCACGGTGAATATTTTATGTGGTGTATCCAGCTTAAAGAAACGGGCAAGATGATAGGCAGTGTTAGTATTACCGATATCGACCGTAATTTTAAGGTTGCAGAGCTGGGCTACGGCGTCCAAAAAGCATACAGTGGCAAGGGATATGCCACCGAGGCTGCAGAGGCTGTTATGGAATATTTGTTTTGCACAGTGGGTGTGCAACGTGTTTTTGCAAGAATTGTTACCTCAAATCTTCCATCTGTCCGATTGGCTTCCCGACTAAATATGGAATGCGACGGTCTACTCAGAAAAGGTATATATTTAAACGATAAAAGCTACGACGTTTATGTTTATGCCATAACTGATGATGACTATAATAAACGCATAATAGAGGAAAAACAAGAAGCCGATAATTCCACTACCGCAGAAGAAATTCAAGCGGCAGAACAGAATATGGGACCTGAGCAAAATTCTGAAGAAAAAGCGGAGGAGTAGTGTATGGAAAGAATTGCAAGCTTTACTGTTAATCATAATACATTAAAAAGAGGTATATATATAAGCCGCATAGATGGTGATATAACCACCTATGATATACGAATGAAACTTCCTAACGGAGGCAATTACTTGGAAAATCCCGCAATGCACACCATAGAGCACTTGTTTGCCACCTTTGTAAGAAACAGCAAATTTAAAGATGAAATTATTTATTTCGGTCCTATGGGCTGTCGCACAGGGTTTTACTTTTTAGTAAGAAAGGTATCTTCGGAAGACGCAATTGAGTTAATTAAATCGGCTCTTGAATTTATAAGTAAATATGAAGGTGATATACCTGGTGTTTCTAAGATTGAATGCGGCAATTACCTTGAGCACGATTTAATTGGTGCAAAAAATGAATGCGCAGAAATGCTTTCGGTAGTAAAAAATTACAGTGTAGAGATGCTGAATTATGCGTAATGCATAAACACTCTGTCAAATATATAGTTATATTGGTTAAAGGTTACAAAAAACGCAACTTTTTCAAAAAAAGAGTTGCATTTTTGTAACCTTTTGTTTATAATAGTATCAGTTGGTTACAACGCTGTAATTTTTTCGACAGCAAAGAAAGGAATGATTTGATGAATAAGACAATGTGCGGAATTATAAGCCGAGCAAAGTCTTCCATCAAAAGAATAACTAAATCGGCAAGTAGTGCCATAATTCATAATATTGATTTAAGCCGCAGAACTTTAATTATTGCCCCTTTGGCACTGTTGGTTTCTGTTGTTACAATTTTGGGTATATCTGTTAGCACTAGCTATGCATATGCTGTAAGCTATCAGGGCGAAACCATAGGCTACGTATCTTCCGAAGAGGTTTACACTGAGGTTATGGAAAATATAACCGAGAAAACCGATAATGTTGCGGTAAAAAGCCTTAGCAATATGGAAGTACAGGAGGAGGTTGCAGCAGGCGAGCGTATGCTGGATGCTGAGGAATTAACCAAGGCTATTGTAAAAAATGTTGATGAAGTAGAAGAAAACTACGGAATTTTTAAAGATGGTGTGCTTTACGCTTCTTGCTATACAGAAAAACAGATAGAAAACGCAGTAAATAAATATGTTTCTGAAAATTCTAAGGGTCTGAGCGATGCCAAGCTTGCAGGAGATTATATAGTAAAAAAAGGCGTTTATTCCACAGAAACGCTTATGAATTCCGAAATGCTTTATAACAAGCTCTGCAACGAAAAAGCCAAGGTTTGTGGCTACAAAATTGAAACCCGCACAGAGAAAATTAAGTATACCACAAAAACTAAAAAGTCAGATAAATATGCTAAGGGTGAAAAGGTAACAGTTCGCGAGGGTAAAAACGGCGCGCGTAAGGTTACTGAAAAGGTATATTATGAAGGCAAAAAGGTTAGTTCACGTGAGGTTGTTGAAGCTGAGGTAATCAAAAAGGCGGTTTCAAAAAAGATAATCAAGGGCACAGGAAGCCTTTCCCTAAAGGCAAAAATGAGTTTCCCCTTAAAAGAAAGTTCAGGCTATTACATTTCCTCTTACTACGGTGCGCCAAGATATGGTTATTATCATCAGGGTGTTGATATTATCGCAGGCTATGGCACACCTATATATGCCACTGCGGGCGGCACTGTAATTGAAGCTGGTTATTCAAACGGTGGTTGGGGATATACAGTGGTTATAGATCACGGTAACGGAATCAAAACCAGATATGCCCACTGTAGTTCTATCAATGTTGCAGCCGGCGAAACAGTAAACCGAGGCGATCAAATTGCAGCGGTAGGGTCTACCGGTAATTCAGAATGTAATCACCTTCATCTTGAAGCAATCGTAAATGGCACAAGGGTTAACCCAATGAATTACTTCAATTAAAATAAACAAAAACTGCTATCCAAACCGGATAGCAGTTTTTAGTTATTTAAGCCTATTATTCATAAACTGAAATGCATTATTTTCAAAAGTGTCATCAAGAGCGGGTAAGGTTACTGATGGGTATTTTCTCAATAATGCGGTTTTAAGAATATGGTCGCAAAGCTGAGGATTTTTAGGCAGTAGCGGTCCGTGGCTGTATGAGGCAAACACATTTTTGTAACGAGCACCCTCGGTTTTATCACTGCCGTTATTGCCAAAGCCTGAAATAATAGTGCCTAAGGGCTTCACATTATCGCCCAAATAGGTTTTTCCCGAATGATTTTCAAAGCCTATAATGGTGTGACCGCCGTCACTGTCTGCCAGCTTAAACATAAAATCACCAACCATACGCTTTTTCTCGCCTATGGTATAAACATCAATAGCACCCAAGAAGTCGCACTGATTACCGTCCCAAGTTTTGTAATATTGACCGAGAAGCTGATAGCCTCCGCATATGGTCAGGAATACCTTTTCTTCATCTACAGCCCGCTTTATGGCTTTGCCCTTTTCGCCCTTTAAATCCTCAAGCAACACAGATTGCTCAAAATCCTGACCGCCACCGATAAAGAAAATATCAAATTCATCGGGGTTCAAAGCTTCACCAACAGGGATCTCGTATATTTCCGCTTCATATCCTCTCCACTCCATACGCTTCTGCATACAAAGGATATTACCTCGGTCGCCATATAGGTTAAGGGTGTCGGGGTACAAATGGCAAATTTTAAGCTTATACATATCCGTTCCCCCTATTTCCAAAATTCTTTAAATGAGTAAGTTTTGCTGATTTTTTCCCGTATCTCAAGCATTGCTGTGTAGGTTGGCATAATGTATACAGGCACTGACTGATTGATAACGGTATTAACAAGTTCCGCGTAATCCGAAATAACTTTAATCTTATCAAGAGGTATTCCTGCGTATTTAAACCGCATAGCCATATCATCGGCGCGAATACCTGTAACAATTACACCGTGAAGCTTGTCGCCAATTTCTGCAAGCTTTTCAAAGTCGGCATCCCAAATCCAAGAAATATCCGTACCGTCAGCATATCTGTCGTTAAGGCCCACAACAAAAAGCGAAGGCTCGGTGATATTGCAGAGAAAACTTAATACTTGGTTGGCGCCTGCTGGATTTTTAACAAGTATCATACGTATATCGGTGCCGTTAATATTGAATTTTTCCATTCTGCCAAAGCCACATTCAAAATTGGATAATCCCGCTTTAATAATACTTTCATCTAATCCCATAGCATAGCAAAGTGAAGCACAGGCGACGGCATTGTAAACATTATAACCACCGGGTAGATTTATTTTTACTTCACATTCAAAACCGTTTATGTTAAGTGTAGCTGTGGAGGAATCAACATCGCTTGAAAGTATCTGTGAAACCGAAACATTGGTATCGGGCTTTTTGTAGCCACATTCTTCACAGTAATAGCTTCCTAAATGGCCATAGGTTATATAATTGTATTTGTACTCACTTCCGCACTTTATACAGTAGGGAGCGTCGGAAACCTCTTTTACCTTGTCTTTGTATATTGGGCAATCAAGACCATAAAAAACAAACTTATTGGGCAAGCGGTCTTTCAAAGAGGTGGTAAGGGAACAATCTGCATTAAGGCATACAACAGCATTAGGTACATTTTTAATACCGTCGTAAAGTCCGGTTATTGTGTGGGTGATTTCACCATAGCGGTCTAGCTGGTCGCGAAAAATATTAGAGATAACAATATAATCCACCTCTGCATAACGGCTTACATTTTTGAACGCAAGCTCATCGCACTCAATAAGGGCATAAGGATATTTGCACCTGCCACCCAAGGTTGAGTTAACAACAAATTCAGCAGTAATGCCCGTATCCATATTTGCGCCTGATTTGTTTGTGAAATATTTAAGCCCTGCTTCAATCAGGCATTGTTCAATCATTCTTGTTATGGTTGTTTTTCCATTTGTGCCTGTAATAAGAATGATTTTTGTGTTTTTTGATAATTCACCCAAGATTTTAGGATGAAGCTTTAGCGCAATAGTACCGGGTACATTTGTGCCGCCTTTACCCAACTTTCTTAAAACCCATCGTGCAAGACGGCAGACAATAACGGTAAAGCAAGTAAGAAGTTTCAAATTTAACAGTCCCCCAAATGTAGGAAAATTACAATTATTTTTTTAGTTTATTTTTTAAATATTCAAGAAAATGTGGCAATTTTGGCGCAAGAATAGCGGCAACCAAAGCCAGAGCTGAAACAATTATTGTAATCATAATCCAAGGGCTGATTGGCTGCTCACCGGTAGGTGGAATAAATGAATAATTCATAGAGTGAACCTCGTTTCTTTTATCCTCTAATAATATTACCATAAATGCCGCCCCTCGTCAAACATAATATAAATAAAAAATAGGCAGCATTCAAAAATCTGAACGCTGCCGAAAAAACGCAGTTAAAGTAAATATTAAGCTTCCTTTTTGTTTGAAATAAGTTTTATCATAAACAAGGTGGCAACAGTAAGAATAACTGCTATAGCAAGTGAAATATAAACATTACCAACAAAGGCTGCAATAATGTAGCAAACTAAGGATATAGCCGCAACAGTGATTGCATAGGGGATCTGGGTGGAAACGTGGTTGATATGGTTGCATTGTGCGCCAGCAGAAGACATAATAGTTGTATCGGAAATGGGTGAGCAGTGGTCACCGCAAACGGCACCTGCAAGACAAGCGGACATACCCATGATTCCAAGCTCGCTGCCGACAGGGAAGATAGCAAGAACTATAGGAATAAGTATACCAAATGTGCCCCAAGATGTTCCGGTTGCAAAAGCAATACCGCAAGCTACTAAGAATATAATTGCGGGCAGGAATTTATCAAGACTGCCGGCAGAGGCAAGTGCCTCTTGAACAAATGTATCAGAATCAAGTAAAGAAGTCATATTCTTAAGAGTTGTAGCCATTGTGAGAATGAGGATTGCAGGAACCATTGCAATAAAACCCTTAGGAATACATTCCATAGCTTCCTTAAAAGTAACAAGACGGCGAGCTATAAAGTAAATAGTTATAAGAACTAATGCAACAAGACCACCCCAAGGAAGACCAACGGTTGCATCAGTATTTGAGAAGGCATCAATAAAGCCTAAAGAACTGTCGTAATTAGCAGAAGCGAATACCCATTCCTCGCCCATACATCTGCCTACATAGAAAAGTGAGAAAACGCAAATTGCAATAAGTGCAATAATGGGGATAATCAGGTCAATAACCCTACCGTTAGAGGTGGCAGGTAATTCATCATCGTCATTAGAAACCTTACCGCCGCTGGTGAACAGGTCGCCGTTTAAAGCGTTCTTTTCGTGAAGCTTCATTGGGCCGTAGTCAAATTTCATAAGGGTAATGGCAATAATAAACACGAATGTGAGTAATGAATAGAAGTTATAAGGAATAGCCTGAACAAATAAACCAATGCCTTCGCCTTCGGGTGCATAACTTGCAACAGCGGCAGCCCATGAGGAAATGGGGGCTATCATACAAACAGGTGCAGCAGTTGCATCTATAAGGTAGGAAAGCTTTGCTCTGGAAATTTTTGCTTTGTCTGTTACGGGGCGCATAACTGCACCAACGGTTAAGCAGTTGAAATAGTCGTCAATAAATATAAGAACACCGAAGCAGAAGGTGGCTAATGCGGCACCAACTCTTGTTTTAACATGGCGTGACGCCCATTCACCAAAGGCCTGAGAACCGCCGGCTTTATTGAGCAATGCAACAATAATACCCAGCATTACTAAAAATGCAAAGATGCCTGCGCTTGAGGAAACAGCAGAAATAAGACCATCACTGACAACTGAGTCTATAGTGTGTATTGGATTAAAGTTTGTAGCCAACAAACCGCCTGCAACAATACCAACAAACAATGAAGAATAAACCTCTTTTGTGATAAGTGCAAGACCGATTGCCACTACAGGTGGAAAGAGTGACCATAATGTGCCGACAGGGCTCATAATGTTACCTGTTAAAGCACACAGCACACCAAAGCCGATAACAACGGCAATTATGGCAAGATTGGGAATAAGTTTCTTGACTTGCATAGGTAATAACCTCCTAAAAATATTACCTTTAATATACATTATAAAATAATAGGTGTCAATAGAAAAAGGACAAAAAAGTTCAAAATTTGTTAATATATGCATAATTTTGAAAACGAATTAAGAAGATAATAAATCAGCAATTTTAACAAAAAACAGGTATCAAAGGCATTATATTTGAATTTTCTTGAAAAACAGTTAAAAAAAGAAATAAATGCTTGACTTTTGCGGAGAAAGTATATATAATATTCCGTGTGACAATTGAGGTGAGTTATGTGGTTCTTGATTTAAAACAGCTTTTTGGCAGCGCAAACGGAGCCAAAACACTCAATGCTGAGTTCGATTTAAGCGATATCGAATTCTCTGGAGTATTCCCGATAACAACTCCTGTCAGGATTACTGGCGAAATCCTGAGCAAAACCGGAATTGTTTCTCTCACGGCTCAAATAGAAGCCGATTATTCCGCCGATTGCGACCGTTGCGGTATGCCCGCTACCAAGCATTACAGCATCCCTGTAAAGCGTGTGCTGGTAACCGAGCTAGCAAATGGTGAAGAAAACGACGATATGTTGGTACTTCCTGAGATGAAGCTTGATCTCTATGATCTTGTATTAACAGAGGTTGTTTTAAACATTCCCTCTAAGCATCTTTGTAAAGAAGATTGTCGGGGTATTTGTCAGAATTGCGGTAAAAACCTGAATGACGGCAAATGTGGCTGTAATCAAAAGCAGGTTGACCCAAGGCTGGCGGTTCTATTAGATTTGTTAAACGATGATGAGTGATCCTACCAAATCACCGTCGAAGCATTTATGATTTAAGGAGGTGCCGATATGGCAGTACCGAAGAGAAAAACTTCAAAAGCAAGGCGCGATAAGAGGCGTTCAAATGTATGGAAAATCACAGCTCCGTCTATCGTAAAGTGTTCACGTTGCGGTGAGTACAAGAGAACCCACAGAGTATGTCCTTCTTGCGGATATTACAACGGACGAGAAGTTATTAAAGTAGAAGACTAATTCTCAATCAAACGCCTAATACATTTGTATTGGGCGTTTTTTATTAAAATTTAAAGGAATGGTGGTGTAGAGAGATGTCTGTTACCGTTAGTTCTGTGGAAAAGGGTTCACCTGCTTATAAAGCAGGCATAAAGTCGCAGGATATTTTATTGTCTATCAATGGCAACGAAATTATAGATGTGCTTGATTATCGTTTTTATCAAAATGAAAAGCGTTTGAATGTTGTTGTAGTTCGAAAAGGCAAGCCTAAAAAAATCAACATTAAAAAAGAAGAATACGCAGAGCTGGGTATGGAATTTCCCACCTATCTTATGGATAAGCACCGTTCCTGTAAAAACAAATGCATTTTCTGTTTTATTGACCAAATGCCTAAAGGACTTCGGGAAAGTTTGTATTTTAAAGACGACGATTCAAGGCTTTCTTTCCTATTTGGTAACTACATTACCCTTACCAACATAACCGAGCATGAGGTAGAGCGCATAATCAAAATGCATATAAGCCCTATAAACATCTCGGTTCATACCACCAATCCAGAGCTCCGTTGCAAAATGATGAATAACCGTTTTGCAGGAGATTCTCTGAAAATTCTTTACCGATTAGCCGAAGAGAGGATAGCCCTTAATTGTCAGCTTGTGCTGGTGCCTGGCTATAACGACGGCGATGAGCTTCGCCGCACCTTAAATGATTTAACCAAATATAAAAGCGTTGGCTGTGTAGCTTGCGTACCGGTTGGCTTAACCAAGCACCGTGAGGGCTTAGCAGAGCTTAAACCTTTTAATAAGCAAACCGCATCGGAAGTTTTGAATATTATAGAAGAGTTTGGTAATAAATTGGTAAAAGAACGCGGTGAAAGAGTTTGCTATGCCGCTGATGAATTTTATTTATTGGCAGAGCGTGAAATACCGCCTGCAGAGTATTACGGTGATTTTCTGCAATTGGAAAACGGTGTTGGACTTTGGGCGCTTCTCAAAAGCGAAAGCGAAGAGGCTTTAATGAATTGCGAAATTTCAGAAGAATCTCGTAATATTTCTGTAATAACAGGTGTTTTGGCAGCACCTCTAATCAGTGAGCTCGCAGAAAAAACAAAAGCCAAATTCAAGGATTTTAACTGTGCGGTTTATCCTATAAAGAACAACTTTTTCGGTGAACAAATTACCGTTGCAGGTCTAATCACCGCCAAGGATATTATAGAGCAGTTAAAGGGAAAGAATTTAGGTGACGAAGCTTTTATACCGAAAACAATGCTCCGACAGGGAGAGGATTGCTTTTTGGATGATATAACTTTAACCGATCTAGAAAAGGAATTAAATGTAAAAATAACACCCGTGGAAAATGACGGATATGATTTAATAGAAAAATTTTTAGGGAAGTAGTAAAATCCTAATATTATCAAGGGAGGCATATAAATGGCAAAACCGGTGGTTGCAGTTGTTGGAAGACCGAATGTGGGTAAATCAACATTGTTTAATAAGCTTTGCGGTAAGCGGCTTTCTATTGTAGCCGATACACCCGGCGTTACCCGCGACCGTATCTATGGTACGGCGGAATGGAACAACCAAAGCTTTATGCTTATAGATACAGGCGGTATTGAGCCCGATGCGGGTGACATAATATTATCTGAAATGCGCCGTCAGGCAAATCTAGCAATTGATATGGCAGAGGTTATAATCTTTGTTGTAGATTTAAAGTCGGGAGTCACTGCTTCTGACTATGAGGTTGCCTCAATCCTTCAAAAAAGTGGCAAGCCTGTGGTATTGTGTGTTAATAAGTGTGATTCCATAGGTAATGTGCCAATGGAGTTTTACGAGTTCTACAATCTTGGAATTGGCGACCCGATTGCGGTTTCCTCTGTTCACGGTCACGGCACGGGAGATTTGCTTGATGCTGTGTTTCAATATCTTCCTAAAAATGATGAAGAAGATGAAGAATCTGATATTATTGAGGTTGCCGTTATAGGCAAGCCGAATGCGGGGAAATCCAGCCTTGTTAATAAAATATCGGGTGAGGAACGCTCTATCGTTTCTGATATTGCAGGCACCACCCGCGATGCTATAGACACAATGGTTGAAAACAAATTCGGTAAATTTAATTTTATTGATACAGCGGGTCTTCGTCGAAAAAGCCGTGTTGATGACCAAATCGAAAAATACAGCGTTCTTCGTGCGCAAATGGCAATTGACAGGGCACAGGTTTGTGTAATTATGATAGACGGTGTAGAGGGCTTTACCGAGCAGGATTCCAAGGTTGCAGGCTTGGCGCTTGAGCAGGGTAAGGCTTGTATAATAGCCGTTAATAAATGGGACATAGTTGAAAAGAGTGGCGACACTATGGATAAATATCGCAAAAAGCTTATGCAGGATTTTTCATTTATGTCCTTTGCCCCTATCATATTTATTTCTGCCAAAACAGGTCAACGACTGGATAGATTGTTTGAATTGATAAAGTATGTTCATACCCAAAATTCCATGCGCATTTCTACAGGTATGTTAAACGATATTCTAGCTGAGGCAACTGCAAGAACTCAGCCTCCAACAGATAAGGGCAAGCGCCTTAAAATTTATTATATGACTCAGGCATCTACCTGCCCTCCTACCTTTGTTTGTTTCTGTAATAGGGCAGAGCTCTTTCACTTTTCGTATCAGCGATATTTAGAGAATCAAATTCGTTCCACCTTCGGTTTAGAGGGCACCCCAGTTCGTTTTGTTATTCGTGAACGGGGCGATAGAAAAGCCTAAAGATTTATTTTTAAGGAGTTTATTATGTCTAAAATCGTAGTTCTTGGTTCAGGCGGATGGGGTATTGCGTTGGCATTAAGCGCCCATCAAAACGGTAACACCGTAACCCTTTGGACCCCTTTTTCAGACGAGGCGGAAGAATTGCTTAAACACCGCGAAAGTCCACGTTTGCTAAACGGAGTTAAAATACCACAAAGCATTGCTATTACAACCGATATAACCGTAGCCGATGGAAGTGACATTGTAATAATAGCAACACCGTCTTTTGCAGTGGAAGAAACAGCAAAAAAACTGTCTGCTTTAAAGAATGTGCCGCTGATTGTGAACGTGGCAAAGGGTTTGTCTGGGGAATGTAAACGTCTTTCCACCGTGATAGAAGCTCAGCTGCCCGATTCACAAATAGTAGTACTGTCAGGGCCTTCCCACGCTGAGGAGGTTGCAAGGCACGAGCCCACTTCCTTGGTTGCTGCTTCAAAAAGTATGGAGGCAGCATCCTTTGTACAAAAAACTATGATGAGCGAAACTCTGCGCATCTATACAGGCGACGATATGGTTGGTGTAGAGCTTGGCGGTGCATTTAAAAATATAATCGCAGTGGCTGCAGGTATGCTTGATGGTATGGGCTTGGGAGATAATCCCAAAGCAGCGCTTATTACCAGAGGTCTTTCAGAGATGGCACGGCTGGGAGTAAAGCTTGGCGCAAGGGAAGAAACCTTTGCAGGGCTTACAGGTTTGGGCGATCTTATTGTTACCTGCACTTCAAAGCATAGTCGCAACCACCGTTTCGGAGAGATGGTAGGAAAGGGAATGCCTGTAAACGATGCACTTCAAGCCGTAGGCACTGTTGAGGGTTACCATGCGGCAAGACTTGCTCATATGCTGGCATCGAGTGAAGGTGTGGAAATGCCCATTACAGAGAGTGTGTATGCCACACTTTATGAGGGAAAAAACACTGAGGATATGCTGAAACGCCTTATGACCCGACCAAGCAAGCCGGAACACGAAACCTCTTGGTTGACAAATGCTCGTAAGGGTGTATAATATAAGTGAATTTAATATTTGTTTGGGGCAAGGTGTAATTCCTTGACCGGCGGTGATAAGCTTATGCTTTAAGCCCGCGAGCCGTTTAATGCGGTTGATTTGGTTCAATTCCAAAGCCGACGGTACAGTCCGGATGAGAAAGCTTTATGAGCGAAATATCGCCCCATACCGGTGTTGGTATGGGGTTTTTATTTTGGAGGATGTTTTATGAAAAAATTAAACACGCGGGGAATAATAGTTGCATCAATTATGGGTGCATTAAGCTTTGTTTTAATGCTGATATCCTTCAATTTCCCCTTTATGCCGTCATTTATAAGCTTTGATGTTTCAGAGCTTCCCGCCTTAATTACCTCGTTTACTTTTGGCCCAGTTTACGGAGTGCTTACCTGTCTGATTAAAAACATTTTGCACGTATTCATTTCAAGAACTCTTACTGTGGGTGAGCTTTCAAATTTCATATTAGGCTCTGTTTTTGTGTTTACTGCAGGGGTTGTTTATAAACACAAAAAAACTCGGCTAGGTGCTCTTATCGGCTCCGTTTCAGGTTCGGCGGCTATGGCGATAATCGGGGTGTTCAGCAACTATTTCGTTGTTTATCCTGCTTATGCTAAGCTTTATATGCCAATGGAAGCAATACTCGGTATGTATAAAGTAATATTGCCAAGTGTAGAAAATCTTTGGCAGGCATTACTAATATTTAACCTTCCCTTTACTTTTGCCAAAGGCTTGGTGGTAACGGTTATTTGTTTCCTTGTTTATAAAAAGCTTTCTCCAATATTAAAAAGCAAAATATAGAAATTTTATCATACCGCTTGACCTTTTGGGTAATCGGTGGTAAAATGTTAGCAGTAATTTGAATAAATGACTTATCAAGAGTGGCTGAGGGAACAGGCCCTACGAAGCCCGGCAACCTGCATTTTCATAATGTAAGGTGCTAAGTCCTGCGGAATTTCCGAAAGATGAGAGTGAAATCAAGCTCACCCTTTCGGTGAGTTTTTCTTTTTGAAATATTTGTTGTAATTTGTAAAATGAAAGGAATTTTAAAATGTCAAAAGTATTGTTTACATCAGAATCCGTAACCGAGGGTCATCCCGATAAGGTATGCGATCAGATTTCAGATGCAGTTTTAGATGCAATAATCTCGCAAGACCCCGCTGCACGCGTAGCTTGTGAAACCTTTGCTACCACAGGCGTTGTGACCGTTATGGGTGAGATAACCACTAGTGCGCAGGTGGATATTCCTAAAATAGTAAGAGAGGTAGTTTGCGATATAGGATACGACAGCGAGCTTCAGGGCTTCGATGGAAATACCTGCGAAGTAAATGTTAAGCTGGATAGCCAATCTCCCGATATAGCCTTGGGCGTAGATAAATCTTACGAAGCAAAACAGGGTGCAAATGAAGATGAAAACGAACACGGTGCAGGGGATCAGGGTATGATGTTCGGATATGCTTGTGACGAAACAGAAGAGCTTATGCCTCTTGCAATTTCACTTTCACATAAACTTTCCAAAAGGCTGGCACTTGTGCGCAAAAACGGCACCTTGCCTTATCTTCGTCCTGATGGCAAAAGTCAGGTAACGGTAGAGTATGAGCACGGTGTGCCAAAACGCGTAGAGGCAATAGTTATTTCTTCGCAGCATCGCCCTGAAATAGAGCTATCCACCCTTCGCCGCGATATCTTAACCCACGTTATAAAACCTGTGATTCCCACTAGATATCTAGATGATAACACAAAGATTTACATTAACCCAACAGGCCGTTTCGTTGTTGGCGGACCTGAGGGTGACACAGGCCTTACAGGCAGAAAAATTATAGTTGATACCTATGGTGGTTATGCCCGCCACGGTGGCGGTGCATTTTCGGGCAAAGACCCAACAAAGGTAGACCGTTCAGCCGCCTATGCTGCCCGCTGGGTTGCAAAGAATATTGTTGCGGCAGGTCTTGCAAAGAAATGTGAAATACAAATAGCATATGCAATCGGTGTAGCCCGCCCTGTTTCACTTATGGTTGATACATTTGGTACAGGCAAATATACCGACGAAAAGATCGCTAAGGCTGTAAATAAAGTTTTCGATCTGCGCCCTGCAGCAATTATCAAAGAGCTTGAACTCCGCAAGCCGATGTATCGCAATCTTGCTGCATACGGACATATGGGTAGAACGGATTTGGATGTTACTTGGGAAAGAATAAATAAAACCGAAGAACTGAAGAAAGTTGTAAGATAATGATTCTGAAACAAAAATATAACCTTGTTTTTTTGCAGGGTTATATTTTTTGTTTATATATGTTGTAAAAACTCAATATTTATGGTAAAATAACATAATAATATATATTTTTAGGGGGGTGGAAGTATGGCTTTAAAGAAATGGAAAATTTTAGAAGGAGATACCGCACTTGCCAAGGAATTGGCAGAGGAATGTGATGTAGATTCCTTTTTGGCTTTGCTCGCTGTAAAAAGAGGTATAACTGAGCCTTTTGATTTAGAAGATTTCTTGAGCGATTACTATTCCCCCGAAGACCCATATTCCTTGGCTGATATGGATATCGCCGCCGAAAGGGTAATTTCCGCATTGGAAGCGGGTGAAAAAATTGCCGTATTTGGCGATTACGATTGTGATGGAGTTACCGCTACTGCTTTGTTATACTCATATTTAAAATCACGCGAAGCCGATGTAACTTATTACATTCCCGATAGAATATCAGAGGGATACGGTATGAATTTAGCGGCTGTGGATAAACTTTATTCACAGGGTGTAAGCCTTATAATTACTGTTGATAACGGTATCAATTGCGAAGCCGAAATCACCCATGCCAATGAATTGGGAGTGGATGTTGTGGTCACCGACCACCACATACCTCAAGGAGATTTGCCCCCTGCGGTTGCAGTTGTAGACCCTCACCGCCGCGATGATATAAGCTATTGTAAATATCTTGCAGGTGTGGGTGTGGCATTCAAGCTTATCTGCGCAATTGATGAAAATGAGCCTGAGACGTTGCTTTCAAAATATGCCGATATTATAACCCTTGGCACAATAGGTGATATAGTACCCCTTGTAGGTGAGAACCGAAGCATTTGTAAAATGGGTTTAAAGATTATAAACAACAACCCTTGTATAGGTATTGCCGCTTTAAAGGAGATTGCTTGCAGCTCGGATAAAATGCTGAAGGTTGGTAACGTATCTTTTCAACTGGTACCAAGAATAAATGCGGCGGGCAGAATGGGCAACAGTTCGGTTGCGGTTGAATTACTGATTACAGATGATTATAATTCCGCACTGACAAAAGCCCAAGAATTAGACGAAAAAAACACCCAACGTCAATGTATCGGTGAAAAGATATATACGGAAGCTTGCGATATTATAGATTCAAACCATTTGTCAAATAAAAATATTATATCTGTTTGCGGTGAGGATTGGCATCACGGAATAGTGGGCATAGTTGCCTCAAAGTTGGTAGAGCGTTATGGTAAGCCTTGTATTGTTTTCTCTCGCGATGGTGATAATTTTCGTGGCTCGGGCAGAAGCGTAGAGGATTTTAATTTGTTTCAAGCCATAGCCGCTGCTTCGACTGCTGCAGAATTCTTCGGAGGTCACGAAAAGGCGGCAGGAGTTACAGTAAGCGCCGAGAGGATAGAGGAATTCCAAAATCTTATAAATGCATACGCCGAAGATGCACCCCGATTTTGTCCAACCATTACGCTAGACTGCAAGCTCAAGCCGGAAATAATTGGGGTGGAGCTTGCCGAATTGCTTGAAAGCTTAGAGCCTTACGGGCCGGGAAACCCTGCGCCTGTGTTTGGGTTATATAATACTAAAATCAGCAGCATTACCCCCTTAAAGGGCGGAAAGTATATTAAGCTAAATGTAATTCGCGAGGATTATTCCTTCAGTGCGCTTTGCTTTAATTACTCGGTAAATAACTTCCCATTTTCTGTGGGAGATAATGTAGATATTGCATTTTCCCTCGAAATCAATGAATTTGGCGGTTCTCGCCGTGCGGTGCTTAATGTACGGCAAATTCGTCCCCACGGAATAGACGAAACTTTGTATTTTGATACACTTAATGCATATAACAGATTTTTGGGCGGAAACCTAAAGAGTACGGAAGGTTTGGCAATATGCCCCGATAGAGAGGATTTCAAGAAGATTTTTTCATATATCAGAGGTGTAGGTGCGCCCGCTTTATTGGAGGCAATATGCTATCATACCTCACTTTCCGTAGGAAAAGTAATGGTGGCTTTAGATGTATTTTCGGAAATGGGTTTAATATCTATAGATTTAGATAGTGGTTATCCCCACTATTACATAAATCAAACCGCTGAAAAGGTTAATCTAGAGGATTCTGCACTGTTGCAGAGCATTAAGAATATATAGAAGGTAGGTGAGGAAATGGATAACTTCGATAATTTGAAAAGTCTGATAAAAGAGCAGGGCTCAAAATATGATATAACTGCTATACGGGAGGCATATGATTACTGTGTTGAAGCGCACGGTGACCAGAAGCGTTTGTCGGGAGAACCCTTTTATATGCATCCAGTGTCAGTAGCTTGCATACTTATAAAGCTGGGTATGGATACCGAGTCGGTTGTTGCAGCACTTTTACACGATGTTGTAGAAGATACCGCCATCAGCCTAGATGAGGTGCGGCAAAAATTCGGTACAGATGTGGCAGAACTAGTAGACGGCGTAACCAAGCTTGGCAAAATGCCGTTGGTAACTCACGAGCAACAGCTCAGTGAGAACGTTCGCAAAATGATGATGGCAATGGCAAAGGACATTCGCGTTATCATAATAAAGCTTGCAGACAGGCTTCATAATATGCGCACTATTGACGCTCAATCAGAGCCCAAACAGCGTGAAAAAGCTCACGAAACACTTGAAATTTACGCGCCGATTGCCCATAGGCTTGGTATCAGTGCCGTTAAGGAGGAGCTGGAGGATATATCCATAGCTCACCTCGACCCCGTTGCATACCACGAAATAGAAACTCTTTTAAATTCACGCAAAAACCACCGTCAGCAGTATTTGGAAAGCATACGGGAAAGAATTGAAGAAAGGGTAAAGCAGTTTGTTCCTGATATAACCCTCACAGGCCGTGTAAAATCAATACACGGAATATATCGTAAGATGTATATTCAG
>JAZNRT010000079.1:0-28418 GCA_045590875.1 Acutalibacteraceae bacterium
CTTTTGGAGCTTGACGGTTTTTTTAATTCCAAGCTCGGCACGAAGAGTTTCTTCAAAGTCGATAGCAACCGATTTTAAATCCTTTTGGTTGTGGGTTTCGTCGAAAAGATACTGGGAAAGGGTAATGAATTCAAGCTGTGCGCCTTCTTCAGGTTTTGCGCCCAAAAGCACTAAAACAGAAGCGTCTTCGTTATAATCAATTTTTGCGGCAAAACTGTCGCTCAGAAAAATACCACCCTCGGCAGATTTCAAGCCTACCTCGTCGAACAAGGGCTGTAACAGGGCAATCAGTTCATCATAGTATTTAAACATTTAATAACACTTCCTAGTCGGTTTTGTATTTAATAAAGTTATTTTACCATAACTTTGTAGGATTTTCAACCTGTAGGCAGTGTTTTTTGTGCCTGTTAATGCAAAAGTCATTGTATAAACGTTATAAAAAAAGTCCATAACAGCCATCACTGCCTATTTTGTGGCGGCATTGGTTATGCACAACCAAACCATTGTACAGTAGGTCTTAATAACTTTAAATATAATTTAATAAAATGCAAAAAAAGCGGTGCCTTCAGATATCCTTCAGGCACCGCTGATTTTATTGGTTATTGATTATTCCTAATTTGGAGAACAAATCGGTGATTTTTTCCACCTGAGCCTCAGTTATTTCGGTTGATTTTCCCAAAAGCGGTGCTATTTTTTCCCGCTTGTGAAGAAGCACATCCGCCACTCGTATCACCCAGTAAAAAGGCAGTAAAAACGGAGCCTTTTTTAAAGAGGGGTACCTCAGGGTCATATTTTTATAGGAAAGAAATGCGGTTTTTAAAATGCTGGGTCGCTTGGAAATTTCCACACCCTTGTTTTTATACACCGTCTGCTGTACTTCGGAATTGTTGACGGTGCCGAAAATACCGCTTGCAAGAATATACTGAGCCAAATTTTCGGTTATCTCGCTTTTCTCTCCCCCCGAAAACCAATGCTCACAAAGTGTTCTCAGCTCTTTTTCCAAGGTTGCAAGGTTAACCGAAGCAAGGCGCTGGTTAATATAGTCCCAATCAAGGCTTTGCTCAAAATTCTTCAAAAACAGGTGCATATCCATAATAGGCCTTATGCCGCTACCGCCGTAGGTAATGTGCTTAGCTATATGAACAATAGTGTAGATATAAAAATCATCCTTGCACATCTTTTTGCCAATACGGGTATTTTCCAGAGGCACCCCACGGTCAAAAAGGTCTAAAAGGCAGTCGAACTCCTTGTGCCCACCCATAAGCTCGCGGTGAATTTCCACCGCTACAAAGGGTAGTTTTTTATAGGTGTCTACCCAAGGGTTGCTTGTGGTAAAGGAGAAACCCGATTTTAGCATAAGCTTTTCGATTTTTTCGCAGTCTTGTGGGTTTATAAGGTAATCCACATCGCAGCTTGTGCGCATATCGGGGCGGGGGTAAAGGGCGCGGATAACACTACCCTTTAAAAGCATATAGGGAATATTTTCCTTGTCGAAAAGGCGGTTCAAATACTCGGTTTCGGCGCTGGTTACAGCAAATTTAAGGCTGTTAAATTCTTGTGCCTTCTTAAGTTTTTCAAAAAATTCTGTTGGAATAGAAGCCGCCGATTCTGTTAGTGCATAGTAAAGCGGAATGCTTATATTATGAAAATCCGCAAGACCTAACAGGGCGTGGAAATCCACACCCTCAAGGTCATCATTTAGCGGTCGGGCACCTATTGCCGCCGCCATAGCGTTAATTAAAAAGGCTTCGGTTTTGTTCATTTATATCTCCAAGGAAATGGGTTTGAAAAGGTTAGAAATTATCTGTTTTTATACATCTTTTCGTAGTAATTCTGATATTCACCGCTAATAATGGTTTCCCACCATTGGCGGTTTTCTAAATACCATTTAATGGTTTTCTTTATGCCCTCTTGAAACTTAGTTTCGGGCAACCAGCCCAGAGCATTGTGAATTTTTGTAGGGTCAATGGCATAGCGCATATCGTGACCCTTGCGGTCGGCAACATAGGTTATAAGGCTTTCGGGCTTATTGAGATCTTTGCATATAAGCTTAACAATATCATTGTTTGCCATTTCGTTGTGGCCGCCGATATTGTAAACCTCACCCACAGTGCCTTTGTGAATAATCAAATCAATTGCCTTGCAATGGTCCTCAACATAAAGCCAATCTCGCACGTTTTTACCCTCGCCGTAAACAGGCAGCGGCTTATCATTCAGCGCGTTGGCTATCATTAAAGGAATAAGTTTTTCAGGAAAATGGTAAGGACCGTAGTTATTGGAACAGCGGGAAATTGTTACAGGCAGACCGTAGGTTCTGTGGTAGGCTTGCACCAGCAAATCTGCCGCCGCCTTTGAGGAGGAGTAGGGACTGCTTGTATGTATGGGTGTTTCCTCAGTAAATAACAGGTCAGGGCGGTGGAGAGGCAGGTCACCGTAAACCTCATCGGTGGAAACCTGATGATAACGGGTGATGCCGTATTCACGGCAGGCATCCATAAGCACAGCCGTGCCCATAATATTGGTTTTAAGGAATATTGCGGGATCCTCTATCGAACGATCCACATGGCTTTCTGCCGCAAAGTTCACCACGATATCGGGATTTTCTTCCTGAAAGAGAGCATATACCGCCTCGCGGTCGCAGATATCCGCCTTATAAAAGCGGAAATTAGGATTCTCCATCACGGGGGCTAAGGTGGAAAGATTGCCCGCATATGTAAGCTTATCAAGGCAGATTATACGATAATCCGGGTATTTTTTCAACATATGAAAAATAAAGTTACTTCCAATAAATCCGGCGCCGCCGGTAACTATAACAGTCACGATTATTTCTCCTTTGCAAGTGAAATCAGATACTGACCGTAATCGGTCATTTTAAGGCTTTCGCCTATTTCCAGCAGCTGTTCCGTGGTAATAAAACCTCTGCGCCAGGCAATCTCCTCAATACAGGAGATGTAAAAGCCCTGTCTATCCTGCACGGCTTCAACAAATTCCGCCGCCTTGAGCATACCCTCAGGTGTGCCTGTATCCAGCCAGGCCATACCGCGCCCAAGTAGCGCCACATTCAGCTCGCCCATTTCTAAATAAGCGTTGTTAACCGAGGTTATTTCAATCTCCCCTCTAGCTGAGGGTTTAACATTTTTAGCAATCTCAATTACGCGGTTATCGTAGAAATAAAGACCGGGAACCGCATAGTTTGATTTTGGATTTTCGGGCTTTTCTTCAATTGACACCACCCGATGGTCCTTATCAAATTCAACCACACCAAAAGCCTTAGGATTTTTTACAGGATAACCGAAAACGGTGGCTCCCACCTTATTATCCATAGCGGTTTTTAGAACCTTTGTCATATTCTGACCATAGAAAACGTTGTCGCCAAGAATAAGGCACACGCTGTCGTCACCTATAAATTCCTCGCCTAATATAAAGGCATCCGCCAAGCCTCTGGGGGTATCCTGAACCTTGTAGGAAAGAGAAATTCCAATTCTACTTCCGTCGCCCAAAAGCTTTTCATACATAGGTGTATCCTCAGGGGTTGAGATAATAAGAATTTCTCTGATTCCTGCCAGAAGCAATATTGAAAGGGGATAGTAAATCAGGGGTTTGTCGTAAATCGGTAACAACTGCTTTGAAATAACCTTTGTCATAGGGTAAAGCCTTGTGCCTTTACCGCCTGCTAAAATAATGCCTTTCATAGGTAGTCCACTTTCCTTATTTTAAAATAATATCGCAAATGCGGTCTACATCCTCCACGCTTAAATCGGCATAGAGAGGAAGTGTTAAAATGTTTTCTGCAACCCGTTTGGCTATGGGTGTTTTCTCACCGCCCGCTGTGGGGAGATTTTTATAACAATCAAAATCACTGGTTAAGGGGTAAAAATATTTGCGGGCAATTATATCGTTTTCTCGTAATTTGAAGAACAACTCATCCCGGGTGTATTTATAGCCCTCAAACAGTGTGGGGAAATAAGCATAGTTAGGGGTTACATCCTTTTGGTAGGGAATAAGAGTTATACCCTCTACTCCGCCTAGACGCTCTCGATAGCGTTCTACCGCCTTTTTGCGCTTAGAAATTTCGTCATTCAGGTGACGGAGATTGCATATACCCATAGCCGCCTGAAACTCGCTCATTTTAGCGTTGCCTGCGGAATATATGCAGTTTTCCCCTTTTTGTCCAAAGTTTTTGCGGCAGTCAAGAATTTCTGCAAAGCCATCATCCTTATATGTAACACATCCACCCTCAATAGTATTAAACACCTTTGTTGCGTGGAAACTGAACATCGAGGCATCGCCAAGCTGTGCCGTGCTTACACCTTTATATGTTACGCCAAAGGCGTGGGCGGCATCGTAGATAACCTTAAGGCTGTGTTTTTTTGCGATTTCCTCTATTTTTTCCACATCGCAAAGATTTCCGTAAACGTGAACGGGAACTATGGCGCAGGTTTTTTCGGTAATAAGAGCCTCGATTTTTTTCACATCAATGGTGTAATCCACAGGGTTTACATCGCAAAAAACGGGTGTGAGCCCGCATCTGGCAATGGCGTGGGTGGTAGAGGCAAAGGTAAAGGGGGTGGTGATAACCTCCGAGCCTTGGGAAAAGTCGAAAGCCTCAATTATATTTTCAAGGGCAAGATGGCCGTTAGTATAAAGGGTTATGTTTTCACAGCCTAAGTAAGCCTTTAAAGTTTCTTCTAAGGTCTTGTGCTTCACACCCATATTGGTAAGCCAGCGACTGTCCCACAGTTCCCGAATTTCATTGCAATACTCCTCAAAATCGGGCATTGAAGAACGGGTTACATTTATGGTAGACAAGGAAATGCACTCCTTAAAATTTATTTATCAGCATTTTTGTTAAGGGTTTTAAGAGAGAAGTCCTGCTTTTTGGCAATATACATAGCAACAAGACCCACAAGCACGGCAACCGAAGCCAGCACCAAAACCCAAGGATAAAATTTTGTAGATAAAAACACGGATATTGCTTCGCCTGTGGCACCGCCGATTATAAGTGCTATTATAAAAGGGATAAGCGGTAGCGCAGCGGCAAAGAAGGAAATCATCATCAATATACCATATATTTTGTTTAATATGTTATAAATTTTCATAGCATTTCTCTCCTTATACAAGCCCCATTAAAGGAACAAATCCTAACATCATAAGCACCGATAATAAATAGTGAATAAAAATCCAAACAAGGCAGTTTTTGGTGGAACTTTTAAGGTCTGATTCAGCAATACCCATAGCCACATATAAACAGGCGGCATAGGGCGGTGTAACACCATGCATAGCACCGCAGATAGCGGGGAGCATACCTGCAATTATAAAGGGGTTAGCACCTGCGGCGGCAAGCACCGAAATAATTGTACTGCCGAAAATTTTAATTTGTGTAGAGCCGGGAATGAGCATGCCCAAAACGGCTGTAAACAAAGGGATTATCAAAGCAAGAACAACCAGATTGATGTTTAAAGAGGCAATAAATTCGCCAATAGCGGGGCCTACATTTACATAATCCAGAACATTGCTTACAAAGTATGCGGACATAACAAGGAAGCCTGTGGGTATAACCTTAAGCATACCCTCGCAAATGTGTTGATAAAGGGCTTTGGGTGTGAGGGTTTTAATGGTTTCCTTGCCTGAAAGGAGTATGCCGAATATAACTATGATTGAGGGAATGAAGAGAAGAATACTGCCTGAAAATGCAGATTTACCTGCTTCGCCTAAGCGAGCGGTTATGAAATCTTCATACTGTGAGTCAAGAAGGAAGGGCAAGAACACGATTATTGGTAGGAATATAGCCTTCCAACCGGTTTTAAGCACCTTTCTGAGGCTGGGCAAATCTTCCTTTTTCATAGCCTCAACCTTATAATATCTGCACATAATATACATTGTAATAATTCTCTGCAGAATAAACCACAAAGCGATTCCCCAAAGAAGTATCCAATACTGTGACAGTGTATATTTACCTGGATAAAGACTGTCAAGCCCCGCAAAGGCAATAGCAATCATTCCCGCAGGAGGAATCATATTACCCATAGTGCTTGCGTGCGCTTCAACATTGGCGGCAAGATGACGGGGGAAGCCCGAGTGAACCATAGCGGGAATGGTGAAAACACCAGTGGTGGCAACATTTCCTGGACCGCTGCCCGAAAGAGAACCCATATAGCTGCTGCCGATTATGGCAACAAAGCCTGCGCCACCTCTGATTCTGCCGAAAATAGAAAGAATAATCGCAACACAGTCGTCAATAACCTTGGTTTTTGCAAGCAGCTGAGCTGATACAATAAACACAATGATTACATATAGCGATGAGGTTTTCAGGGCATCCCATATAAAGGTCCATACACTGCCCCAGGTGTTAGTTACGGCAACAAGTGCCACAAAAGCCACCATCATACATTCATAAAGCGGGCGCTTTACAATGCAGAAGCCTATTATGGCAACCACGAAAACCGTCGCAAGATACAAAAGTTCGATTGGCATAATTTTCTCTCCTTAATTTGAGTAATTTAATATATTTGAATCGACTAAGGATACCAGCATATCCTCGCCGTTTTCGTCAAGAACAGTTAAGGCGGAATGAACAAAACGAACAGCTTCTTTCACGGTAATGCTACCGTCTATATCCATAGCAACCTCGTAAATCCGCTGCCTTACATCCCCTGTGTCAGGCACTTCTTCCCCCACCTCGTAGCGACGGATTGTGGTGGTAACGAAGGGGTTGTTTTCAATTTCTTCACGACCCTTAAAGGTGGTTATTTTACCCGCCCTTGCGGTTATGGGAAGCTGAATTGTGTGGTGACCGCCAAGGCTATAAAGGTCGTTTTTCAGACTATCTGTATGAGTAATTTTCCCTGTAAGAGCAAACTCAACAAGGAGTGACATAAAATCTGCACCTGTGATATCTCTTAGCATCAGCTCGTATTCGCCACCGGGGAAACGAAGACCGGGGTCGTAAAACCGTACCGTGTCGCCATCTACAAAGCCCTGCATAAACAGGGGTCCGTATTTTATTCCCAAGGTTTTTATAAAAGAAACCATTCTTTCATGGACGTTTTTTAAATATAAATCGGTATATTTTGAGGGAGCAATACAGCCCACGCACTGTTTATTAAGATTATCTTCGGCTTTTCCTAAGTATCGGTCACATACGCGGGTGAGATAGGGCTTTCCGTCTACTGTGAAGTAGGTCATTGAAAAGTCCTGCTTGCCCTCCATAAACCGTTCTATTATAACCTCGCCGTTGCTGGATTCAGCCTTAGCCAGCGCCAAGCCCTCCTTGATACCGCAGGCATCGTATAAAACAGTTTGTCCGCGAGAACCACGACTGTCCACAGGCTTTATCATAACAGGGAATTCCACTTGTCCTTCAAGAAGCTGCTGTTCAGTATATTCGGGGATTGTATCAATGCCGTTCTTTGCGCAAAAATCCTTAAAGGCGTGCTTGTCGGTCATTATAAAGAACTGCTCAGCTGTGCCGAAGCAAGGAAGCCCCAATCTCTCGCAAAGCTCACAATATGGCCTTTGGGCGGGGTCGATGCACATATTAAGAACACCGTCTACATTATTTTCTCGGCAAAGCCTTTCAAGAGTATCTATATCTGTTATACTCACTAGCCAACTTTCGGCGGCAACTCTTTTCGCAGGGGAATCTTCAAGATAATCAGCAACTATCGTATGTACACCCAAAGCGTTTGCGGCATCGGCAAGCTTTTTGTGAATAGCCGCACCGCCGAGGATTAACAGCTTTTTGCCCTTTAAATTCACCATTGTGTGAAGTTCCTTTCTGTGTTTTTTAGAAATGAAGTATATACTTTTGAAAAGATTCGTAAGCATAAAAATTTTACAGATGTTGAAACCTGTTGTAAAAATTATTGCTTTTTAAAAACTGAAAAAACAATATCCTTCACCTGAAGTAGTGTGGATTTGTTGAAAACATAAGAAATTCCCAAATACACAATAAGCATTGCGAAGGCTTGAGCAACCGACCCTAAGTATATATCGGAAAAGGGTAGACCCGAAAGCCAAGCGGCACCGCCTGCAATAATCGCAGCAGGAAGGTTTATACTTAAATCTTTAAACTGTTTGAAGGCGGAATAATCGAAGGTATCAGATGTCATTTTTACGGTTATGAGAATAACCCCAACCCTTCCGATAAGCATACAAACCAGCATTATAAAGGCGTCATGAAAAATCAGCACCGAGCCAATCATAAAGGTGGCATTCACAGCGGTACAGGTTATCTGACGCTTAAGTGCCGTGCCACTTTCCCCCGCACCGATAATAGCTTGGTTGCAAAGGGTGGTATGGGAAACCATCATATAATATATACACCAAACCACAAAAAATGGAACGCATTGGAGCCATTTTTCGGTAAGAAGTATGGTGATGATGTTTTTGGAAAGGATTGCAAGAAGTATAAGTATAGGATAAAGGAAAAAGGTGGAAACACGCATAAAGTTTCTAAGATTTTTCACAATATCGTCGCGATTTTTCTGCCGTGCAAAAATAGGCAGAGAAACACCCTGCAATGCACCGTCTATATTATCCGAAACAACTTGAGGAAACTGTTTTCCGCGATTGTAAAAAGCAAGAGTGGTGGGGGAAAAGACTTTACCTATCACTAGGGCGGTAATTTCCACATATCCTCGAGTTATAAGATTTGTAAGCATAATTTTCCAACCAAAGGAAAAAAGGGATTTTGCTTTTTCTTTAACAAACCTGCCCTTTGGTATCCATCGGGTTTGAAGCATAAGAAGGGTGGTAAGCAAAAAGGCATTAAGCAACTGCTGTACAACTAGCGCCCAAATGCCGAGCCCAAGCTTCGCGAGACCTATACATATAACACCCGAAGCAACGCTGGCGACAAGAGTGGCGCGCATCAGTTTATTGAACTGCATAGTTGATACAACACGAGCGTTGTAAACCGATGTAAAGGCTTGAATTATAAGCACAAATGCCATAACTCGCATAGGTGCCACCAGCGACATATCGCCGTAAACCGTTCCAGCAAATGGAGCCACAAGAATTATAAGCAATGTGAGCACACCTGAAAAGGAAAGGCTTACTAAAGTTATGCTAAAATAATCATCTTCATCGGCAGTGTTTTTTTGAATAAGAGCGGTATTAAGTCCGCCCTGCAGTAATATCTGAGATATGGCAATAAAGGCATTTAGCACAGCCATTATTCCGTATTCTGCAGGGGCGATGATTCTAGCAAGAATAATATTTATTATAAAGGAGGAAAGATGAGCACCAAACCTTTCCATCAGTTTATATAAAAATTGCTTATGCACATTTTCACCCTTTAATCAAAGTAAAATTAGATTTATCTAAAAGCTTGAGAGCCGCTGTAAAAAACCGTCTGCCCAGTATACGGGCAAAAAACGCAACGACGGCAGTTTTCCCCTCTTTTTTAACCTTGCTTACATCGTAGTATACCAGCGGAGAATCGTTATTCACCACAAAATCAAGCTGTTCGCAGAATTGTAGCTTTGCTTCCTCGCTAAAAGGAATGCCGTTATACAGCCCTAAATTTTCGTGAGTCTCGCAATATTTGTTTTCTATAATTTCTGCCAGCTGACTTTTTATAGAAAGGTTAACCTCTTTATCGGGTACTGCTGAAAAACGGGTGGTAAAATTAAGAATTCCGTTGGCACCGAAGGTAACGGGGGAAATCGCCACAGTGGGAAGGTTTTCCCTTGCGGTGGCACTGGCGCTGCCCGACGATGAAACAAAAGCCGCGCACATATTCACAAGGCTTCTTGGAATGGGGAATATTCTGCCTGTACAAAAGAAATGGGCGTTTTTAGTTTTATCAAAAACCTTTTTTGCTTCATCTTCGTATTTTTTTTGTTCCGAACCGCCCACAAACAGCACTGCAAAGGACTTGTCCGCCCTATCCTCAATGTAGTCCCGAACACCTTTTAAGGCAGGAATAAGAAAGGGCTTTTCAGCGCGGCCGATGGTACCTATAACACAATCGTAGCTTTTAAGCCGTTCTATAAGATTATTGATTTCTGCGTTGTCGGTAACATCATCAACAGGATCGCTACACATAGCTCTGTAGCAGTACGCCTCTTCAGGGGGGATTTCCTTGTAGCCCTTGAACATAAGAGGTAGAGCATTTGGGGAAATTCCGCAGATTTCACGGCGAAGATGTTTAAAATCAAGATACTTTAGGTGGGTTGAGGTTAAGGTAGTAAAAATTTCTTCAAAATCGAATATGAAGTGTTTGCAATGCAGTCTTTCGGCAATCATTTCGCCCCATAGAGCTTTGCTTGCGGTACAGGATTCAATATAAATGATATCATCATCTTTGGGATCAATTATGTCTATTGCTTCGTTAATTATCCGTATCTGATCTCGCTTGTTAAAAAAGCAAGGCGAATAATTTATGCCATTAACAAAGTTTTGATATGGGGCAAGCTGGTTCATGATGATTTCACCGGTTAGACCAATAACCACTTTTATTTCCCAACCTCTGTCTTTTAAAAAGTTAATTTTTTTATATAAGTACTGTTGAGCGCCTCCCATGCGGCATACAGAGGATTGCAAAAAAACATACTTGTTCATAAGAGGATCTCCTAATCAATCTCTGAAATACAAATCTCTTGTGTAAACCTTGTGCAGTACATCTTCAAGGTCGGGGCTGTAACGATTGGCAATGATAACATCGCACTGCGCTTTAAAGGCTTCCTTATCCTTAATCACGCGGGAATTGTAGAAAGTGTCCTCAGCCATAGTGGGCTCGTATACTACAACCTCAATTCCGTGTGCTTTAATTCGCTTCATAACACCCTGAATGGCAGAATGGCGAAAGTTGTCAGAATTTGCCTTCATAGTGAGTCTGTATATGCCTACAACCTTCGGCTTTTTTGCCAGAATTCTCTCGGATATGAAATCCTTTCGGGTTCTGTTGGCATCAACAATTGCGGCTATTATATTGTTAGGAACATCGTTGTAATTGGCAAGCAACTGTTTTGTGTCTTTAGGTAAACAGTATCCTCCGTAGCCAAAAGAGGGATTGTTATAGTGATCGCCTATACGGGGATCAAGGCATACACCTTCAATAATTTGTTTGGTGTTAAGACCGCGAACCTCGGCATATGTATCAAGCTCGTTAAAGAAGGAAACTCTAAGAGCTAAGTATGTGTTGGCAAAAAGCTTAACAGCCTCCGCCTCGGTGGGCTTCAGAATAAGTGTTGCAACATCTTCTTTTATTGCACCCTCTTTAAGAAGCTCTGCAAAAAGCTTTGCTTTTTCATAAATCTCTAGATTTTCCTCAGGTGCACCCACAATAATTCTAGAGGGGTAGAGATTGTCGTATAGAGCGTGACCCTCACGCAGAAATTCGGGTGAGAAGATTATTCTATCACAATTGTACTTTTCTCTTACGGACTCGGTGTATCCAACAGGTACGGTTGATTTTATAACGATAACTGCGTTATCATTACACTCCAAAACCGATTCTATAACCTTTTCAACCGAAGAGGTATCAAAATGATTAAGCTGTGGGTCATAATTGGTGGGTGTAGAGATTATAATAAATTCTGCATCCTCGTAAGCCGAGCGCGCATCGGTGGTGGCGGTTAGATTTAGCTTCTTTTCCGCTAAATATTCCTCTATTTCTTTGTCTATAATAGGCGAAATGCCTCGATTGATCATAGTCACCTTTTCGGGAATAATGTCAACAGCACGCACCTCGTGCCGCCCTGCTAAAAGAATTGCGTTGGAAAGACCTACATAACCTGTGCCTGCAACTGCAATTTTCATAACGTTTCTCCTTTCGGACTGTGTAATTATTTAATATACCTGCTTTTAGGTGTTATTGCATTTTTGGGAGTTTTAGAAATGGCAATGGAGCAAATCAACCAGCCCACCAAAATTCTGCCTATCATATACGCTCCACCTGACATCAAGTCACCTCTTAGCATAAAAAAGAACTGGAACAAGCAAAGAGGATATATAATTTTGATTGAACACAGAGGCTCGTTAGTTCGCCAATATTTGTTATCTAGTTCGCGGCAGGCAAAACCAAGCAATATCGCAAACAAGACAACACCTATTATTCCGAAATTCACATAGCCTTCTGAAACCAATGGAGCTGATACATTAGTAAAATCATTACCAAGAAGCTTTTCTGCAGTCATAGCGCCTGTTCCAATGGGTTTAGACGGCCAAAGAGAACGTGGAACAAAGAAGAACATAGCCCCGACCAATTGCAAACCGAAGGAATAGTCGAACTTTTTAACGTAGCGTTGAATAGCAACAAACATCGTGTGCGCATCATAGTCGCCCGTGATATATGTATTTTCTAATTCCTCAAGAAACAATTGCCAGGCATCGTTTCTTTGGAAAGAATCAAAGTTTCTAAAAACATCTAAAGCGGGGAACAAGAAAATAAGACTGGCAACAATAACAAACGAGAACCATCTACCCTGTCTTGTTTTGTCCCAAAATATGATTGCGATTCCACCATAAAAGGAAGCCATCATATTTCGGGCAATTCCTGTGGGGAAACAACTGACGAGAAAGCAAACTGCTGATACCAAAAACAAAATTCCTGATTTTCCGGTTTGTTTTGTATGAAGCAGGCAGAGAGCAAAGGTGTATACTACAATATTTTTCAAAATGTGGTTTGACAACAAAAATTGAGTAGTGTTGAGGTCTTCGTTGATGTTAGTAGAACGGAAGATCATATTAGAAAAACCGATAGTTGCAATAAAATAAAGAGTTGAAGCAATAGAAAGCACAACCATAAAGATTAAAGCATCTTCATTTACTGAATATACGAAATCCGTTAACATTGGCTTTTTTTTGCGTATGGATAATATTAGCTCTCTGCGTACAGGTTTTTTGAAAAACCTTCTGCCAAACATATAGAAAACCGACCATACAAAGATGTAAATGTTAGTACGGACCAGCTCGTCAACGGTGGGGGATATACCCCAGAAGTTGGATTTAACAAAGAACTGAAGCAGCGGTGCATAGCCGAAAAAGAAGAGAGAAAAAAACCAAAACATCAAATTAAGGCTAAAGGGTCGCTCTTTAACCGCATTTATAAGTTGCCAGTTAAAAAGAACAATATTAACAAAGTATGTGAGAACAACAAAGCTGTCGTTCTGCGCTTTTTCGCCGATGTTTGTTATAACAAGTCCTGTAATAATCAAAAATACACTAAAGATAAATACAAACATCCAGGTTTTAAAACTATGAAGTTTTTGTGTCATTAAATTCACCTATACTATAAGAGTTGCAATTCGGTTGAATATGCATTTGAGGAAAGGGCAAAAAGCCACTCATAACAGCAACATAGCACCAAACTCAACAAATAAAATCAAACTGCCTCAACACTTCTTTTGGCGATATTTCTGTAGGAAAACTCTTTTATACCGTTTTCTGTGGCAACTTTTTTCATATCGTTGTACAAATCCTTATTTTCTGCAATTTTCAAAACTGCATTTTTAATTTCTTCTTTGGAATCCTCATAAAGGAATTTGGCGTTTCCGCCAATGTCAACATGTGTGGTGCCATCCCAATATTTAACCAGCAAAGGAATGCCCTGCCCTGCTACCTGTTCCCAGAAAACAGAATGTCTGCCAGGGAACACCGCTAAATCGCAGGAGGCAAACAAAGGATACGATTCATCGGATTCTACCCAACCTATGTATTTCACCTTGCCGTAGGATTTGCTTTCAACAGCTTCTTTCATTTCAGGAACAACCGAACCGAAAACAATTAGTTTGATTTTTGGATTTTCTATTTCGTTTATCGCATCCATTAGAAGCAAAAGCTGTTTTTTAAACAAATCTATTTTCCCGCCGAACATTAAAAGAAAATCATCATTTTCTACACCGTATTTTTTCCTTATTGCTGCTCTCACTTCAGGCTTGGCGCTTTCTTCCACCAGTTCATCCTTTACACCCATAACTAGCAGTTCACATTTTTCGGGAGGTAATTTATAGAGGTCTATTATGAAATCAACTCGAGCGGGAGTCACACCAAAAAACTTGGTTACATACGGTTCAATAGATTTCGCACAGCGTCGCCACAAAAATTTGTGCAAAACAGTTTTTGAGAGCCAGTTGGTGGCACTGTTTGAAAAATCTGCGTGACTGTCTGCAAACACCTTAACGTGACGATTTTTCTTCAGATATTTTACCACTTGTTTAATTTCCATAAACTGAAAATTGTGTATGTATATCACATCGGGGTTTTTGTTACATAGCACCTCATAAAGCCCCTTGAAAAACTTAAGTTTTTTGCTGATTTGTTTTACACCTCTAAAGGGTAACCGCGTTACTTCTATTCCATCCTCGTTAATATATGGCGGACATTCATCAACACAGATTTGACGTCCGTTTTTATCGAAAGTTTGAAGAGAAGTTACAATATAGTTTTCGTAGCCCAACTGCCTATGATATCTGGACAAAAGATTTTCGTGGTAACTGTATCCGTCTGAATAAAAACCGCCTAAACACAATTCAACTATTTTCATTGTTATACCCCTGATTTGTTTGTTTTTGTTAGATTTTTATATAAATCTATGTACTCCTCGTACTTTAAGGACTCGCAAAAGTTTTTAGAAAAGGCAATACAGTTTTTCTCAGTGAAGGTGTTAAGAAAACTTTCGTCGGTCACTTTTTCGGTAAGTTTGGATACATCACCTTTCGGAACAACCGCTCCGCAGGTTTCGTCTATGCACTCAGGACTACCGCCTGTATTGTATGTAATAACAGGTGTTCCGCAAGCCAATGCTTCTATGTTAACAAGACCCATCGTTTCTTCCTTGGTGGGGTTCACGAACACATCTGCCTGAGTGTAAATTCCCGCCAATTCTTCTGGGCTTTCGGTTCGGGTTATTCCTATAATGCCTTCAGGTAACAAGGATATTTGTTCAGCACTTAATCCTACCAATACAATAACATAATTATCGTCGAGCTGTTTTCTAAGTTGGATGAAATCGTCAAAACCTTTGCGGGGTTCCCAGACTCCCGCTACGCCTAAAATTATTTTTTTATCCTTCAGATTGTGTTTCTCTTTGAAATTCGACGGGGTGGGTTTGAATAAATCTAAGTTTATGCCGTTATAAATGACCTGTATATCGAATTTTGACAAAAAGGATTGCTTAGCAGTTTCTGCAAGCCACTTTGAGGGGGCCACAACGGTAAGAAGGTCCAAATCGCCCAAAAGCTCCTTTTTGATTTTATGGTTTTTCTTGGAGTTATCAAAAACTAAACTTTGGGGATATGCTTGTTTGTTGGGGCATTTATAACAACAGTCCTTCCACTTATCGCATCCCGCCATATCAAAATAAGCACAATGCCCTGTAAAGCCCCAGCAGTCGTGCAAGGTCCACACCGTTTTGATTTTTTTAGTTTTTATGTATCTCAAAAGAGCTTTGTAGTTAAGATAGTATCCGTGAAGGTTGTGCAAATGGATTATATCGGGATTGAATTTATCTATTTCTTTTATAAGCTTTCTTGTGGCAAAGCGTGAGTGAAGACCTGAACTGTCGAAAATTCTGGCAAGGAATCCGTGAAGATATACCCCAAAGGCGGAACCGAATTTTATAAAATCGGGATTTTCTATCACAGGACCTCTTGAATAGGCTATCCTTCCTTCTGTTCCGTTTTGTTTTGCTATTTCATAAATGCCACGAGCTATTTTGCCTGTGCTACCATTTAAAACAGAGTTAATTTGAAAAACCTTCATACAGCTTTCTCCTTATCTTGTGAGAACGAACACATTTAAGCAGCGGACACATCTCCTCACTATACCTATATATTATATAACACTCCAATAGCATTTGCAATAAGTATTTTTAAGCAAACACTTAAAACAGGGGTCGCGGGCTTAGAAAGTGCGGGATAATATACAGAGTTTGTGGGCGGTGCGCGTTTCTTGGTAAATGTAGGAAGATAAGATTAAGGCTAAGAGATGGAGATAAAAAAATAAATAAACTATAAATTTTCAAAAAACTCTTTTCAAACCTCCCTTTTTTGTGATATACTTATTTTGAATAATAGTATACAATGAAATGAATATGCTTAAAGGAGGGTTTGCCGTGAAAAAATTGTGTGCTGTTTTGGCATTTGTGATGGCTGTTACAATAGGGCTTTCGGGCTGTAACTATATTCTCGGTGAATTAGATACTCTTCTGCTGGCGCCTAAGCCTCAGGGCGAGCTGGGTGAAATAAGCGATGCGCTGGAAATCGCGGTTGGTAAAAAGTTTACCCTTAAATCCCCCAAATCGGGCGAATGGCGAAGCGCATATGTTGTTAAGGATATTGACGGTGACAAGGTTGAAGAGGCGCTCTGCTTTTACACTATCGAGGTAGATGGTGCAGCGCAACTTCATATGTCGGTTATAAGCGGAGATAAAAACAAGTGGCAGGTGCTTGGCGATGTGCTCTTGGGCGGCACTGATATCCAGCGCGTGGATTTTGGTGATTTCAACGGTGACGGCATAGATGAAGCTGCTGTGGCTTGGAGTATATACGGCGCACCTGAAACAAGGATTTCGGTGGTTAACCTTGCCAAAGGCGTACCCGCCTCTATGCTTGAAGAGGGTTATACCGAATTTTGCATTTTAGATATGAATAAAGACGGCAGAAACGAGCTTATGCTGTTTAGCTTGGATTCTGTTTCTAAAGCCACTCGCTGCAGTATGTATTCCTGCAAGGGGAATGAGCTGAAGGCTGTAGCAATAGCGGATATCGGAGTGGGAATTGCCGAATATAAAGAAATACACAAAACCGAGGTTGATGGCACCCCTGCACTTTTTGTTGATGCAACCGCCAGCGACGGCGGAATGTTCACCGAAATAGTAACCTTTAATGGCAAAAAGCTTACTGTACCCTTAAGTAGGCGCGGCGCAAAATCAAACGTTATAACAGGCAGGTATCAACCCTTGCTTTGTGGTGATGTAAATGGCGACGGCACCTTAGAAATTCCTTGTATGACGGTGCTTCCCAACGGTGGCAACAGTGATGCCACCCTTTGCCTTACCGAATGGAAGAGCTATTCAGGCGGAAAGCTGGAAACCCGCGAAAAATCTGTTGTTTCAAAGCTTATGCAGTACAAAATAACCGTAAATGAGGCTTGGCAGGGAAAATTCACCTGCGTTTACACAGGCGCAAACGACGGCACCGACCTTTACACCTACAAGGCAAAAAAAGGCTTGGGAGATAAGGTTTTAAGCATTATTGCCCTGTCGCAGAAGGGCTTTGAAGCAGAGGATTATAAAGATATGTTTATAATTGACGAAAATGATAAAACGGTTTATTTAGGAAAAATTCATAGCGAGAATAATTCGCTGGGGCTTGACGAAGCGGCAGTGAAGAAAATATTTTCTCAAAGCTTAACGGAGGGTAACAAACAATGAAAAGGGTACTTGTAGTAGAAGACGAGGCGGCTATCCGCGAATTTGAAGTGATAAATTTAAAAAGGGTCGGCTACGAAACAGTAGAGGCGGCAACCGGTGCTGAGGCGCTTAAAATATTCGACGAATCGGGCGGTGATTTTGATATTGCGCTTCTGGATATTTCTATGCCTGAAATGGACGGATTTACCCTTTGCAAGGAATTGCGCCGCCGCAGTCAGAATCTAGGAATAATTATGCTTACAGCAAGAACTCAGGAAATGGATAAAATAAGCGGACTTATGATGGGTGCCGACGATTACATAACAAAGCCCTTCAGCCCCACCGAGCTTACCGCCCGTGTAGACTGCCTTTACAGAAGGGTAGATATGCAAAACGGTGCCGCCGCAAAATCCGATAACGAGATTACTCTCGGCGAGTTCACTCTGAACCTTCGCCGCAGAACATTGCATAAAAGCGGCAGAAATATTGAGCTTACACAGGTTGAATTTCAGATAATCGAATATTTCTTCACTCAGCCTGATGTGGCACTTGACAGAAGCGATATTTTAACCCATGTATGGGGCGAAAATTATTACAGCGAAGAAAAAATTGTGGATGTTAACATCCGCCGACTTCGTATGAAAATCGAGGACAACCCCTCAAAGCCCGACCATCTTATCACGGTTTGGGGTATGGGATATAAATGGCAGACAAACAACAGATAACGGCATTTTCGTTGGGCAGTGAATATTCAAAAGAAAGGGCGTGAGCATATGGAAACCGTAATAAAGGTTAAGGGAATCACAAGGCGGTGGCTTGTTAATATATTGTTTTCTATTATTGCAGCCGTGCTGATTGTAGAGGTTGCTTTGGGCTTCTTTATGTATTCCTATTATTGTAATGCTGCGCGCTCAAAGGCGGACGGATATGCAAGATTTTTCACAGGATTGAGCTATTCCACTGCTGATAATTTCGAAATTTCCGCCAAAGATTATGTTGAAAAGTTTGAACACGGCGAGCAGCTGCAGGTGCAGATTATAGACAGTGCAGGCAAGGTGGTTGCCGACACAAGCGGCTTTGCCGCCGATACAGGAATAATGCCTGATTACGAGGTTGCCAAAAGCTCTTCTTCGGGGGAGGGTTCGTATATCGGCAAATCCCAAGCCGATGAGAGCATTATGGCAGAAACCTTTATGCTCAATGACACAGGAGCGGGGCGGTTGGGGGCTGTCCGTTGGACAATCTCTATGCAGCCGGTTTACAAAAGATTTTTTGTAACAATGCTTTTTTCAGGGGTTTTGGGTATATTGCTTATAGTTTTCGCAAGCTTTTCGGGCAGATATTTCAATCGTTCAATCGTGCTTCCCGTTAAAGAGGTTTCCAGAACCGCCCGCCGCATCGCAATGGGTGATTTCCGTTCAAGGCTGGAGGTTAAAGAGGGGGATGAAATCGGCGAGCTTTGCGATACCATCAACTATATGGCAAACGAACTAAGCGTCGCCGAAGAAATGAAAAACGACTTTATATCCTCCGTTTCCCATGAGCTTCGAACTCCCCTTACTGCCATAAAGGGCTGGGGCGAAACGGCAAAAATGTCGGTAGGCACCGACAACGAGCTTGTTGAAAAGGGAATTTCGGTAATACTCAGCGAAGCAGACCGTTTGCAAGGCTTGGTTGAAGAGTTGCTTGATTTCAGCCGTATTCAGTCGGGAAGGCTATCGGTTAATATGTCGAAAATTCAGATTGCGGGAATTATAGACGAGGCGGCGGAGATGTACGACGAAATCGCCCGTCAAGTGGGTATAGTGGTAAAAATCGTGCGTCCCTACACCCTGCCCCCTGTTCTGGGTGATATAAACAGACTTAAACAGGTGTTTATAAACGTTATCGACAATGCCGTAAAATACACAGTTAAAGACGGCTTTGTGGATATAAAGGTAACGGTTGAAGAGGGCTTTATACGCATAATCGTATCCGACACAGGTGTGGGCATTCCCGAAAAGGATATCGACCGTGTTAAGGAGAAATTCTTTAAATCAAACAAAACAATCCGAGGCAGCGGCATAGGGCTTGCTGTTGCCGATGAAATACTAAAGCAGCACAAGGGCTTATTGTTCCTTGAAAGTCAGGAGAATGTGGGAACAGCTGTTACCATAGTTCTTCCTGTTGCGGCCGAGGAAAAGGAGCCACCTACTGAAGTGGATATAGCCCCTAGTGAAATCAATATTTCGGCAGAAGGCTGAGCCCACAGGCGGCATTGAGTGGCACTGAGCAAAGGAGAAATGTATGAAAAAAACATCTATTGGCGGTCAGGCGGTTATTGAGGGAATAATGATGAAGGGCCCAAAGAAAACTGCACTGGCAGTGCGTGTTCCTGACGGCAGTATTGATATAGAATACATAAAGGAAAAGCATTTAAAGGATAAATGCTCATTTTTCGGGCTTCCCATTATTCGGGGAGTGGTCAATTTTGTGGAGTCTATGGTTACAGGCTACGGCGCTATAATGAAATCTGCCGATAAATCAGGCTTTACCGATATAGAAGAGGATGATAAAAAAGGCACCCAATATGGTTTTGAGGACACCGCTGAAAAGGACGATGAAAACGCTTTAGCTACGGAAAAGCAAAGCACCGCTTGGGACAAGGCAGTGGCTGTGATTATGGTGGTTGCGAGTGTGTTGGGTGTGGCACTTGGCATCTTCTTGTTTATGTATCTGCCCTCCTTTGTGTTCGACCTTGTGAATCGTGTCTTGGGCGGTATGGTCACAGGCTGGAAAGCCGTGATTGAGGGCATACTCAAAATGCTTATTTTCTTAGGCTATGTTTATTTAGTTTCCAGAATGAAGGATATAAAGCGCATTTTCAGCTATCACGGTGCAGAGCACAAAACCATTTTCTGTTATGAAAAGGGGTTGGAGCTTACGGTGGAAAACGTTAGAAAGCAAAGTCGCTTCCACCCCCGATGCGGAACCTCATTTATGATACTTATGCTGGTTGTGGGAATTCTTTTGGGAGTTGTTATAACCTGGTGCTTCCCCCTTCTTCAAACCCCCTCCTTCAGATTGGTGTGGGTTGCTGTGAAAATTCTTATGCTCCCCGTTATCTGCGGTGTGGGCTACGAGCTGCTTAAATGGTGCGGCAGGCACGATAATGCACTAACCCGTGCAGTTGCGGCGCCCGGCAAGGCTATGCAAAGGCTTACTACAAACGAGCCTGACGATGATATGATAGAGGTTGCTATCGCTTCCTTAAAAGCCGTGCTTCCCGATAATCCCGACGAGGATAATTGGTAAAATGACAGCCATTGATGTTCTAAAAGAAGTTGTAAAGATTTTAGAAGGCTTTGTGGAGGACTGCCGTTTTGAAGCCGAAGAAATTGTCACTTCTGTTTGCGGCATATCTAAGCATAGGCTAAATATCGAGAGCCCACTTATTACAGAGGCTCAAATTAACAGAATTTTTGAGATTGCCGAAAAGCGGGCTCAAAATTATCCCCTGCAATATCTTTTGGGAAGCTGGGAATTTTATTCTCTGCCCTTTTGCGTGGGCGAGGGTGTGCTGATACCTCGCGCTGATACCGAAATTTTGGTAGAGCAGGCATTAAAATTCATAAACGGCAGAAGCGGGCTCAATATTATTGACCTTTGCTCAGGCAGCGGCTGTGTGGCAATAGCCACCGAAAAAAACGCCAAGGGCAATTTTGTAACAGCTCTGGAAAAAGAGCAGGCGGCATACAGGTATTTAAAAAAGAATATTGAACTAAATCGCTCAGCGGTTAAACCAATGCTGGGTGATGTATTCTTTCCAAATGCAAAGGAAGAATATAGCCTTATACTTTCCAACCCACCTTATATTAAAGCCGAGCAACTAAAGCATTTGCAAAAAGAGGTGCTTTTTGAGCCGGTGTCTGCCCTTGACGGCGGCAAGGACGGTTTGATTTTTTACCGCGCAATATGCGAAAAGTGGGTACCCCTTATAAAACACGGCGGTGCGCTTATGGTGGAAATTGGTTTTGACCAACGGCAGGAGGTAACCGAGATATTTCAAAATGCAGGTTTAAGCTCGGTGGAATGTGTAAAGGACTACGGAGGAAACGACCGAGTAATAATAGGCAAAAAGTCATAGTCTAAAGTACGATTATTCGTACTTTAGCTGTGATATTATATATACAGTAAATACACCGAAAGGATTGATATGAATATGGCAGAAAAAGATACAAAAGCAACGAACGACAGAGAGCGCGCGTTGGCTACGGCAATTGCACAAATTGAAAAGGATTTCGGCAAGGGCGCAGTTATGAAGCTGGGCGAAAACGTAAAGATGAATGTTGAGCACATTCCCACAGGCTCGCTGTCATTAGATGCGGCTTTAGGCATAGGCGGACTACCCAAGGGCAGAATTGTTGAAATCTATGGTCCTGAATCTTCGGGTAAAACCACCGTTGCATTGCACTGTGTTGCCGAGGCACAAAAGCAGGGCGGAATTGCCGCATTTATAGATGTTGAGCACGCACTCGACCCTATATATGCTTCAAAGCTTGGCGTAGATATTGATTCCCTTTTGGTTTCACAGCCTGACACAGGCGAGCAGGCTCTTGAAATTGCCGAACAGCTTATCCGTTCAGGTGCAATTGATATAGTTGTTATCGACTCGGTTGCGGCACTCGTACCCAAAGCCGAGATTGAGGGAGATATGGGTGAAAGCCACGTAGGTCTTCACGCAAGGCTTATGTCACAGGCATTAAGAAAGCTGGCAGGCGCCCTTTCAAAGGCAAACTGTGTTGCTATATTTATTAACCAGCTTCGTGAAAAGGTTGGCGTTATCTACGGTAATCCTGAGGTTACCACAGGCGGTAGAGCATTAAGGTTCTATGCCAGCGTACGCATTGATATCAGAAAGCAGGAGGCTATTAAGGACGGCACCACCGTTATAGGTAACCGCACCCGAGCCCGCGTTGTAAAGAACAAGGTTGCCCCACCCTTTAAAGAGGCTGAGTTTGATATTATGTATGGTGAGGGTATTTCTCGAACCGGCGAGATTGTGGATATGGGCGTAAAAACAGGTGTGCTGAAGCGTAGCGGTGCTTGGTTCTATTACGGCGAGCAAAGGTTAGGTCAAGGCAGAGATAACACCAAAATCACTCTTCAGCAAAACCCAGACCTTGCAAAGGAAATAAGTGACCTTGTGTTAGGCAAGCTTCAGGAATCCACCTTGGCACAGATGGCAAAAAATGAGCCTGAAGCCACAGTGGATACAGCCCCCGTGGCAGATAGTGTGGAAGCGCCCGCACCTAAAAAGACAAGCCCGAAAATCAATATAGATATCGCGGTTGATGACGAATGATAACCCTTATAGCAACTGAAAAGCGAAAGCGCCATCTCACGGCGATTGTACTTTCAGAGCCCTTTCTTTGTGAAGATGTACTTCTTGATAGTGAGGGGAGCATACTCCTTTCCACAGAGTATGCTGAGGAACTGTTTTTAAAGCCTCAGCAAAGCTTTAGCGAAGAGGAGTTAACCGAAATATGCCATGAGTCGGCATATAGGCGCGCCCTCTCTAAGGCTATGTGGTACCTCTCCCGCAGGGACTACTGTTCGGGAGAAATTCACAAGAAGCTTTTGTCCGATTATACGGACAATGTTTGCGACAGAGTGGTTGCCCGATTGCAGGAGTTAGGGCTTATAAACGATGTGGCATATGCCCGCCGACTTGCCGAGCATTATATTTGCGATAAGGCGGTATCCCCCCGTCAAGCTGTTTACCATATGGTGGCAAAGGGTGTGGATATAAACCTTGCCCGTGAGGTTGTGTTGGAACGCGACGACGACCCAAGGGAACAACTACGACTGTTGGTGGAAAAGAAATACTTAAAAAATTTAGAAACCGAAAAGGGTGTGGCAAAAACCACAGCAGCACTTCTCAGAAAGGGCTACACCTACGGCGATATTAAAAGCGTGCTTGCCGAGTTTAATATTATGGCAGGCGAATTTGGAGAATAAATTATGAGCGCAAAAATTGGCATGGTATCTCTTGGCTGTCCTAAAAATCAGGTAGATGCCGAGGTGATGCTGGCGGCACTTAAAGCTGCCGGATATGAAGTAACCCCCCAAGAGTCGGAGGCAGATGTTATAATAATCAACACCTGCGGATTTATTGAAGATGCAAAAACTGAGGCTATTGAAAACATAATTGAGGCGGCAAAATATAAAACCGACGGAAAGCTTCGTGCTCTTATTGTAACGGGCTGTCTTGCTGAGCGGTATCGCGACGAAATTACCCGCGAAATGTCAGAAGTAGATGTTGTTGTGGGTATTGGTAAAAACGACGATATTGTTGAAATAGTGAAGGAAGCGCTGGATGGTAATTTTAACAACCACTATGGTGACAAAAGCGACCTTGCTTTAGGTGGGGAAAGAGTGCTTTCCACCCCACCATACACCGCCTATTTAAAGATTGCCGAGGGTTGCGACAACTGTTGTACCTACTGTGCAATTCCTTTAATACGCGGAGGCTTCCGCAGCAGAACGGTTGAAAGCTGTGTAGAGGAAGCCAAAAAGCTTAGCGAGGGCGGAGTAAAGGAAATAGTATTAGTTGCGCAGGATACCACCCGCTACGGCGAGGATTTAAACGGTGGAAAGAGCCTTTTGCCCACCCTTATAAAGGAGATTGCCAAAATTCAAGGTATTCATTGGATTCGCACTCTTTATACCTATCCAGAAAGAATAACCGACGAGCTGTTGGAGGTTTTAAAAACAGAAGAAAAGGCAGTGCCTTATCTTGATATCCCCTTACAGCATTGCAACGGTGAAATTCTAAAGCTTATGAACAGAAGCGGCAACAGAGAGAGCCTGAAAGGGCTTATAAATAAAATCCGTGCCACCGTTCCCGATATAACCCTTCGCACAACAATGCTTTGCGGTTTTCCAACCGAAACCGAGAAGCAGTTCGAGGAGCTTTGCGAATTTGTTAAGGAAATGAAATTCGACCGATTGGGTTGCTTTGCCTATTCCGAAGAGGAGGGCACCCCCGCCGCAGGCTTTGAGGGTGCTGTTGACCCGCAGGTAAGGGTGGACCGCAGTGAAAATATTATGGAGCTGCAGCTTTCTGTTGTTACTGATAAAATGCAGGAAAAAATCGGCAATACTGTGGAAGTGCTGATAGAGGGCTATGATAATTACATCCGCTGTTATTACGGCAGAAGTGCCGCAGATGCCCCTGAAATCGACGGAAAAATCTTCTTCATTTCCCCAAAGCCTTTAAAGATTGGCGAATTCGTATTGGTGCATATTAACGACACTCTCGATTACGATTTGCTTGGTGAATTGGAAGAATAGACGATAGGACGGACCGATATAGGTTAAGCAAACAAGAACAATCCTCCCTTTAAAATCAGGTTTGGATTATTTGCGTTTGCTTCTTTGGGTTTCGTGCTCTTTTAAAAAAATCAGCGAAAGGATACGCGATATGAACACTCCAAACAAATTAACCGTTTTAAGAATGATTATGGTGCCCTTTTTTCTAGTGGCAATGACGGTGCATTTTTCCCACAACTACCTTGTGGCGCTCATAATTTTTGCCGCCGCTTCAATCACAGATTATTTCGATGGTATGCTGGCAAGAAAGCACAATCTTATCACCAACTTCGGCAAATTTTTAGACCCCCTTGCCGACAAAATGCTCACCACCTCGGCACTGCTTGGATTTATCACTTTGGGCGACCGTATTCACGGCGCTATGTGGGTAGCCTTTATAACCCTTTTCCGTGAATTTTTGGTTTCGGGTGTGCGCCTTTCTGCCGTTGCTGACGGAGGCAAGGTAATAGCCGCAAATATCTGGGGCAAGTCTAAAACTGTTAGCCAGATGGCGGCGATTATAATAATATTGTTTGTGGAATGGCTTGCAACACTTGAAGCTTTGTCCGAGACTACTGTAAAAAATCTCGAATGGTTTGGTACAGGTGTGCTTTGGATATCGGCAGTGCTAACGGTTATTTCGGGTGTAATTTATCTTGTGGATAATGCTCAGTTTATAAATTACAAAAAATAAAGGTAGACAAAATCGCAAATTTGTAATATTATATAGTATATAAACCAAATGCTTTGAACGAAAAGAGTAGCAGTAAAAGGGTTGTACCCAAAAATGTTCTTTTTACAGAGAGCGGTGCCTTTGCTGAAAGCACTGCAGGAGAATAGGCTGTGAAGTGCATTCGGGAGCAGAGCGGCGGAAAGTCACAGTATGTCGCTTCGGGTTGACACCGTTATCATAGTCACAAGAGTTCACAAATTGGAGTGGAACCGCGATTTAATAGCATCGCCTCCGTTGTTGTTTTTTATTTTCTAAAAACAACGGCGGAGTTTTTTATTTTTAAGGCATAATAAAAATAATGCCACAAGGAGAGAGATGAGGGGGAATACCTCTATTCCTCTCTCATAAAATTTACTGAAAAAGAGGGACACTTATGTTTAAACGACTAAGGGAGGACATAGCCGCATATAAGGAGCGCGACCCTGCGGCAAGGTCATCAATTGAAATTTTCCTTTTGTATCCGGGTCTTAAGGCAATAAGAATGCACCGTCGCGCCCATTGGTTTTATAAGCATAATCACAAATTTATTGCCCGTTGGATTTCTCAGCGTGCAGTAAAAAAAACAGGTATAGAAATCCACCCCGGTGCAACAATCGGCAGACGGTTGGTTATCGACCACGGCAACGGAATTGTTATTGGCGAAACCGCCGAAATCGGCGACGATGTGCTGATTTATCAGGGTGTTACCTTGGGCGGTACAGGTAAAGATGAGGGCAAGCGCCACCCCACAATCGGCAATAATGTAATGATTAGTTCGGGTGCCAAGGTGTTAGGACCCTTTAAGGTGGGGGATAATTCCCGAATTGCTGCAGGTGCTGTAGTTCTGCACGAGGTTCCCCCCGATTCCACAGTCGTAGGTGTGCCCGCCCGCGTGGTAAAACGAAGCGGTGTTAAGGTAAAGCCTCTCGATCAGGTGCATATCCCCGACCCTGTGGCTCAGCAGTTTTGTGCCTACGATAAAAAGATTGCAGATTTACAGGCAAGGCTGGATGCACTGATTGAAAATCCCCCTGAATTTCCCGACGGCACCTAATAACACAGAATAAATTAAATCACTGAATATAAAATAAACACATATTAAGGAGAACGTTATGAAGATTTTCAACACCCTTAGCAGAAAAAAGGAAGAATTAAAGCCCCTTGTTGAGGGCGAGCTTAAAATTTATGCCTGTGGACCCACAGTTTATAACTATATCCACATAGGCAATGCCCGTCCACTGTGCGTTTTCGATGTGCTTCGCAGATATTTAGAGTGGCGAGGCATAAAGGTAAACTTTGTGCAAAACTTCACCGATATAGACGATAAGCTTATCAAGAAGGCTAATGAAGAGGGCACCACCGTGCCTCAGGTTGCCGAAAGATATATTAAAGAATTCTGGACCGATGCCAAAGGTCTTAATGTTCGCGAGGCTACCTATCACCCAAAAGCTACAGAGAATATTGATGCTATTATCGAGCTTATAAAGGAGCTGGAAAGCAAGGGCTATGCATATAAATCTCCCAACGGCGATGTATACTTCCGCGCAAAAAAATTCAAGAGCTACGGCAAGCTTTCCCATCAGCCCCTTGAGGATTTAGAGGCAGGCGCACGAATTGACGTTTCTGAGCAAAAGGAAGACCCAATGGATTTCTGCCTTTGGAAAAGTGCGAAGGAGGGTGAGCCCTCTTGGCCCTCTCCCTGGAGTGACGGCAGACCCGGTTGGCATATAGAATGCTCGGCAATGTCGGGCAGATATCTTGGCGACACAATTGATATCCACTGCGGTGGTCAGGACCTTATCTTCCCCCACCACGAAAATGAAATTGCCCAATCAGAATGTGCTCACGGCTGTGAATTTTCCCGATATTGGATGCACAATGGCTATATAAATGTGGATAACCGCAAGATGTCAAAATCCTTAGGTAACTTTTTCACCGTGCGTGACGTTGCCGAAAAGTATGGCTATGAGCCGATTCGTTACCTTATGATTTCTTCTCACTATCGAAGCCCTATTAACTACAGCACCGAAATTATCGAGCAGGGCGCCAGCGCACTTACAAGACTTTATAACTGTCGCGAGGGCTTGGAGTTTGCTATATCCCACGCAGCAGAGGGCGGCGAAGCTCCCGACTTTTTAGAAAAGCATAGGGCAGAGTTTATAGAGGCTATGGATGACGACCTTAATACCGCCGATGCCTTGGCAGCAATCTTCACATTGGCTAAGGATATTAACATTATGGTAGCAAATAACCCCCAAAAAACCGCCTGTGAGGAAGCACTTAAGCTCTTCGATGAGCTGTGCGGTGTTCTTGGTATACTGTACAATAAATCGGACAGTAGTTTAGATACAGAAGTGGAAGAGCTTATAGCAAAACGCACCGAAGCTCGAAAAGCAAAGAACTTCCAAGAGGCAGATGCCATACGGGATAAATTAAAGGAAATGGGCATTGTTCTAGAAGATACACCTCAGGGTGTTAAATGGAGCCGCGCATAATGTGTGACATCACAGAAAGAAATCATATTTGCGAAAATGCGGAAATTAGTTCGCAAACCACCAAAAGTCCAGAGGCGGTAAAAACACCTCTGGGCGGCGGGTGTTTTATCTATTCAACCCCCGAATACCGTTATGGTACCGATGCCGTGATTTTGGCAGATTTTGCAAAGGTTAAGGCAAAGGATACCGTTTGCGACCTTGGTTGCGGCGGTGGTATAATTCCTCTTATTCTTTGCCGCAACAAAACTGCCAAAAAGGTATACGGTGTGGATATTCAAGCCGCCGCTTGCGCTCTGGCAGAAAGGGCGGCTAAGGAAAACGGCTTTACACATATGCAGGTGGTGAATTGCGACATTCGAGATATGGACGAGCTAAAAAAGAGCGTGCCGCTTAGCGAAATGGATGTTGTCATTTGCAATCCGCCTTATAAAAAGGCAGGGGCGGGAATTACCAATCCCAACGACGCCCGCTATATTGCCCGCCACGAGGCGGAGTGCAC